>NZ_JAOCQE010000307.1 GCF_025290915.1 Streptomyces sp. 15-116A | reverse complement strand
CCCCGGGCCCGGAGGCGAACGCGACCTCGGCGTCGCCGTACACCTCCATGGCGGCGGTCCCCGCACCCAGGGCGTCCAGCGCCTCCGCAAGACATGAGAGCGCGATGTCCCGGCCCCGCCCCGGCCCACCGCCCGCGAACCCGCCCGCGACCGCCGTCACGGCGCCGCGCAGCTCCTCCGGTACGGCGGCGGCCATGGCCTCGCACAAGTGCCGTACGAGGTCGGCGGGGCGCACACCGAGCGCGTTCCCGGGGCCGCTGTCACCCGTGCCGATCGGCTCGCCCGCCGTGTCGGCGCAGTAGGCGCGGGTCCGGGTGCCCCCGGCGTCGATCCCCAACAGCAGGGAAGGCCGAGCAGCGACCGCTTCCTGTTTCAGTGATTCATCTAGCACACTGCATGGTGGTTGATAGAATCAGGTCCTGGCAAGGCCCTGTGGCCGACCCGAAGCACACCCCGACGAATCGAGCCGAGCCCCGCCGTGATCACCGCACTGATCCACTCCGAACTGCCCCGGCTGACCGCCTCGCTGCGCAAGGTCGCCGAACACGTCCTCGCCGATCCGGCCGCGCTCGCCCACACCTCGGCCGCCGACCTCGGCCGCCGCACGGGCACCTCCCAGGCGACGGTCACCCGCTTCTGCCGGGCCCTCGGGCTCGACTCCTACCAGGCACTGCTCCTCGAACTCGCCAAGGAACAGGGGCAGCTCACGCAGGACCACCCCACCCGGGACAGACCGCTCGGCCCCGACATCGGCCCCGACGACAGCCTGGACCAGGTCATCGAGGTCATCGCGCACGCGGACCTCCAGGCGCTGCGGGCGACCGTCGAGCGCCTGGACCGCGAGGCGCTGGACCGGGCGGCGCGGGCCCTGGTGAAGGCCCGCCGCATCGACATCTACGGCGTGGGCGCCTCCGGTGTCCTCGCCCGGGAGGCGGAGGCCCGGCTCTTCGGGATCGGCTGCCAGGCCAGGGGCTGGACCGAGGTGCACGCGGCGGAGACCTCGGCGTCCCTGCTGACGCCCGCCGACGTCGCGGTGGCGCTCTCGCACTCGGGCAGCACCCGCGAGGTGCTCGGCCCGCTGCAACTGGCCGCCGAGCGCGGGGCGACGACCGTCGTCATCACCTCCGACCCCCGCTCGCCCGCCGCCCAGGCCGCGGCGATCCACCTCGTCTCGACCTCCGGCGAGACCAGCTTCCGGCACGGCGGCTTCGGCGCGCGCCACTCTGTCCTGCTGATCATCGACTGCCTCTACGCGCGCGTGGCCCAGCTCTCCTACGACCGCGCCACCGCGTCCATCGCCCTCACGTCCCACATCTCCGACACCCACAAGGCCCGCCCACGCCGCCGCCCGTGACAGGACGGGCCCGTAGGGTGGTGGGTGATCTCGGAAGCCGAGGAGGGGGCTCGCAGCATGACGGGGACAGTGACGGCGGTCAGCAGCAACGGGGAGTACTCGTTCACCAAGCCGAACCGGGAGAGCATCACGCTGCTCGCCGGGCTCGGCGTCGAGGGCGATGTGCACGCAGGGGTGACGGTCAAGCACCGCTCGCGCGTCGCACAGGACCCCACCCAGCCGAACCTGCGTCAGGTGCACCTCATCCACGAGGAGCTGTTCGCCGAGGTCGGCCGCGCGGGCTTCGAGGTGGCGCCCGGCCAGCTGGGCGAGAACATCACCACCCGCGGCATCGACCTGCTCGCCCTGCCCACCGGCACCCTGCTGCACATCGGCGACGAGGCCGTCCTTGAGGTCACGGGCCTGCGCAACCCCTGCGTGCAGATCGACGCCTTCCAGGACGGCCTGCTCAAGCAGGTGGTCGGCCGCGACGAGGCGGGGAACGTCGTCCGCAAGGCCGGGATCATGAGCGTCGTGCAGCAGGGCGGCGTGGTCCGCCCCGGCGACACGATCACGGCAAAGCTCCCGACGGGGCCGCACCGGCCTCTCGAACGGGTCTGACACTCCCGTCTCCGGCTGCGGGCCGCTCACGATGGAGCCGCTCGATCCTGCGGCCCCAGCCGGTGCCGGCGAGCACGAGCCCGGCTCCGATCAGCCCGGCGACCCCCAGATGCTCGCGCTTCGGTGGCCACCGGTGAGCAACTGCCGGTGCCGCCGCGTGACTTGAGCAGCGCGGCGGCATGGCAGGCGTCGGCATGCCGCCGCGGGAGCGGTCAGTCCTGGAGCAGTACCACCGCCGACTCGCCGGGCAGGTGCAGTACGCCGTCCGGGCCCGGGGTGTCGACCGGCTCCCAGGTGGCCAGGACGCGGGCGTTCGGGGCGCCCAGGGGGATGGCCGCCGGGGTGGGGGAGAGGTTGACGGCGACGCGGATGTCGCCGCGGCGGAAGGCCAGCCAGCGGGCCTCCTCGTCGTAGGCCACCTTCGTGTCGGCGAGGTCGGGGTCGGTGAGGTCGGGCTGTTCGTGGCGCAGTGCGAGCAGCCGGCGGTACCAGGCCAGCACGCGCGCGTGGGGCTCGCGTTCCGGCTCCGACCAGTCGAGGCAGGAGCGGTCCCGGGTCGCCGGGTCCTGCGGGTCGGGGACGTCCTCCTCGGCCCAGCCGTGCGCCGCGAACTCCCGGCGTCTGCCGTCCCGTACCGCCTTGGCGAGCTCCGGATCGGTGTGGTCCGTGAAGAACTGCCACGGCGTGCCCGCCGCCCACTCCTCGCCCATGAACAGCATCGGCGTGAACGGCGCGGTCAGCACCAGCGTCGCCGCGCACGCCAGCAGGCCGGGGGAGACCAGCGCGGACAGCCGGTCGCCCTGGGCCCGGTTGCCGACCTGGTCGTGGGTCTGGCTGTACCCGAGCAGCCGGTGTCCCGCCACCCGGGTGCGGTCCAGCGGACGCCCGTGACTGCGGCCGCGGAAGCTGGAGTACGTCCCGTCGTGGAAGAAGCCACCGGTGAGCGTCTTGGCCAGACCGGCGAGGCCCGCGCGGGCGAAGTCCGCGTAGTAGCCCTGCGACTCACCGGTCAGCGCCGCGTGCAGGGCGTGGTGGAAGTCGTCGTTCCACTGCGCCTGCACACCGAAGCCGCCCTCCTCGCGGGGCATGATCATGCGCGGGTCGTTCAGGTCCGACTCGGCGATCAGGAACAGCGGCCGGCCCGTGTCGGCCGCCAGCGTGTCCACCGCCGCCGACAGCTCCTGCAGGAAGTGGTACGCGCGCGTGTCCGCCAGCGCGTGCACCGCGTCCAGCCGCAGCCCGTCGATCCGGTAGTCCCGCAGCCACGCCAGCGCGCTGTCCACGAGATACGTCCGCACCTCGTCCGAGCCGGGCGCGTCCAGGTTGACGGCGGCCCCCCACGGCGTGTGGTGCGTGTCCGTGAAGTACGGGCCGAACTGCGGCAGATAGTTGCCCGACGGCCCCAGATGGTTGTGGACGACGTCCAGGACGACCCCCAGCCCCAGCGCGTGCGCGACGTCGACGAACCGTTTCAGCCCCTCGGGCCCGCCGTACGGCTCGTGCACCGCCCACAGCGACACCCCCTCGTACCCCCAGCCGTGCCGCCCCGGGAAGGGACACACCGGCATCAGCTCCACATGCGTCACGCCCAGCCCGGCGAGATGCCCGAGCCGTTCGGCCGCCGCGTCGAACGTGCCCTCGCGCGTGAACGTACCGACATGCAGCTCGTACAGCACCGCACCCGGCAGCGGGCGCCCCGCCCACTCGGCGCGCCAGGTGTACCGCTCGTGGTCCACGACCGCGCTCAGCCCGTCCGGACCGTCCGGCTGCCGCCGGGACCTCGGATCCGGCAGCACGGGGCCGCCATCCAGCGAGAAGCCGTACCGGGACCCGTCCCGCGCGTCGGCGTCCCCCCGCCACCACCCCTCCCGCTCCGGATCGCGCTCCAACGCGCGCGTGACACCGTCGCACTCGAGCGTCACTCGGCCGGCCTGTGGTGCCCACACCTCGAACTGCACGGACGGTTCCCCTTCGTCTGCTCACCGTGATGTAGCCCGTCCATCCTGCGCCATGAGAGATCAATCCGCTTGTGAATGTTCCCTTTTGCGGCCGGTGTCGCCGGGCACGCGCGCGAGGCGGCCGTTTCCCCGTTTTCTGGACAGCCCGGCCGCGCTGACCGACAATCACCAGGTGACGTCGTCCTTCGAGTTCCCCACGTATCCCGCGCGGCTGTCCGACGCGGAGCGCGACAAGGCGCTGAAGGTGCTGCGGGACGGCGTCGCCATGGGCCGGCTCTCCCACGACACGTTCATCCGCCGCATGGAACTCGCCCTCGCCGCCCGCCGCTCCGACGAGCTCGCCGCGCTCACCGCCGACCTGCCCACCGAGAACCGTCTCGCCCGGCTGGTCTTCGGCACCGTGGAGGCCGTCTCCGGATTCTCCGTACGGCTGCGCAGGGCCTGGCAGGCCGAGCGGCTGCCCAAGCTGCTGCTGCCCCACCCGGCGAGCGGACACCCGCTGCGCATCGGCCGCGACCCCGCGAACGGGCTGCGCCTCAACCACGAGACGGTCTCGCGCGTGCACGCCGAACTCCGGCACCAGGGCGGCATGTGGGTCCTGCGGGACCTCGGCTCCACCAACGGCACCACGGTGAACGGCCGCCGGGTCATCGGCGCGGCCGTCGTCCGCGAGGGGGACCAGATCGGGTTCGGGCGGATCACGTACCGGCTCGCGGCGAACTGAGCGGCGCGGGGCCCCAGCGGGCCGGCGCGCCCGACACACCGGCCGGCCCGTCACGGCTCGGTGTCGGTCAATCCCCTTTGCCCTCCGCGGTGTTGACGCAGCGCCGACTGTCGTGACTGACTGTACGTACGCCTGCACTCCGGGTGAACCGACGGCAGCACTTCGTGGAGGTGTGCCCTGCCGCCCCTCCTGCGCTATCCGACCGTCGACGAGCTGGGCGCACGGGCCGCCGCCCTCGTCGCCCGCCACCCCCGGACCGCCCGCCTGCGCCGCGTCGGTGTCTCCCGCGCGGGAACCCCCCTGTGGCTGCTCAGCGTCGGCCACGGCAGCCGGCACACCCTCGTCGTCGCCGGACCGCACGCCAACGAACCCGTCGGCGGCGCCACCGTGCTGCGGCTGGCCGAGCGCACCCTGGCCGACCCCCGGCTCACCGAGGGCGCCGACGTCACCTGGAACCTGCTGCTCTGCCTCGACCCCGACGGCCTGCGCCGCAACGAACGCTGGCTCACCGGGCCGTACACCCTCGGCCACTACTTCCGTCACTTCTTCCGGCCCGGCTTCCTGGAACAACCCGAATGGCTGCCCGACGGCGCCGCCGCGGCCGCCCTACCTGAGACCCGCGCCCTGCTCGCCCTCCAGGACGAACTCCGGCCGGTCCTGCAGTGCTCCCTGCACGGCGTCGACGTCGGCGGCGGCTTCGTCGAGCTCACCCGCGACCTGCCGGGACTCGGCCGGCGCGTCGCCGGGATCGCCGCCCGCCTCGGCATCCCGCGCGAACTCGGCGCGTACGACGCCCTGTACTGGCCCGGCCTGGGCCCCGCCGTGTACCGCATCCCGCCCCCGCACCGAGGCGACCTGGCCGCGGCCATCACCGAGGCGGCCGTCGAGTCGACCTGGTTCCATCCGCATCGGCACGGCACCGTCACCGCCGTCGTCGAGGCGCCCATGTGGGGCGTGGCGGCCGTGGCGGACGGCTCCCCGCCCGCCGACGCACAGGCCGTCCTGCGCTCCGTCAGCCGCACCCTGCGCGAGGACACCCTGCTGCTCGCCGGACTGCTGGCCCGGATACGCCCTCACCTGGCCGCCGGCCACGACACGGCGCGCCTGCTCGCGCCCGTGGGCGACTATTTGCTCGTCTGCCCCGGACTCGCCGACGCCTGGGACCCCGACCACGGCGGGGGCGCCACTCACCCGCTGCCGCCGATGACCACCGCCCGCCTCGTCGCCCTGCGCATCGCCGGGCGGCGACTGGCTCTGCGTACGGCGGGACTGCTGCACCAGCTGGTGAGGGGCTCCGGACACGATCCGGCCGGGGCGCTGCCGGAGCTGGACCGGCTCATCGACGCCCGCTGCGCCGACTACCGCGACGCCTGTGCCGCCCGCTGGATCCCCGTCGCGCGTCAGGCCGAGTACCAGGCACGGGTTGTTCTCGCCGCGTTCGAGCTGGCCCTGCGACACCCGCGCGGACGCTCCCGTTCGGGTGAGCCGGGGTGGGGCTCGGAGAGCGCGGTGCCGATGCACCGGGAATGACGTACATCTCAAGGAACGCGGTACGGGGCGTCCTGCCGGCCCTCCTCGCCCTCATCGTCTGCACGGCTCCCGCACAGGCGGACGCCCGGCCCGGTGACGCCCGCGGCACCTGGCTCCACGTCACCGTCACCCCGCAGGAGTCCCGCGGCACGGCCGCCGCGCCGCGCAGTGCCCTGCTCCGCTGCGACCCGCCCGGCGGCCACGCCCGAGCGGCCGACGCCTGCGCGGACCTGGCCGCGTCGGACGGCCGCATCGACGGCATCCCGCGGAAGGACACCTTCTGCCCCATGCTCTACGCCCCGGTGACCGCCCACGCCCGCGGCCAGTGGCGCGGCCGCCTCGTCGACTACACGGAGACCTTCCCGAACCGCTGCGTCCTGGAGGCCAGAACGGGCGCGGTGTTCGCCCTGGACCGGCGGTAGCGGGAGGCCCCGCGGCGGGCGGTGATGCGCCGGTGGTACTGCGACCGGCGGTGGCGGTGGTTGCGGCTGTGGCGATGGCGGTGACGTGGCTGCGCGGTGGCCGGTGGGATACGCGCCGCGTGGTCGGTGGGCGGACCGGCTCGGTGCCGAGCCTCCGGCGGGTGCGGCGGGCACGGCCCCGCTGGCGGTTCCCAGCGGCCAGCCCTTGGCCTTTGGGCCGCCCTTGTGCCCCGGCCCCCGGCCCCCGGCCAACCGTCCCAG
>NZ_JAOCQE010000306.1 GCF_025290915.1 Streptomyces sp. 15-116A | reverse complement strand
CGGCGCGGCGGCCCGCCCCGGCGTGCGCGACATACGTGGCGGTGGTGTCGAGCGCCTGGGCGGTCGCGCGGCGTTCCGGTCCGTGCGGCCGGACGAGTGCCGGGGCCATGCCGATCAGCCAGGCCCAGACACCCGCCGCGGCGGCGAGCGCCAGGTGGCCGGGGACTTGGCCCAGGGTCTGCGGGACGAACAGTGAGGCGGAGCTGACGAAGGTGAGGACCACATTGCCGGGCGGGCCGACGCGGGTGGCATCGCACAGCACCTTCTGCACGGCGGCCAGCACGGCACCGACGGCGACCAGGACGACCGCGTTCGCCGTCAGCGACGCCGCGATCAGGGCCACGGCGAGACCCCCGAGCATGCCGAGCACCACACCCGCGAGGACCTTGGCCCGTGCGGCGTAGGGACGGTTGTGGGCGTAGAGCGCGCACAGCGACCCGGCCATCGTGTACATCGCCAGATCGAGCCGGCCGAGCGCCACCAGCAGCAGGCTGGGCGGTGCGACGGCCGCGACGACGCTGAGCGCCGGCTTGAACCAGATCTCGGAGGGCCGCCCGAGCCGCAGCGCGGCCGCGAGAGGGAGGCGCCGGGCGAGAGGGGTCGTGGGGGTCGCACTGCTCATGAACGACGACTTTAGCAGGTGTTTTACCCGTAAAGCACATGCTCTGATCTGCTGCGCTCCCCCGAACGCTCCCCCCGTACACCCTTGCGCTCGCGTGCACACCGCCAGGCGCGGGCATTCCTTGACCGACCGTCGAGGGGCCATGGGATGGGCAGGGGGAGGTCAGGGTGCACGGACCGGGGTCGTCCGGCTGGCTGCTGGTCGTGCTCTGCGCGGCCACCGGCGCCTACTGTCTGCTGCGGATGCGCAGCGGCGTCGAGGAGCAGCGCCGCGCCGCGGGCGGTGAGGCGCTGATGGGTTTCGGGATGGCCGCGATGGCCGTACCGGCGGCGGTGTTCACCCCGCCGGCCTGGGCGTGGCCCGTCTACGCAGCGGTGTTCGGCGCGGCGGGGCTGCACGCGCTGTGGGCGGCCCGTACGAGAGCGCACCATCTGCATCATCTGGTGGGCGCGGGCGCCATGGTCTACATGGCGCTGACCATGGCCGCCGCGTCGCCGGCACAGGGCGCAGGACACGGACACGGGCACGGCGGCTCGGGCATACCCGTGCTGACCGGGCTCCTGCTGCTGTACTTCGTGGGCTATGTGCTGCTGACGGGCGCCCGGCTGGTGCCCGTGGCCGCAATGGCAGGAACCCCAGGGTCGGCCCCGGCCGCCGGCTGGGGGGACCGCCCGGAGCTGGCGCGGGCGTGCCGGCTGTCGATGGCGATCGCGATGGTGGCCATGCTGCTGATCATGTGACCCGGGCGGCGGGCGCTGCGGACACCCGAACGCGGCCGTTGATTTCGTCACTTTGCCCCCGGAGGCCGTACCCCCGGACCGCGCCGCGCTCATAGGCTGCGGGCATGATCCTTCCCGCGGTCCTGTTGCTGCTCGGCGTCCTGACCGCTGTCACCGGCCCCCGGCTGCTCGCCCGGGCCGACTGGCCGGACCGGGAACCGGTGGTGGCACTGTGGATGTGGCAGTGCGTCATCGCGGCGGTGCTGCTGTGCTGTGCGCTGTCGATGACCTTCAGCGCGGCGGCGGCCTGGCACGCGGTCGGCGGGCATGTGTTCGCGACGGCGCCGCGGGCGGTCGTGGAGGCGTACGCCCTCGGGACGGCCGGGCCGTGGGCGGCCACCACGGCGGTCACGCTCGCCTGCGGGGGCCTGTGGACCGCGGCGATGCTGGTCAGGGAGGTCGCGCGGGCCCGGGCACGGCGGCGGGCGCGGCGGGCCGAACTGCGGTTGCGGGTGCCGCTGCTGCCGGGCGAGGAGCCGAGTTCGGACCGTCTGGTGGTGCTGGAGGGTGAGCGCCCCGAGGCGTGGTGGCTGCCCGGCACACCGCCCCGGCTGGTCGTCACCACGGCCGCGTTGCGCCGGCTGAAGGGCCGGCAACTGGACGCGGTCCTCGCGCACGAGCGCGGGCACGCGCAGGCCCGCCACGACTGGCTGCTGCACTGCTCCTCCGCGCTGGCGGACGGGTTTCCGCAGGTGCGGGTGTTCGCCGCGTTCCGCGACGAGATGCACCGGCTGGTCGAACTCGCCGCCGACGACGTGGCCTCCCGCCGCTTCGGCCGGCTGACCACCGCGCTGGCGCTGGTCGAACTCAACGAGCACCGCGGCGTGTTCGGCCCCTGCCCGACCACGCAGGCCCATGTCCCGGCCCGGGTGCACCGCCTCCTGGCCGCCCCTGACCGGCTCACCACCGCCCGCCGGCTGCGGCTGACGGCGGCGGCGTCCCTGGTCCCGGTGATCCCGGTCCTGGTGGCGTTCGCACCCGGATTGCGGGCACTGGGGTAGACGAGGGGCCAGTGGCCTGGAGCGATTGGTCCCCGGCCCGCCCCGTCGGCAAGGATCTCCGTATGCACACCCCCCACGTCGAGTCCCCGCCCCGCCCGTCCGATCAGCACCGCGGTCCGGCCGCCGTGTCCGCCGGTGTGCTGGGCGTGTGTTCCGCGCTGCTGCTGGTGCTGGTCGCCGTCGAGTGGGGGCCCCTGATGGGGCTGGACGGTGACATCTCCCGGACCACGCACCGGTGGGCGGTCGAGGAACCCGGGCTGACGCAGACGTCCCGGATCCTGACGGACTGGGTCTGGGACCCGTGGACGATGCGATTGCTGTGCGGGGTGACGGCGGCCCTGCTGGCGTGGCGGTTCGCGGCCAGATGGACGGCGTTGTGGCTGGTGCTGACCGTGGCCGCCGGAACCGTGCTGCAACAGGGGCTGAAGGCCGCGGTGGACCGCGCCCGCCCCGTCTGGCCCGACCCGGTCGACTCCGCCCACTACGCGGCGTTCCCCTCGGGCCACGCGATGACCGCTACGGTCGTGTGCGGCCTGCTGCTGTGGCTCGTCCACCACTACGGCGTGAGCCGGGCCCTGTGGCGTACGGCATTGGTGCTCGCGGCCGTCTCGGTGACCGGCGTCGGCCTGACCCGCGTCTGGCTCGGCGTCCACTGGCCCACCGACGTCCTGGGCGGCTGGCTCATCGGCGCCCTGGTGGTGGCCGTGGCGATCTGGATCCACCGCCGCCGGGAGCAGTGAAGCCGCCAGGAAGCCGTAACGCCGCAGGAGACGCCCCTGGGATCCGTCCCTGACGACAGCCGTCCTCGTCGAGCCGGAGGCCGGCCGAGGCGAGCACCGCCCTCAGCCATGACTCGGTGAATGCACAACCCCGAGCGCGTGCCGGACGAACGGGCCGACGCCTGGCGCATACGGGACCGCGGTGCCGCGCTGCACCGGGCCGCCTCCACCGGCCTCCCCCGCCGGGTGCCGCTGCCCCCGGCTGTTCGCCACGCGTGCCGGGCGCTCGAGTGCGCGGTGCACTTCGTGGAGCATCTGCCGGTGGACGAGCGGCCCGACGGGCTGCGCGGGGTGCTCGGGCTCGTCGGCTGAGCCGCTGCGCTCCCCTCACCGCCGCAGCGGGGCCCTGGCCGCCCCTCCCGAGAATGGCCCGAGGCTGCTGAAAACGCCGCCGTCTCGGACGATCCCCCGCGTCGCCCGAGACGGACGGCAGCCCGAAGCAGGCCCACCAGGGGCCTGACCAGACGCGTTGAGTATAGTTGGCTGGCAGCCAGTCAACGCAGGAGTCCAGCATGTCCCCGCGCAGCGCCTCGGTCAATGAAGAGTTGCGGAGGCGTTCGAAGGAGCGGCTCCTGCAGGCCGCGGTGGAGCTGGTGAGCGAGCGCGGCTACGAGGCGACGACCCTCGGCGACATCGCCGACCGTGCGGGCTCCGCACGGGGCCTGGTGTCGTACTACTTCCCGGGCAAGCGCCAGCTCGTGCAGTCGGCCGTGCACCGGCTGATGCACCGCACGCTGGAGGAGGCGCTGGAGCGTGAGCCGCGCACCGAGGACGGCCGGGAGCGGATGGCGCGGGCCATCGACGCGATCCTGGGCCTCGCCCGGGACCGCCCCGTGCTGATGCGCCAGCACATGGCCGGGCTGCTGCAGGCCGAGGGCTTCGTGCCGTGCCCGGAGCAGCGGCGCCTGGCCGAGCTGCTGAGCGACACCGTCGCCCGGCACGGCTCGGCGGACGTCGAGCACGACTACCCCATGCTGCGCGCCCTGCTCATGGGCGCGGTGTACGCGGCACTGGTGCCCGGGGTGCCGATGCCGGTTCCGGTGCTGCGCGAGGAGCTGTTCAAGCGCTACCGGCTGGACTGGGAGATGGGTGTCCCGCCGGACACCGAGGTGCCCGGCGGGACAGGTGAGACGGAGCCGGCGGACCGGGCGGATCTGTCGCGTTTCTTCGCGACCGATCCGGTCACCGAGCCGGTCACCGGACAGGCGGCGGACGCTCAGTCGAAGTAGTCCGGCTGCGTCTGCACATTGAGCTCGTGCAGATGGACCCAGCGCGCCGGGTCGGTACGCCGGTCGTCGATCTTCAGGACGTCCAGGCCCTTGGCGATGTCGTTCGAGTAGATGTAGCCGTTGTAGTAGTACGCCGACCAGGAGCCGCCGGTGACGATCTGATCGGTGGTCAGCGGACCGCGCTCGAAGTAGGCGATCTCCTTCGGCCTCGCCGAGTCGGTGAAGTCCCAGACGGAGACGCCGCCCTGGTACCACGCCTGGACCATCAGGTCCTTGCCGCGGACCGGGATCAGCGAGCCGTTGTGGGCGACACAGTTCTCGGTGTCGGCCTGATGGCGGGGGATCTTGAAGTAGCTGCGGAAGACGAGCTTGCTCCGGTCGCCCTTGCCGACGATGTCGTAGATGCCGTCGGCGCCGCGGTTCGGCCCGATCGCCGCGTTGCAGGTGGCGCCGGAGCCGCCGCCCAGCTCGTCGGTGAACACGACCTTGTCCGCCCGCTGGTTGAAGGTCGCCGAGTGCCAGAAGGCGAAGTTGACGTTGTCCTGGACCCGGTCGATCACCTTGGGGCGCTCGGGGTTCTTGATGGAGAACAGGATGCCGTCGCCCATGCAGGCACCGGCGGCCAGGTCCTTCGACGGCAGCACGGTGATGTCGTGGCAGCCGGTGGTCTTGGAGACGCCCGGGTTGGTGGGCGCACCCGGGTTGCCGCCGCCGTCCGGGCCCTCACCGGGGAACAGCACCGGGAATCCGACGACCGCCGCCTTGTGCGGGGCGTTGCGCGGCACCTTGATCACCGAGATGCCGTCGTGCGGCGGCTGGCAGTCGGGGTAGCCGGCGTTCGGGGAGTAGGAGGAGACGTAGACGTAGACGTTCTTGCGCTCGGGCACCAGCGTGTGGGTGTGCGAGCCGCAGGCGGTCTCGACGGCGGCCACATAGCGCGGGTTGCGCTTGTCGCTGATGTCGAAGACCTTCATGCCCTCCCACGAGGACTTCTCGGTCGCGGGCTGGGTGGTGCTGTTGCAACTGCTGTCGCTGCGCGAGGAGTCGGTGGACAGGAACAGCAGGTTCCCGGAGACGGAGATGTCGTTCTGCGAGCCGGGGCACAGGACCTGTGCCACCGTCTTCGGCGACCTCGGGTCGCTGATGTCGAAGATGCGGAAGCCGTCGTAGTTGCCGGCGAAGGCGTAGCGGCCCTGGAAGGCCAGGTCCGAATTGGTGCCGGGGAGTGCGTCCTTGGGGATGTTGGCCACGTGCCGGATGTTGTCGGAGTGGACGATCTCGTCCTGGCCGGGGATCTCGCCGCTCTCGATGGCCTCCCGGGCCTCGGCCTGGTCGCTGCGCGAGACCTCCTTCGAGGGGGCCGGCGAGTCCCCGGGGTCGGGGATCGCGGCGGCGGGAGCGGCCGTCAGGAGCGCGGCCAGCATTCCGCCGGCCGCCGCGGCGACTCCCAGGCGTCTGCGCCGGGTTCGGGGAACTCTCAACAGGATCACTGTTTTTCCTCCCTGGTTCCGTTCAACTCCGAACGGATTACGCACCCGCAGTATCGTCTGGGCATGCACATACCAACAGAGGGGCAACGCACTCGCAATGAAGTTTTTTGATCAGTGACACGCGTAATCGTGCTAGGACGGTCGTCAGCACTCACGAGGTGTCCCAGCCCCAGGAGGTCCTTGTGCTCTACCGCCGTGTGCCCCGCGCGTCCCTCGTCGCAGCCGGGCTGACCGCCCTCGCCGTACTCGGGCTCGCCGCTTGCGAGTCGGGCTCCGACGACGCCAAGTCGGATGCGGCGAGCGGCCCTTCGGTCATCGCACCGGGCGAGCCCGGGGAGGCGAACCGCACGCTGTCCGCCGAGGAGGCCGCCGAGCACCGCGGGGAGGACGACTCCCCCAACTCCGCGGACGTGTCGTACGCGCGCATGATGATCGAGCACCACGCGCAGGCCCTGGAGATGACCGAACTCGTCCCGGACCGGGCAGACTCGTCGAAGATCGTGAAGCTGGCCGAGCGCATCGGCGCGGCGCAGCGGCCGGAGATCGAGGCGATGAAGGGCTGGCTGAAGAAGCACGGCAAGCCGGTGAAGGACGACGGCGGCGGGCACGACCACGCGACGATGCCCGGGATGGCGAGCGAGGCGCAGCTGAAGAATCTGCGCGCGGCCGAGGGCAAGGCCTTCGACCAGTTGTTCCTCACGCTGATGATCACCCATCACGAGGGGGCGATCACCATGGCCACGGATGTGAAGGGGCAGGGCAACAACATCCAGATCGAGGAGATGGCCGACGACGTGATCGCCCAGCAGACGAGCGAGATCAACCGCATGCGTGATCTGACGTGAGGCACCAGGGGCCGTCGGCCGGAGAGATCAGGACGCGGTCCCGCCCGGTCGGCGGCGGGCGTGGCGCGGGGGCAGGAGGCCCGCGTCGCGGGCGCGGCCGATCAGTCTGAGGGCTCCCCTGCGGCTGCATCCGGTGGCGCCCATCACGGCCAGCACCGGATCGGCCCCCTCGGCCTGCGCCGCGCGGTACTCCCGTGCCACCAGCCGCC
>NZ_JAOCQE010000305.1 GCF_025290915.1 Streptomyces sp. 15-116A | reverse complement strand
TGTCCGAGGCCCGGCGCATGATCCGCGCCGCGGTCGCGGCGTGGGGCGGGCGGGACCGCGCCGACGAGATCGAACTCGTCGCCGACGAGCTGATCACCAACGCCCTGATGCACACCGAGGGCGCCGCGGTGGTCACCCTCAGGGTCCTCACCGGGAGCGAGCGGCGGCTGCGCGTGGAGGTCGAGGACTCCTCCAGCGCCCTGCCGCGCCGCCGGGAGGCCGGGGACTCGGGCGTGTCCGGACGGGGGCTGCTGCTGGTCGAGATGCTGTCGGACGTGTGGGGAGTGGAGGCGCGCGGCGGCGGCAAGTGCGTGTGGTGCGAGTTCGTGGTGGCGCCCGAGCCCCAGCCCCGGCCCGAGCCCCAGCCCCGGTCGGCCTGACCACCTCGGCCCCGGGTGGCACTCTGGACGTATGCCGGAACTCCCCGAGGTCGAGGCGCTCAAGGACTTCCTCACCGAGCACCTCGTCGGCCACGAGATCGTCCGGGTGCTGCCCGTGGCGATCAGCGTCCTGAAGACCTACGACCCGCCGCTGACGGCCCTCGAGGGCCACGAGGTCACCGCCGTGCACCGCTACGGCAAGTTGCTGGATCTGCGCACGGACGGCGGCCCGCACCTGGTCACCCATCTGGCCCGCGCGGGCTGGCTCCAGTGGAAGGACCAGCTGCCCAGCGGCCCGCCCCGCCCCGGCAAGGGACCGCTCGCCCTGCGCGTGGCCCTGGAGACCGGCGCGGGCTTCGACCTCACCGAGGCCGGAACCCAGAAGCGGCTCGCGGTGTACGTGGTGACCGACCCGCGGCAGGTGCCCGGCGTGGCCCGGCTCGGCCCCGACCCGCTGGCCCCCGACTTCGACGAGCGGCGCCTCGCCGCACTGCTGACCGGGGAACGCCGGCAGCTCAAGGGCGCGCTGCGGGACCAGAGCCTGATCGCGGGCGTCGGCAACGCCTACAGCGACGAGATCCTGCACGCGGCCCGCATGTCGCCCTTCAAACTGGCAGCGTCCCTGAGCCCCGAGGAGACCACCCGGCTCTACGAGGCGCTGCGCACCACGCTCGGCGAGGCGGTGGAACGCTCCCGCGGGGTCGCGGCGGGCCGGCTGAAGGCGGAGAAGAAGAGCGGACTCAGGGTCCACGGCCGCACCGGCGAACCGTGCCCGGTGTGCGGCGACACCATCCGCGAGGTCTCCTTCAGCGACTCGTCCCTCCAGTACTGCCCGACCTGCCAGACGGGCGGCAAACCCCTGGCCGACCGGAGGCTCTCCCGCTTGCTGAAGTGAACCGACGCCGGTGTGCGCAGGTCGTCCCGGAGGCAGCCGGCCGTCCCGGTGTGCGCAGGGTGGGCCCGGGTGCGGGCTCACTTCGGGTTCAGGGTCACCAGGTGTTCGCCGTCCGCCGTGCGGACCTCGTAGTGGGCGATCTCGTCGGGGTGCATCGCCGACCCGGCCTGCATGGTGTTGGGGCGGGCGTCGTGGTGGCGGACGCTCCAGCTGGTGACGGTCTCCTCGCTGCCGTCGCGGCCGACCACCACCAGGTGGCAGGCGCGGGGACCCGCGCCGTCCTTGACCTTCAGCTCCACCTGGCTGCCCCAGGCCTGGTCCTCCGTCGTGATCTCCGCCCACACCCCGGACCGCTCGTCGGTCGCCTCGATGCTCACCGGCGCGTCCTCGCCGCCCGCGACGATGGCGACGGCCGGCGCGGACACCGCGAGCACCACCGAGGCCGCCAGCGCGAACAGCAGCCTGCGACGGCCCGCCCGGCGCCGCGCGGTCACCTCGGACATCAGCCGGTCCAGCATCCTCGGCCCGGGCTTGGCCAGCGGGTGCACAAGACGCGGCGTGGAGCGCCGGTAGAGCATCAACTGACGTGTGGTGGGACCGAATTCGGTCACCTCGGCAGCGCAGCTGGGGCACTCCATGAGGTGGTCCTCGAAGCGGAACGCCTCCGCCTCGTCCAGCACGCCGAGCGCGTAGGCGCCGACGTCGCGATGCCTCTCCAGGGACCTCATGCCGAATCCTCGTGCCGTTGGGTGCGGGTGGGGTTACTCCTTGCTCCCACCGGTACGCACCAGGCAGCCGAATCACTCAAGCCACGCACCGAATCGTGACCAAAGGATTCGGAGCCGCCCGCCGCTCGGATTGGTCGGATTCCGGGAAACCTGAAAAATCCGGGATCCCGGGAGGCCGGGACTCAGAACAGGTGGATGGCGAGGTGGCTGAGCGGCAGACCCAGCTGCCAGGCGGGGGTCCACACCTTCGGCCCCTCGTCCTCGCCGGCGACCGCGCCGCCGCCCGGCACCGCGTTGAGATCGGGCGCCAGCAACTCGGTCTCCTGGAGCCAGCGCCACGCCGCCCTGGCCAGCTCCAGATCCGGGTCCTGCCCGCTCCGGCCGGACGCGACCGCGTCCGCGGTCAGATCCGCCAGCCGCTCCTCGACCCACTCCTGCCACGGCTGGTCGTACGCGGTCAGCGACAGCCAGGTCTCCAGCTGGGTGACCACCCGGATGCCGGAGAGCTCGCCCTCGGTGTCGGACAGGAAGACGGTGAGCGCCAGCGCGTCCCGGCCGGCCCGGAACTCGAAGGACGTCGGCGGCATCAGATCGCCGCTGCGCAGCAGTTCGTCGGCGATGTACTCGGCGTACAACCAGGCCATGGGGACGGTCAGTTCGCCTCCGCCGGCGCCGTCCGTGCTCTCGTGACCTCTGTGCAGCATCCCTTCCTGCCTTCCTCCGGTGCGTGCGCGTCGCCCGAACCCGGGCCCCCGGTCCGGAACACGGATGAGGACAGCCGATTACTCAACCGGGGTCGTCGGCAAGGCGCTTTACGGAGGTTTGACTCGACCGTCGGTTTCACCGCAGGTCGGCGGCGTATCCCGGAAGCACCCTGCGCAGGGCGCGCAGCGCGTAGTACGCGCGGGACTTCACGGTACCGGGCGGGATCCCCAGGGCCTGCGCCGCTTCCGCCACACTCGCCCCCTGGAAATACACGAGCACCAGTACGTCACGGTGCTCCGGAGTGAGTGTCTTCACAGCCTCGCGGACATCGAGCGTCGCCGCGGCCCGCTCCGCGTGATCGGAGATCACCCGCGCGTGCTCCAGCACCGCGTCGCCCACCTCGGCGGGCCGGGCCTGCCGGGCGCGCCGCGCGTCGATGGCGAGCCGCCGCGCCACCGTCAGCAGCCAGGGCCGTACGGAGTCGAAGGCGTCCGCGCGCAGCGCCTCGGGATGCTGCCAGGCGCGCAGCAACGTCTCCTGGACCAGGTCCTCCGCCCGCTGCCGGTCTCCGTCGCAGAGCCGGAGCAGCAGCGCGAAGAGAGGCCGGCCGTGCTCGCGCTGGAGGGCGGCGAGCTCGTGCTCGGCGGTCGTCTCGTTCGTGAGTGTGATTCCGGCCGTCATGGCCGTATGGCAGCGCACGGCGCCCCTCGGGGACAGGGCGCGCACAGGGGTGTGCGGCGAACGGCCGATCGCGTCGACGAACGGTACGACGAACGGTCGAGACGGCCGTTCGTGCACGCCGGACGGGCTAAAGAGCGTGTCGGAGTCACGACGAACCGCAAGGGGCTTCTTACCTGTTTGTCAGTAAATGTGACTACAGCGGGGTGAGATGATGATCGCACGCAGTAGACAGGTGGCCCTGGCCCTGACCGTCGTCCTCGCCGCGGGCGCCGCCTGCCAGGCGAGGGAACACCGGCCCGCCGCCACCGGACATCCCGCCCCGTCCGCCGACCGCGGCTTCACGCTGGTCGCCTCCGGGGACGTCCTGCCGCACACCTCGATCATCGACCGCGCCCGCTTCGACGCCGGCGGCACCGGCCACGACTTCCGCCCGATGCTCTCCGGCATCCGCTCCGTCGTCGCCCCCGCCGATGTGGCGCTGTGCCACATGGAGACCGTCTACGGCGCGGACGGCGTCTACACCGGCTACCCGGCCTTCCAGTCGCCGCCCGAGATCGCCGCCGGCCTCGCCGCCACCGGCTACGACGGCTGCTCCACCGCCTCCAACCACAGCCTCGACGCGGGCGCCGAGGGCATCCGCCGCACCCTGGACGCCCTCGACCGCGCCGGCGTGCAGCACGCCGGATCCGCCCGCACCGAGCAGGAGGCCCGCACGGTGACCGTGCTGCGCGCCGGCCCGGCGCAGGTCGCCCACCTCGCCTACACCTACGGCACCAACGTCTCCCCGTTCCCGCCCGACCAGTCCTGGTCCGTGAACCTCATCGACGAGGCGAGGATCCTCGCCGACGCCCGGGCCGCCCGGACGGCGGGCGCCGACGTCGTCGTGGTCTCGCTGCACTGGGGCACCGAGTGGCAGGACAACCCCGACGAGCAGCAGGTCACCCTCGCCCGCTCGCTCACGGCCTCCCGCACCGGCGGCCGGCCCGACATCGACCTGATCCTCGGCACCCACGCCCATGTCCCGCAGGCGTACGAGAAGGTCAACGGCACCTGGGTGATCTACGGGATGGGCGACCAGATCGCCGGCGAGATGTTCAACCACGACGGTGTACGGGACCCGCGCGGCAACCAGTCCACCCTGGGCCGCTTCACGTTCACCCCGCCCGCACGCCCCGGCGCCCGCTGGGAGGTGACCCGCGCGGAGTTCGTCCCTCAGCTCTTCGACGTCGACGCCGGCCGCGTGGTCAACCTCAACCAGGCCCTCGCCCAGGGCGCCGAGGTGCACGCCGTACGCGACCGCATCCGCGAGGTGGTCCTGAGCCGGGGCGCGGCCCAGGAGGGGCTGGTGATGGGGAAGTAGGCCGGCCGACGTCCACCGTCGAGGCTCTAACGCCCCTTCTCCGCCGGCCCCTCGCGGCGGGCCAGTTCCGAGCGGCGGTACGAGTACCCGAAGTAGATCACCAGGCCGAGGGCGAACCAGACGGCGAAGCGGGCCCAGGTCTGCCACTGGAGGAAGGTGATCAGCCAGATGGAGAAGACCACGCCCACCGCCGGCACCACCGGCATCCACGGGGTGCGGAAGCTGCGCGGCAGTTCCGGCCGGCGATAGCGCAGCACGATCACCGCCGTGCACACCACCACGAACGCCAGCAGGATGCCGATGTTGGTCAGCTCTGCCGCCTCCCCGATCGGCAGGAACCCGGCGATCAGGGCCGACGCGACCCCCACGATCCAGGTCACGCGCGTCGGCACGTGCCGGGTCGGGTGGGTCTTGGCGAACCAGCGCGGCAGCAGCCCGTCGCGCGACATGGCGAACCACACGCGCGTCACGCCCAGCATGAATGTGAACATCACCGTGAGGATGCCGATGATGGCGCCCACCGCGATCACGTCCGCGAGGCCGCTCAGCCCGACCGACTCGAACGCCGACGAGAAGCCGCTCTCCGGATCGATCTCCGTGTAGTTCTGCATGCCGGTCAGCACCAGGCAGGCCGCCACGTACAGCACCATCGAGATGATCAGCGAGTAGATGATCGCCTTCGGCATGTGCCGCTGCGCGTCCTTGGACTCCTCGGCCGCCGTCGACATCGCGTCGTAGCCGAACACGGCGAAGAACACGGTCGCCGCGCCCGTGAACGCGCCGCCCACGCCGTAGGGGAAGAACGGGTTGTAGTTGGCGGTGTCGATGTGGAAGACGCCGACCGCGATCACCAGCAGCACGACCAGCACCTTCAGTACCACGACCACCGTCTCGAACCGGGCCGCGTTCTTGATGCCCAGGTTCAGCAGGAAGGCGATCAGCAGGCACAGCACCGCCGCGAACAGGTCGACCTTATGACCGTCGCCGGTGCCGGGGGCGCCCAGCATCCAGTTCGGCAGTTCCGTGCCCATCGAGTCCAGCAGAAAGCTGAAGTAGCCGGAGATGCCGATGGCGACCACCGCCACGATCGCCGTGTACTCCAGCAGCAGGTCCCAGCCGATGAACCAGCCCGCCAGTTCCCCGAGCACCGCGTAGCCGTAGGTGTACGCCGAGCCCGCCTTCGGGATGAGGCCCGCGAACTCCGCGTACGACAGCGCGGCGGCGGCGCTGGCGACACCGGCGATGAGGAAGGAGACCAGCACCGCGGGCCCGGCCGTGCCGTTGGCGACAGTTCCCGCGAGCGTGAAGATGCCGGCGCCGATGATGCCGCCCACGCCGATCGCGGTCAGCTGTCCCAGACCGAGGGTGCGGTCCAGCCGCGTGCCCTCGCCGACTTCCGTCTCCTCGATGTGTTCGATGGGTTTGCGGCGGAGAATGCCCTCACCCATACGGAGCCCGGCCACACGCCTCACCTCTTCACGATCGGCAAACGGCTGACGGCGGATCATGATGCCCCCGTCCCGGTCACGACGGAAGACGCCACGCACACCTCCGGGGCGTGCACATCTCCCGGGCACACGCATCTCCGGGCCAGGCGAGACCCCGGGCGCCGGGTGTCGGCCAGGCGCAGTCCCGTCGGTTTACGGAACCACCGTCACCGGCCAGCGGCCCGCCTTCACCAGCCGTACCGCCACTGAGCCGACGAAGCGGTGGCCCGCCTGTTCGGAGGCGCCGACCACCACGGCGTCCGCCTTGAGGTCGTCCGCGGCCCGCACCAGGCCGTTGTAGGGGTCGCCGCGGAACGTGTGGAACTCCCAGCGCACCTCGAAGATCCCGCGCACCCGCTCGGTCGCCTCCCGGATCTGCGCCATCAGATCCTCGGCGATCTCGTCGGTGACCGCCGCCACCGGCGCCCCCAGCGCCGCGCCCGCCGCCATCACCGGCTGCACGTACACCAGGGCGAGCAGCGCGCCCTGCCGGCGGGCCAGCCCCGAGGCGTAGGCAGCGGCCCGCATCGAGGAGTCGGAGCCGTCCACTCCCACGACGATCACCTTGGGCCCGTCGGTGCCGCGCTCGAACCGCTGGGATTCCTGTTCCCTCACGCCGCGAGGCTATCGCCGTTGACGCGGCACTGCGCCGAGTGGGTGGATTCGTGCCGCCACACCGGTGTCGCTGAAGTGCGTCGGCCTTCCGCTGGGCGACTGATGTCACATGCAGAAGGATCACTTCCTCACGCGGCGCCGGGCGTT
>NZ_JAOCQE010000304.1 GCF_025290915.1 Streptomyces sp. 15-116A | reverse complement strand
CTCCCGCCGGTCCGCCCCGCAGCCGCAGCCGCAGCCAGCCGCCCGGCCGGCTTGCCGAAGGCCCCCGCGCCGCGCCCGCCCGGCCGCTCACGCTGAGCGTGAAAGCCGCTCGGGGCGGCGCAACATAGCCGACGATCGCCGGTTAGCCAAACCGGCGAATCTCCGGACTCTTATACAGCCGCCGGGACAACCCCGCGGCATCTTCCCCGCAATCCCTATGCCTTCACGGAGTTTCTTCCGCATGCGCTCCACCCGAATTGCCATATCCGCAGCCATGCTCGGCGCACTCGCTCTGCCGGTGCTGTCCGCCACCACCGCCAGCGCGACCCCCGCGAGCAGCTGCTCGTCCCAGCCGCCGCTGCCGTACGAGGTGCACACCGCGGCTGTGACCATCCGGTCCAAGGCCACCACGCATTCCACCGCGCTCGGCGTGCTCTACAAGAGCCACAAGTTCACCGTGCACAAGAAGAGCGGCAACTGGCTCTACATCACGGACAAGACCACCGGGGTCAAGGGCTGGGTCTCCGGCACCTACGTCTACCGCGACGTCCGAATGTGCCTGGACTGACAGGCCCCAGCAGGTGCCCATAAGCGGCTCAGCCACTGGGTACGGCAGCCCCTCCCATTCCCCAGGGATCGGCATTTAGAGAACAGGAGATTTCCCTATGCCCGATGGCATATCCGATGAGTCTGAGGATGTCGTGGGCGTGCTCACCGAACAGATCGAAGCGCGTTTCGGCATGGACATGGGGCAGTTGAAGGCTGCCGTCGGCGCCGCGCCGACCGCGAATCCTGATGCCACCGACGTCGTCAAGTGGCATGGCCTTCTCGTCGAGAGCCAGTCCGTGCTGGACCGTGCGGAGGACGATCTTGTTGCTGCGCTGCAGACCCAGCCCAGCGAGGTCGACGATCCGACGATGGGCCTCGCCCACCGGGTGAACGCGGCTGTCACCGCCCGCGACGGCCGGGCCATGGTCGTGCGGTGGCTCCTTGACCCGGACGCTCCGGGGAAGAAGGACCTTGCCGCCCAGCGTCTCGCCCGCCTCCGGCCCCGAACCGGTCCGGCGGTGCAGACCAGCGCTCCCCACCGTCCCGCCGGTACAGCCGCACCGGCGTCGGCGTGGCGGTCGGCCAGGGCCGCCCGATGAGCCGGGGCGATGCCAGCACCATGGACGACGACCTGCAGAAGGTCTTCGGGAAACCGGTACCCGAGCTGTACGAGGCGGCTGCCGGCCAGGATGCTTCGCCCGCGCTCGCCCGTGCCCTGGAGCTGCGGTCGTTTCTGGCGCTCACCGAGGAGCAGGTCGTCCGCGTCCGCGACCGCGTCCACGCCGACATGGGCCCGGACCGCGACATGGGAGAGCTGTCAGCGGACAAGCTCCGCTTCGACGCGCAGTGGCTGGAAGCGGCCCTGGAGGCCCGCGACGGCTACCGCGCCGCCCTCGGCGAACTGCTGCGCACCATGCCCCCGCCTGCCCAGCAGGCGCGTCCCGTCCGCACGGCACAGCTCAGGGCCACCGCAACCCTGCCCCCGTCTGCCGCCCCGGTGCCCCAGCGTGCCGGGGCGGCCCGGGCCCGCCGACCGTGAAAGCCCCCGATTGCCCCACCCCACGTCCACCGACATAGCCGGACGGATCGAGGACCTGTACGGCGCGCCGCTCGCCGACCTCGAAGCCCACGCCCAGGACCAGCCGCCCGGCATGCTCTCCGCCCTGCTCGGCATGCACGAGGGCCTCGCCCTCGCCGAGCGCAGCATCGACGTCCACCGCGACCACCTCGCCCGGCTCCTCCACCCCGAGCGGCAGATCGGCCCGCACGAGGTCTCCCACCTCCTCGACGGTGCACGCCGGCTAGCCGAAGCCATCGCCGTCCGCGACGTCTATGCCAAGTCGACCGCCGCCGTTCTGCAAAGCCTGGCCCGCGTCCCAGCCCCCACGCATGCCCCGCCGGCTTGCTCGCCGCCCGTTCCGGCTCCACCTGTTGCGGCGCCGAGCCCGGCGCACAGCCGCTGACCCCAGGCGATCCCTCTCTTTCCTTCACCCAGGAGCTCCTCCCTTGGCCATCACCGCTCTGCCCCCTGACACCGACGCCGACATCGCCCGGGTCACCGAGGCCCTCGCCATGATCACCCCGCGCTGGAACGTGAGGATCCTCCTGGCCCTCTCCGGCCCGCCGCTGCGCTACAGCGAGCTGGCGGCCAAGGTGTCCTGGCTGCAGAACGGCCAGCTCCACCCCAAGCTCAAGTCGCTGTGCGATGCCGGACTCGTCGAACGCACCGAACACACCGCACGGCACGTGACCTACCGCCACACCGAACGCGGTGAAGCCCTGCTGCAGGTCCTGCCGGTGATCGTCGCCTGGGCCGAGGAACACCTGGAGAAGGCGGACCGCCCGCTGCCCGCGATCGAGCAGATCGAGGACAGCCTGACCCTGCTCACCCGGCGCCACGCCGCCGCCATCCTGTGGGTGCTCAAGTCCCGGCAGGAGGTCAGCGGCCGGGCCCTGGCCCGGATCGTGATGCCCAGCAGCGATTGGACCAACATCTACCCGCCGCTGCGGCAGCTCGTCGCCGACGGCCTGGTCGACACCGAGGGCATCGGCCAGCCCTACCGGCTGTCCGCAGCCGGCGATGGCCTTGGCCCCGTGCTCGGAGCCCTGTCCGCCTGGTCCGCCGGGCAGCCCCTCGACCAGGCGTCCCACCATCCGGTCTGGGGACACCCGCAGGCGAAGCCCGCGCCGAGGCCGTGGCTCAGCAGCCAGCCACGGCCGGTTCCCGTGGCGCTCCCACCCGTTCGCACGACCGGATCCTCTCCGGCGTGGCACCACCGTGATCTCTTCTCGCACGCCACGACCGCCCGCCCGAAGGCAGCCATTCCGGCGGGAGGCCCGCGCCGATGAGCACCCCCTTCACCCCTGCCGAAGTACGCCACGCCGTCGAACTTCTCGCCTCGCGCTCCTTGATCCGCCTGGTCACCGAGATCGACGACAACGGCGCCATACCGCCGCGACGGCTGGCCGGCACCCTGCCCGACCTCTCCACACACCAACTGCGAAGCGCCTCCGACACGGCCCGCACCCACGGTCTCATCCGGGTCGCGTCCGGCGCCGGTCTGGAACTCACCGACAGTGGATCGGAGTTGGCCGACCTGTACGACGCGATGGCGCGCTGGGCCCGACGTCACGCCGTCCCGGCCCCCGTCAGCGAGTTCAGCCGCCGTATCCGGCACGTCCTCGACCTGTTGGCGCCCTCGCTCACCACCGAGCACGGCGATGGCCTCGCACCGCTGTCCGCCGTGACCGGCGCCGGGGTGGCGGCGGACCTTGCCCGTCCCCGCACGCTGCTGATCCAGTGGCTGGCCGCTAACCCCCAGGTGGCCAGGGCGTTCGAGCCTGAGCCGGTCGCGTGAGCGCAGCGGTCACACCCCGGCACGCACGCCACACCGCCGGGCTGCTGCGCGGCATCTACCTGCCGCGCACGGCGGACGCGTTGGCGTTCGCCATGTCCACCTACGGCATCCCGCTGCTGGTCCTGGCCACCACGCGCTCCGCCGCGCTCACGGGGGTGGCGTTCACGTTGGAGTGGATCCCGAGGCTGGCGGCGTTCGGGTGGGCCGGATCGATCGTCGACCGACGCGGGGCGTCCGTCGTCTTCCACCTCGCCTCCCTGGGACGTGCGATGGCTCTCGCCGCCGGCGCGGTCCTGCTCCACCTTCACCCGTCCGGCACGGTGGCGAGCGTGACCGTGATGGTGCTCTCGGCGGTCACGGGCGTGCTCACCGAGTTCAGTTACATTGCGGCCGAGACCGCGGGCGCCTCCGCCGGCCGCCGAGCGGGAACGCGGGCCCATCGCGTTCAGGCCGTCCTGCTCGGCATCGACCAGATTGCGGCCCTGGCCGGGCCGGCGCTCGCCGCAGTGCTCCTGCTCGCAGGGCCGCCGCCGATGCTCGCGGTGATCACCGTGTTGTCGCTTCTCGCCGCGCTGCTCGCCCTGCGAACACCCCCCTCGCCCGTCGCCCCGGCCCGCACGCCGAAGCGGCAGGCCAGCGCCGGGTTGCTCACCGGGTGGCGCACCATCCGATCGCTGCCCGCGCTCGGCTGGCTCGTGACCGGGCTGACCCTGTCCAACCTCGCCACGGGGCTCCTCCAGGCGGCCGGTCCCGTGATCGTCGTCAAGCACTTCGGGCAGTCCACCACCGACGTCGGCCTGGTCTGGTCCGCCGCTGCCGCAGCGACGCTCTTCAGCGTCACCCTCTGCCGGGTTGCGATCGACCGCCTGGGCCTGTGGCCGGTGGGCGCCGCCTGCGCGGCCCTTGCCTCGCTCGCCACCCTCGCCGCCGCCCAAGCCCCCGACTACCTGTCCTACCTTGTCCTAGTCGCGGCCCTCATGGCGGCCGAGGGCGGCATGACGGTGGTGCTGCGCACGCTGCGCTCCCTGCTGATCCCACCGGAGAAGTTCGGCAGCACCCTGTCGGCGACCATCCTCATCCTCCTGCTGCCCTACCCCGTCGCTGGCGTACTGACCGCGCTCACGCCGCCCGACGCACTGGGCCACGTCATCACCGCTTGCGCCGTCCTGCAGGGCCTCGGACTGGCCCTCGCCTTCACGCGCCTGCGCACCGACCCAGCCCTGCGCACCTGACCCTGCACTTTTCCCCAGCCTGTGGAGAACCCCATGCCCACCGCCGTCTCCAGGATGAACCGTGCGAGCGGTCGCACCATCACCGAGCGGTTCCACGCCTTCGACACGCAGAACCCGCACGTCTACCGCGCCCTGGAACGCATGGCCGCCCGCCGCTTGGCCGCAGGCGCCACGCGCGTCGGCGTGAAGGACCTCTTCGAAGACCTGCGCCGCCAACTCCCGTACGGAGTCGCCGGGCTGAACAACAACTTCACCGCCCTCTACGCCCGGCGGCTGATCGCCGCGCACCCGAACTGGGCCAGCGCGTTCGAGCTGCGCCGCCGCCGGGCCGACTGACAGCTCCCCGTCCGTTTCCTCCCCTCTGAGCACCCCCGGCCCTGCACCGACTACGCCGCTCAGCCCCGCCTGCCCCGCTCGCGCTGGAGCAGGCGGGGCAGGTGCAGCGTTTCTCGGCCGCCGAGGTCCGCCGTGCACACATCCACGCCCCCCCCCGAGGAGCCCTTTCTTGTCCGACCGTCCTGTCGTCCTGGTCGTCGCCGCATCCGACATGGAGGCCGAGGCGTACCGCGGGTACTGCCTTCAGTCCGTGGCCGCCGCCTACGACGTCGTCCTGATCACCGGCGAAGAGCCCTCGTGGGAGACGCCGTACCTGCGGGACTGCGTGGTCGTGCCCGACCCGACCGACCAGGCGGCGCTGTCCGCCGCCGGCCAGGCCCTGGCCGACCGCTACGACCTGGCTGGCGTGTTCACCTGGACCGAGTGGTACCTCGTCCCGGTCGCCCGCCTCGCCCGCCAGCTCGGCCTGCCCACCACCGCCCCGGAAGCCATGCAGGCATGCCGCAACAAGGCCGCCTCCCGTGCATTGTTCGCCCGGCACGGGGTCCCGTCGGCCGCCTCAGTGAGCGTGCGCACCCCTGCAGAGGCCGAGACGGCGGCCGAGCGGATCGGTTACCCGCTCGTGCTGAAGCCCGCCGCGCACGCGGCCAGTATCGGCGTGATCCGCGCCGACACCCCCGAACAGCTCACCGCTGCCTTCGCGTTCGCCGACCAGGCGGCCGGGCTGGGGCTCGAGTCCACCAGCGTGCTGGTGGAGGAGTATCTCGACGGACCCGAGGTCTCGGCCGAGTGTGTCACCTACGGCGGTGAGACCACCGTGGTGGCCGTCACCCGCAAGACGGTCAGCGCCCCGCCGTATTTCGAGGAACTGGCCCACTCGGTCGATGCCGCCGACCCGCTGCTCGACGTGGTCGCCCCGGCGGCACGCGCCGCGATCCACGCCCTGGGAATCACCGACGGCGTCTGTCACGTCGAGATGCGCCTGGTCGACGGTCGGCCGCGGCTGGTCGAGGTCAACGGACGGATCGCCGGCGACATGATCGGCCACCTCGTCCAGCTCGCCACCGGCATCGACCTGCCGCGCGCCGCCGCCGACATCGCCTGCGGCCGTGTCCCCGACCTCACCCCGACCCGGTCCTCGGCCGCCGTGATCCAGCTGCTCTATCCCGACACCTCCGGCACCCTGCTCCGCCTCGGATTCGACGGCGTCAGCCCGCGCTGGCTGGAACGCGTGCACTTCCAGCACCAGGTCGGCGACCAGCTGCTCCTCCCGGCCGACGGCGGCAACATGTTCACCGCCCGTATCGGCTACATGATCACCACCGCGCCCACCGCGGACCTCGCCCAGGACCGCGCCCAGCAGGCTGTGCGCCATCTGCAGGTCGACGTGGCGCCCCGCACAACCGACGAGCCTGTTCCAGGTGGCCGCCCTGCATGAGCCGCACCGACGCTTCCGTTCGCCGCAGCCGTGTCCTGCTGACCGGCTACTTCCTCGGCCTGGGCGTGGTGATGGCGGTCTGGGGCGCCCGGATGCCTGCCGTCCAGCACGCCGCCCACCTCACCACCGCCGGCCTGTCGCTCGTCCTGCTCGCCGCCGCTGTCGGTATGGTTGCCGGACTGCAGGCTGGCGGCCGACTCGCCCGGCCCGACCGACTCTCCCTGCTCCTGATCGGCGGAGCCGTAGCACTAGCAGCAGCCCTAGCCCTGCTGGGGCAGTGCCGGACGCTGGCCTCACTACTCGCGGCGGCCCTCGCCTTCGGCGCCGCGCACGGCGTCCTCGACGTCGCCGCCAACACCGCGGCGGTTCGCTGCCAGAACGCCACTGACCGGCCGGTCATGTCCTCCCTGCACGCCGCGTACTCCATCGGCGCGCTGGGCGGTGCCGCCCTGGCCGCCGCCACGGCGCGCACAGCCCACAGCGCCTTGTTCCTGGCCACCGGCCTCGCGCTGACCGCGACCGTGCTCGTGGCCGGGCCGCGCACCCTGGCGCTGAGCGGCGCCGACCAGTCCGAGCCCCCCGAGCCCCAGGG
>NZ_JAOCQE010000303.1 GCF_025290915.1 Streptomyces sp. 15-116A | reverse complement strand
GACGACGAGCCGGAGGACGACTTCGGCGACGACTTCGCGGAGACGACGGGCGCGTTGACCACCACGGGCACACCGGACGGCTCCCGCGCCCCGGTGATGCGGCTCAGCTCCGCCTCGCCCGAACGCACGGCAGTGATCCGGGGCCTGACGCCGGCCGCGGCCATCAGACGGCTCATGTCCCGCTGCTGATCCGGCGTCACGAGGGTGACGACGCTGCCGGACTCGCCTGCGCGGGCCGTACGGCCGCCGCGGTGCAGGTAGTCCTTGGGATCGGTGGGCGGATCGACGTTGACGACCAGGTCGAGGTTGTCGACGTGGATACCGCGCGCCGCGACGTTGGTCGCCACCAGCACGGTCACCTGCCCGCTCTTGAATTGCGTGAGCGTGCGGGTGCGCTGGGGCTGGGACTTGCCGCCGTGCAGGGCCGCGGCGCGCACGCCGCTGCTCAGCAGGTGTTTGACCAGCCGGTCCACCGCGCGCTTGGTGTCCAGGAACATGATGACCCGGCCGTCCCGGGCCGCGATCTCGGTGGTGGTACGGCGCTTGTCCGTGTCGTGCACATGCAGTACGTGGTGTTCCATCGTGGTGACGGCGCCTGCGGACGGGTCCACCGAGTGCACCACCGGGTCGCTGAGGTAGCGGCGGACCAGCCGGTCGACGTTGCGGTCCAGGGTGGCGGAGAAGAGCATCCGCTGTCCTCCCGGGCGCACCTGGTCGAGCAGCGCGGTGACCTGCGGCATGAAGCCCATGTCGGTCATCTGGTCGGCCTCGTCGAGGACGGTGATGTCGACCTCGTCGAGCCGGCAGTCGCGCCGGTCGATCAGGTCCTTCAGCCGTCCCGGCGTCGCCACGACGACCTCGGCCCCTCCGCGCAGCGCGGAGGCCTGCTTGCCGATCGACATTCCGCCGACCACGGTGGCCAGGCGCACCTGCACGGCGCGTGCGTAGGGGGTCAGGGCGTCGGTGACCTGCTGGGCGAGTTCACGGGTGGGCACCAGGACGAGGGCCAGCGGCTGCCTGGGCGTCGCCCGCCGGCCCGCGGTGCGGGCGAGGACCGCCAGGCCGAAGGCAAGAGTCTTGCCCGAGCCGGTGCGGCCACGCCCGAGGACGTCACGACCCGCCAGGGAGTTCGGCAGGGTCGCCGCCTGGATCGGGAACGGGACGGTCACCCCCTCGTGGCCGAGAGCGGCCAGCATCGGGGCGGGCAGGTCGAGGTCGGCGAACGACTCGACGGCGGGCAGGGCCGGCGTGGTCGTGACCGGCAGGGCGAACTCCACTTGCGGGGCGGCCGGTTGACGTCCGATGCCCTTGGCGCGGCGTGGCCCGCCGGAGAAGCCGGCCGCCGTGCGGCCGGAGCGGGCAGGGGTGCGGGGTGTGCGTGCTCGGCTCATGCGAGACCTTCAGACTTCCTTGATGCGGCACGTATCAAGGAAATCGCGCGGTGATGCTGCGCGGAGTATCGCGAGAACGAACCGGGGAGGGGGGCGCGTCGAGGCGCCCGGAAAAGGATCGAGCTGGGGCCCGCACCCGAAGGTGCGGGCCCCAGCTGCGATGTGCGTATGCGTGAGGGTCAGGCGGGAACGATGTTCTCGGCCGTCGGGCCCTTCTGGCCCTGCGCGACGTCGAAGCTCACCTTCTGGCCCTCCTGCAGCTCGCGGAAGCCCTGGGTGGCGATGTTCGAGTAGTGGGCGAAGACGTCAGCGCCGCCGCCGTCCTGCGCGATGAAGCCGAAACCCTTTTCCGCGTTGAACCACTTCACGGTACCGGTTGCCATTTTTTTCTCCTTCGGAACGGTGTTCGGAGCCCGTTCGTACGGAACTCCGGTCGCCGCGATGATCACCCCGTCGGAAAACGTACTGGCAACCACGACTGCAACTGATCTCGACACTATCACGGCGTGATCGCCGGTGCACGGTCGGCAATTTCACCTGGCCCGGGGCCCGACCGGGGCGCAGGGCGGGAATATTCCGGACGTCCACCAAAAATTCCCGTTCCCGACCACGGAAATACGTCCCGGGGAGAGAAGGGGAGGGAGAAGGGGCGTCACCGGCGTGCCGCCGGCATCGAGGTGCCCTGGACCCGGACCCGCGGCGCGCTCCGGGCGACCCGGTCCGCCCCGGCGTGGCGGCCGTCACCCGCCGGACGGCCGGCCGGCGGAAAACTTCCGGCCCCGTCCCGCTCGCCGCGACAGAAAAGCTGTAGGCGCGACTAGAGTTGTCCTGCGGGGAAGAACCAGCTTCCCCCGTGGCGGGTCGCGTCTCCCGGTGGGCCCGCGGAAAGGTGCACATGCCCTCGGAGAACAGGCCGGACACCGACGCCCGGCCGCCGGCCGGAGAACGGCTCGACGACGACCACTACCCCGCGTACACCATGGGCAGGGCCGCCGAGCTGATCGGTGCCACCCCCGCGTTCCTGCGCGCTCTCGGCGAGACGCGGCTGATCACTCCGAGCCGGTCGGAAGGCGGGCACCGCCGCTACTCGCGCCATCAGCTGCGCATCGCGGCCCGGGCTCGGGAGCTGGTCGACCAGGGGACGCCCATCGAGGCGGCCAGCCGCATCGTCGACCTGGAGGACCAGCTGGAGGCGGCGCACCGCGGCCGGGCGGAGACGCGCGGCCCGGCGGGGACGGCCGACGAAACCGGCGAGTGAAAACCTGTCCTCGCCGCACCAGAAATGAGTCGCGTCCGGTGGCAGATTTCTCGTCGGTCGCCGTGGGAGGAATTCGCCGGTGAATCCGGCCTCCCTCGACTGCACGATATTTCATGCTAGGGTTGGCGTCAGTTGCAGTTGTGGTTGCCCTTTGCGTTAGCGGATTTATCCCGGGCAGGTAATCATCTACAGCGATGTGAAGGCCCGCACGGTGTGGGCCCGAAACTGTCTAGGAGTATGAATATGGCCACCGGTACTGTGAAGTGGTTCAACGCGGAAAAGGGCTTCGGCTTCATCGAGCAGGACGGCGGCGGCGCCGACGTCTTCGCCCACTACTCGAACATCGCCGCCCAGGGCTTCCGTGAGCTGCACGAAGGCCAGAAGGTGAGCTTCGACGTCACGCAGGGCCAGAAGGGCCCGCAGGCGGAGAACATCGTTCTCGTCTGACGTCCCCGCGTCCCACACGGACCGTTTCAAGAGGCCCGCACCCCCTCGGGGGTGCGGGCCTCTTGCCGTTGTGCCGCACGGGCGGTCAGCGGGCCCGCCGGTCCGCGGGCTCGGTGATACGGGCGATCGCCTCGACGGTCAGGGCGCGGTCGTGCGGCTTCTTCGCCAGCGCCCGATGGAGCGTCAGCCCCTCGATGAGCGCGTCGAGTTGGCGGGCCGTGTCCGGATCGAAGTGCTTCTCCAGATGGACCCGGCTGCGGCGCATCCATTCATGGGTGAGCTCCCGGTAGACCGGCCGCCGGGCGGCCAGCGTGTACAGCTCCTGGGTCAGCACCAGGTCGCGCTGGCTCTCCTCCGACAGGCTGTGCACCAGATCGGCCACGGCGGTGCGGGCCTGGTCGCGGTCGGCCGCGGCGCCCAGGTGGGCGTCGAAGACGGCCACGATGTGGTCGGTGAAGCGGCTGAACGCCTCGCGCAGCAACTCGTCCATACCGCCGAAGTGGTAGGTCATCGACCCCAGGGGAACACCGGCGCGCGCGGCGATCTTGCGGTGGGAGACATGGGCGATGCCCTCCTCCGCGATGAGGTCGAGGGTGGCCGCGATGATGCGTTCGCGTCGCTGGGGGTCGGTGTGTCCGGTCGCCATGACGACAGTCCTACAGGGTCCGCACCACTCGTGCGGGATTGCCCACGGCGACGACGCCCGCGGGCACGTCCTTCGTCACCACCGCGCCGGCGCCGATGACCGAGTTGTCGCCGATGGTCACGCCGGGCAGGACGATGACGCCGCCACCCAGCCAGACGTTGTCGCCGATGGTGATGGGCAGCGCGGCCTCCAGCTTGTCGCGCCGGGGCTGGGGCTCCAGCGGATGCGTCGGCGTGAGCAGCTGGACGTTCGGGCCGATCTGGCAGTCCTCGCCGATCGTGATCGCCGCGACGTCCAGCGCCGTCAGGTTGTAGTTGACGAAGGTGCGCGCCCCGATGGTGATGTTGCTGCCGTAGTCGACGTACAGCGGCGGCCGCACATGGGCCTCGTCCCCCAGCCGGCCCAGCAGCTCCTGAAGAATCGGCCGGGCTGCGTCCGCGTCCTCGACGTAGGCCGCCTGGTAGCGGGCGGCCAGCCGGACGGCCTGCTGCTGCCTGCGGGCGATCTCCGGGTCGTCGGCGATGTAGAGGTCGCCCGCCAGCATGCGTTCGAGGTTGGTGCGCGGGTCCTGCGCGAAGTAGTCCGTCGCCATGGACAGGACCGTACACCCCTGAGCGTACGAACGTACACTCATGCGTCCGGCCGGGCGCGCCGGGGCTGGAGCACTCCCGCGAGGGAGATCACGAGGAGTCCGGCCAGGGGGATCATCAGCAGGCCCGCCCGCAGGCTCGTCGCGTCGGCGACCAGGCCCACCACCGGCGGTGAGAGCAGGAAGCCCAGCCGCATCAGCCACGAGACGATGGTCAGTCCCGAGCCGGGCTTGAGGCCGGGCAGCTCGTCGGCCTCGTGCATCGCCGCGGGCACCAGGGTCGCCACGCCGAGCCCGGCCGCGGCGAAGCCGAGGATCGTGCCCGGCACCGTCGGGACGCCCAGCGCCAGGCCCATGCCGGCCGCGGCGACCAGGCCGCCCGCCCGGGCCACGGCACGCTGACCGAACCGGTCCACCAGCCGGTCCCCGAGCAGACGCCCGACGAACTGGGCCCCCACCAGGGCGATGTAGCCGGACGCGGCCAGCGCCGCCGGGGCGTCGAGCCGGTCCCCGAGATACAGGGCGGCCCAGGAGTTGCCCGCGTCCTCGACCAGCGTGCCGGCCATGGCGATCAGCACCAGCGCGGCCAGGACGTAACCCGTGCGTATGCCGGCTCCCGCCCGCTGCGCGGCCTGCTGATCGCGGGCGGCGGCCTCGGACTCCGCGCCCGGCTCCGTGTCGGGGCCGGACAGGCAGTACCGCAGGGCGACACACGCGGCGACCGCGAACACCACGCCGGAGACGAGCAGATGCTGCCCCAGGGACAGGCCGAGGGCGATCGCCGCGGCCGCCATCGCTCCGCCGGTCACGGCACCGATGGACCAGATGGCGTGGAAGGAGTTGATGATGGAGCGGCCGTAGCGGCGCTGCACGCGCAGGCCGTGGGCGTTCTGCGCGACATCGGTGATCGAGTCCATCGCCCCCGCCACGAACAGCGCCCCCGCGAACATCACCGCCGACTGCGCGAGACCCGCGGCGAGGATGGCCGCACCGGTCAGCAGGGTGGAGGCCACCGCCACCCGTGCCGAGCCCAGCCGCCGGACGAGGACCCCGGCCGCCAGTCCGGCCGCGATGGCGCCCGTCGGGAACGCCGCGACGGCCAGCCCGTAGGCGGTGTTGCCGAGGCCCAGGTCGGCCTTGATCTCCGGATACCTCGGCAACAGGTTCGCGAACAGGGCCCCGTTGGTGAAGAACAGCACGGCCACCGCGGTGCGGGCCTGCCGTACGGCCGGGGCGGGCCCGCGCAGCACGTCAACAGTCATGCGGGGCAGCCTACAGGCAGGAGCGTACGAACGTACACTCCTGTCTGTGAACGTACTCAGGTGCCCGCCGAGCCGCCGTCAGCCGACGGGCGGCATCTCCGTAGGAGTCGAGTCGAGGCCCGGCCTGCGCTCCCGCCAGGCGCCCCGGGTGAAGTCGGGGATCTCGACCGGGCGGCCGTCCCGGGCCAGGGAGGCGGCGCTCAGCGGGACCGCCGAGCACCAGGCAGCCGAGTCGTACACGTCGATGTCCGGCACCAGGCCCGCGCGCATCAGCTGCACGGTGCGCCATTGGAGGATGTAGTCCATGCCGCCGTGACCGCCGTTGTTCGCGGCGTCGTCACCCACCTTCTGCCACAGCCAGTGGTCGTACTCCTTGCGGTAGCTGTCGAAGTCGCGCCAGGAGTGGCCGCTGTGGTCCGGCTCGACGTAGACGCGCGCGCCGGTCGGTGCCGGGCCCGCGTAGTCCTCGACAATGCCCCGGCTGCCGGCGAGGGTGTTGATGCGGCTGTACGGCCGCGGCGAACTCACGTCGTGCTCCGCCCGGATGGTCCGCCCCTTCGCCGTCTCGATCATGCAGGTGACGAGATCGCCGTTGATGTACGTCTCCTTCCAGGAAGGGTGCCCCTTGGGGACGAACCGCTCGCGGTAGTCGGCGAGTCCGCGCGGCGCGGTCGCGGTGGCCCGGAGTGTCACCATGCGGTCGCCCCGGTTGACGTCCATCGCGGCCGCGATGGGGGCCAGCCCGTGCATGGGGTACAACGACGCGGTGCTGCGGGTGTGCCACAGGCGCCGCCAGGAGTCGGTGTAGTAGGTGTCGGAGAAGAGCAGTTCGCGCAGGTCGTGCAGATAGCCGCCGTGGCCGTTGGTGATCTCGCCGAACAGTCCGTCGTGCGCCATCCTCAGCATGGCCAGCTCGTTGCGTCCGTAGCTGCAGTTCTCGGCCAGCAGCAGATGCCTGCGGGTGCGTTCGGAGGTGTCGACCAGGTCCCACAGCTGGCGCAGCTCGGTCGCGATCGGCAGCTCCACCGCGGCGTGCCGGCCGCTCAGCAGCGCCGCTCGGCCGTGCTCGTAGTGGAACTCCCACGGCGTGGCGACGTACACCAGGTCGATGTCGTCGCGCTCCAGCATCCGGGCGTACGACTCGGCCGAGCCGCCGTACTCGGCGGGGCGCGGCTCGCCCTTGCTCACCAGCCGGTCGGCGGCGCGCTTGGCGCGGTCGGGACGGATGTCGCAGACGGCGGTGACCGTGCAGCCCGGCACGGCGGCCCAGCCCATCACCATGCCCGAACCCCGGTTGCCCAGACCGATCACGGCCACCCGGACGGTCCGGTGCGCGTCGAACGGCACACCGATCATCGACTTCTGGCCCCGTCTGCGGCCCGGCGTCGGCCCGGCCGCGGCCGACGCGGCGGGAG
>NZ_JAOCQE010000302.1 GCF_025290915.1 Streptomyces sp. 15-116A | reverse complement strand
GGGCGCCCGGCGCGGTGCGCCACTGCACCCTGCACCGCGTCCTGCCCGACGGCAGCCGCCGCTTCCTCGGCGGCACCTGCCGGCGCGCGTACTTCGCCGGCGGGCTGAGACCCGAGCGGGGCGAGCGCGCCGCGCGGTTCGAACTGCGCGCGGTGGGGGAGCTGTACTCCTCGTCGGCCCCCGTCACCGTGACCCACCCCTGGTAACCACCCGCACCCCACCCACGGAGCATCCCGTATGCATGACGACCGCACCCTGGTCGAAGCCCGCCTCAAGCGCGTCCTCGACGAGCGCATCCGCCCCGCCGTGTACCCCGAGTCCGTCCCGCTCGACGTCGCGGTGTGGCACGCACCCGGCGAACCCGTCCCGGTCGCCGAGGGCCTCGCCGCACAGCCGGAGCCCATCGCGGTGGGCGCCCGCTGGGGCGCTCCCTGGGGCACCAGCTGGTTCCGGGTCACCGGCACCGTGCCCGAGGCGTGGGCCGGGAAGACCGCCGAGGCGATCCTCGACCTCGGCTTCGACGAGAACATGCCCGGCTTCCAGTGCGAGGGCCTGGTCTACCGGCCCGACGGCACCCCGGTGAAGGGACTCAACCCGCGCAACCAGTGGGTGCGCATCGGCGCCCCCGTCGAGGGCGGCGAGGAGGTGCGCCTGCACATCGAGGCCGCCTCCAACCCCGTCATCCTCGACTACCACCCCTTCGTGCCGACGCAGCTCGGCGACAAGGAGACGGCGGGCAGCGAACCGCAGTACACCCTTGCTCGCATGGATCTCGCCGTCCTCGACGAGACGGTGTGGCAGCTGGTGATCGACCTGGAGGTGCTCGGCGAGCTGATGGCCGAGCTGCCGGTGGAGTCGCCGCGCCGCTGGGAGATCCTGCGGGCCGTCGAGCGGGCGCTGGACGCGGTCGACCTCCAGGACGTCAACGGGACGGCGGAGCAGGCGCGTTCACGCCTCACCGAGGTGCTGTCCGCGCCCGCCGTGCCTTCCGCGCACCGCATCAGTGCCGTCGGTCACGCGCACATCGACTCGGCGTGGCTGTGGCCGCTGCGCGAGACCGTGCGCAAGGTCGCCCGGACCACCTCCAACATGACGGCACTGCTGGACGACGAGCCGGAGTTCGTCTTCGCCATGTCCCAGGCCCAGCAGTGGGCGTGGGTGAAGGAGCACCGGCCCGAGGTGTGGGCCCGGGTGAAGAAGGCGGTCGCCGACGGGCGGTTCGTGCCGGCCGGCGGGATGTGGGTGGAGTCGGACACCAACATGCCCGGCTCGGAGGCGATGGCCCGGCAGTTCGTGCACGGCAAGCGGTTCTTCCTCGACGAGTTCGGCATCGAGAACGACGAGGCGTGGCTGCCGGACACCTTCGGCTTCGCCGCCGGACTCCCGCAGATCATCAAGGCGGCCGGCTCCACGTACCTGCTGACGCAGAAGATCTCCTGGTCGCAGACGAACAAGTTCCCGCACCACACCTTCCAGTGGGAGGGCGTCGACGGCACCCGGATCTTCACCCACTTCCCGCCCGTCGACACCTACAACTGCTCCATGAAGGGCAGCGAGATCGCCCACGCCGCCCGCAACTTCAAGGACAAGGGCGTCGCACGGCACTCCCTCGCCCCCACCGGCTGGGGCGACGGGGGCGGCGGCACCACACGGGAGATGGTCGCCAAGGCGGCCCGGCTGAGGAACCTGGAGGGCTCGGCGACCGTCACCTGGGAGACACCGGCCGAGTTCTTCGAGAAGGCCGCCGCCGAGTACCCCGAGCCGCCGGTCTGGGTCGGCGAGCTGTACCTCGAACTGCACCGCGCCACCCTCACCAGCCAGGCGAAGACCAAGCAGGGCAACCGCCGCAGCGAGCACCTGCTGCGCGAGGCCGAGCTGTGGGCGGCCACGGCGGCGGTCCGCGCCGGATTCCCCTACCCGTACGAGGAGTTGGACCGGATCTGGAAGACGGTGCTGCTGCACCAGTTCCACGACATCCTGCCCGGCTCGTCCATCGCCTGGGTGCACCGCGAGGCCCGCGCCACCTACGACCGGGTCGCCGCCGAGCTGAACGGCATCATCGACGCCGCGCAGCGCGCCCTGGCCGGTGACGGCGACACCCCGCTGACCTTCAACTCCGCCCCGCACGCCCGCGCGGGCGTCCCGGCGGGCGGCGCGGCAGCGGCGAACCGGCAGGGCACCACCGAGCCGTCCGCCCGCCCCGACGGCGGATACGTCCTCGACAACGGGCTGGTGCGCATCGAGATCGACGAGCGCGGACTGGTCGTCTCCGCCTACGACATCGAGGCCGACCGCGAGACCATCGCCCCCGGCGGGGCAGGCAACCTCCTCCAGCTCCACCCCGACTTCCCGAACATGTGGGACGCCTGGGACGTCGACGAGTTCTACCGCAACACCGTCACCGACCTGACCGATGCCGACGAGGTCACCGCCACCGAGGACGGGGTCCGGATCGTGCGCTCCTTCGGCGACTCCCGCGTCACCCAGGTGCTGTCGCTGGCGGCGGGGGAGCGGCGGCTGGAGATGGACACCGAGGTCGACTGGCACGAGACGGAGAAGTTCCTCAAGCTGGCCTTCCCGCTCGACCTGCACGCCGAACGGTACGCCTCCGAGACCCAGTTCGGGCACTTCCACCGGCCCACCCACACCAACACCTCCTGGGAAGCGGCCAAGTTCGAGGCGTGCAACCACCGCTTCGTGCACCTGGAGGAGCCCGGCTGGGGAGTCGCGGTCGTCAACGACTCGACGTACGGCCACGACGTGACGCGCACCGTCCGCACCGACGGCGACCGCGGCACGACCACCACCGTGCGGGTCTCCCTGCTGCGCGCCCCGCGCTTCCCCGACCCCGAGACCGATCAGGGCGTGCACCGCTTCCGGCACGCGCTGATCGTGGGCGCCGGGATCGGCGACGCGGTGCGCGAGGGCTGGCGGATCAACCTGCCCGAGCGGCGGCTCACCGGCGCCGGGGATGTCGCCCCGCTGGTCACGGTCGACCGGGACGCGGTCGTGATCACCGCCGTCAAGCTCGCCGACGACGGCAGCGGTGACGTGATCGTCCGCTTCCACGAGGCCCACGGCGCCCGCGCCCGCGCCACCCTCACCACCGGCTTCCCGGCCACCGGCGTACAGGTCACCGACCTGCTGGAGCGGCCACTGGCCGACACCGAGCCGCCGGTGCTCGACGGGGACCGGATCTCCGTACGGCTGCGGCCCTTCGAGCTGATGACGCTGCGATTGCAGCGGGCCTGAGCCACGGCCGGGGGCCTGCGCTTCACGGCGTGCGGTCGTGAACCACGCCATCGGGCCACCGTCACAGCGTGTGTGCCGCCCGCGCCAAGCGTGTGGGCGGCATGTACTCCCGTACGAAGCTCCGGTCCCAGCACGCGCCCGTCACCCGCAGTTCCCGCCACGTGGTGTAGCGGTAGCGGAAGAGACGGGCGCGGATGTATCTCGGCGGCGCGTCCGCCGGGAACGGCGAGCGGCGCAGCAGCTTCAGCGTGTCCGGGTCGTTCTCCAGCAGCCGCTCCACGAACGCGCCGAACCACGGCCCGGCGTACGCGGGGGACAGCGCGGCGAACCACATCAGCCAGTCGAGCCGCAGATGGTACGGCGCGAACTGGCGGGGCCAGTGGCGCGGATCGCCCGGCTTGCCCTTGAACTCGTACTCCCGCCACTCGGAGTCCTCCCGCGGCAGGTCGTCCGCGGTGCCCTCGACGACCACCTCGTAGCGGACCCGGCTGACGCTGCCGAACGCGCCGTAGGTATTGACGAGGTGGAGCGGGTCGAAGGAACGGTTCATCACCTGGCGCCGGGAGATCATGTTGACTACCGGGTGATAGCTCAGCCCGGCCAGCAGCGCCGCCACGGCGAGGACGACGACCACGTACCACAGCGGGGCGCCGGCCGTCGCCGGCGGATCGGCCGGGAACCGGACCGCCGACAGGGCCAGCACGATGGTGATCCAGTTCAGCCAGGCGAAGTTGCCCGACAGCACCAGCCACAGCTGGGTGACGATCATCAGCGAGGCGGCCGCCGTGGCGATCGGGTGCGGGGTGAACAGCAGGAACGGCACGGCGAGTTGTGTCACGTGGTTGGCGGCCACCTCGACGCGGTGCAGCGGCCTGGGGAGGTGGTGGAAGAACCAGCTCAGCGGGCCCGGCATCGGCTGGGTCTCGTGATGATGGTCCAGGCAGGTCAGCTTCCGCCAGCACTCGTCGCCGCGCATCTTGATCAGCCCCGCGCCGAACTCGACCCGGAACAGGATCCACCACAGCAGGAACAGCACCACGACCGGCGGCGCCACCTCGTCGTTGCCGAGGAACGCCGCGAGGAAACCGACCTCGAGCAGCAGCGACTCCCAGCCGAACGAGTACCAGGTCTGCCCCACGTTGACGATCGACAGGTACAGCACCCAGGGCACCAGCCACAGCAGCATCCCGCCCCACAGCGGCAGCAGCGAGTCCAGCCCCGCCAGCAGCGCCGCCGACACCGCGCAGCCCGTCCAGGCCACCAGGGCGAAGAAGCGGTCCGAGTAGTGCGCGTGGAACAGGCTCGGCGCCTTGCGGAACGGCACCAGCTGCAGATACCGCGGCACCGGCAGCATGCCGCGCTCGCCGATCAGCGCCCGGAACTGCAGCGCCGCGGTGAGGAAGGCGACCAGATAGACCCCGGCCAGCGCCCGCTGGAAGACCAGCCGGCTCAGCCAGTAGTCCGGTGCGGTGAACCACTCCACGGCCGTCTCGCTCCCTTCCCGCCTCGTACCGCCTGACCTCCGGTGACGCTCCGTATACCCCTACCACCGCGGGACGCAGGTGCAGTCCCGCGTACCCGGTGCACAGGTCGAAGAATCGGGTGAATGCTGGCAAGGTGGGCCCATGGCTGATCGGGGAGCGAGCGCTCTGTCACTCCCGGACGACTGGCCGGACCACCCGGACGCGATCCTGGCGCTCAACCGCATGGGCAGCTTCGACTGGGACCTGGACACCGGCCTGATGCAGATGGACGCCCAGGCCCACGAGATCTTCGACGTGCTCCCCGAGGAGTACGACGACCACCCCGAGACCCTCGCGATGCGCGTCCCGCCCGGCGAGTCCAGCCGCCTGGACTCCGCCGTCTCCCAGGCGCTCAAGGACGGCAGCGAGAACTACGGCGCCTACTTCCGCGTCCGCCGCCGCGACGGCTCCCTGCGCTGGACCCACACCCAGGGCTACATCCGCCGGGACGCGAGCGGACTGCCCCGCCGGATCATCGGCATCGTCCGCGACGCCACCGAGGAACTCCGCGACCACGAGGCGCACCGCCAGCAGGCCGCCCAGGAGGACGCCCGCCGCCGGCAGACGAACATCGTCCAGCTCACCACGGCAGCCCTCGCCCACGCCCGGACCGTGCAGGAGGTGATGGACGCCGTCAGGGACACCCACGGGCTCACCCATCTGGGCGCCACCAGTCTGGTGCTCGGACTGGTCGAGGCGGGCCGGATCCGGCTGGCCGCCGAGGGGCCCGACGGCAGCTATGTGGAGGGCACGCGGATCACCCGGATCGACGAGCCGTACCCGATGAGCGAGGCCGTACGGACCCTCAGCCCCTGCTACATCGAGTCGCCGGAGGAGTTCGCCGAGCGCTACCCGCTGCTGTGGCCGCACATCACCGACCTGCACATCACCTCCGCGGCCTATCTCCCGCTGATCGTGCAGGCCCGCCCGATCGGCGCCATCGGCCTGCTCTACAGCGACCGCCACGGCTTCTCGCCCGAGGAGCGCAACATCCTCGTCGCCCTCGGCAGCAGCATCGCCCAGAGCCTGCAGCGCGCCATGTTCTACGAGCAGGAGATGGACCTTGCGCAGGGACTCCAGCAGGCCATGCTGCCGCGCACCATCCCCAGCGTGCGCGGCGCCGACGTCGCCGTGCGCTACCGCGCGGCCAGCATCGGCGGCTCGTTCGGCCGGGACATCGGCGGCGACTGGTACGACCTGATCCCGCTGCCCGGCGGGCGCGTCGGCGCCGTCATCGGCGACGTCCAGGGCCACGACACGCACGCCGCCGCCGTGATGGGCCAGTTGCGCATCGTGCTGCGCGCCTACGCCGCCGAGGGGCATCCGCCGGCCACCGTGATGGCCCGCGCCTCCGGGTTCCTGCACGAACTCGACACCGACCGCTCCGCCACCTGCCTCTACGCCGAGGCCGACCTGTCCACGGGGGTGCTGCAGATGGTCCGGGCCGGGCACATCGACCCGCTGGTGCGGCGCACCGACGGCACCTGCCGCCGCGTGTGCGTCCCCGGCGGGCTGCCGCTCGGCCTGTCCGCCGAGTTCGAGCAGCTCGACTATCCCGTCGGCACCATGGAGCTCGACCCCGGCGACACGCTGCTGCTGTGCACGGACGGCCTGGTCGAGCAGCCGGGGGCCGACCTCGACGACGGCATGGAGGCCCTGGCCGCGCTGGTCGCGACAGGCCCGGACGACGTGCGGGAACTCGCCGACCGGGCGGAGCTGCGGTTCCCGCCGGTGTCGCGGATGGCGGCGGTGTCGGGATCGCCGGAGGCGGTGGCGGGCTTCCTGGGTGCGGTCGAACTGCCTGCGGAGGCCGAGGTGCTGGGCCCGGTTCCGTTGCCGGTCGTCCCGGCCGGGCGACCGAGGCGGCCCGGGGCACCGCCGCCCGGGGAGCAGTGGGAGCGTGCGCTGATCCGCGTACCGCCGGGGCGAGGTGCCGCGCTGGCCGCCGCGCTGAAGGCGGCTCAGGCGGCGCGGATGGCGCGGGGGAGTGGTGAGCCGGTGTGGGTGCGGATCGATCCGCCGGACATCGGGTGAGAGGCGCTGTGCGGGTGGGCGGCTTGGTGTGTGCCTTGTGAGCTGTGGGGCGCGGTTTTGCGAGCAAAGGGGCGCCCTCCCGGGGGCTGTGCGTCCGGGAGGGCGGGGAGGGGGTGTGGGTCAGCCGTTGCGGGGGCTCGGGAACGTCGTCGGGCGGGGGTCGTCGCGGAGGGCGGGGCTGCCCGCGGTCGGCTGGGTGGGCATGGAGCGGGCCGCGGGGACCGTCGGCACCGTGGAGACGCCCGCGCCGACGTTGACCGGGCGGG
>NZ_JAOCQE010000301.1 GCF_025290915.1 Streptomyces sp. 15-116A | reverse complement strand
GAACCCGTACCCGCCGGGCTGAGCCGGGGGCTGGGCGGGCCACTGAGCCGCGGGAGCAGGGGCGGCCGGGTACGACGGCGGCACCGGCGGCATGCCCTGCGGCACCGGGGGAGTCCAGGCGGGCGCGGCGTCGGCGGCCGGAACAGCGTCCTGCGGCTCTTCGGCGGGAGCCGCGTCGGACGGCACGGCGTCGTCCACCGGCTTGGCGTCCTCGGGCTCGAACCCGGCCGGTACGGCATCCGAGGGCACGGCATCCTGAGGTTCGGCACCTTCAGCCAGGGCGTCCTCGGGCTCCGCTTCGTCGGTGGCCACCTTCTCGGGCCCGGCGGCGCTGCTCTCAGCGTCCTCGGCCACGTCGGCCACAGAGTCCTCGGGCTCGACGCCTTCGCCCTCAGCCTTCTCGGGCTCGGCACCCTCGGCCACGTCGGCCGGGGCGCCCTCGGGCTCTGCTTCCTCGGTCACCACGTTCTCGTGTTCGGCGACGCTGCTCTCGGCATCCGTGTCCCCGGCGCCTTCGGCCAAGGCCTCCTCAGCCTGCGCGATGTCACCCGAGGCGTCCTCAGCCTGAGCGACCTCGGCCCCGGACTCGGACTCGGACCCGGACTCGGCAGGCTCGCTCCCCGCCTCCTCGACCTCGGTCACCGCACCCTCGGCCCCGGCCTCTGCTTCCGTCTCCGTGGCGTCGGCTTCCGCCTCCGGCTTCGGGTCCGCCCCCAACTCGGCGTCCCCCTCCGCCACTACAGAGCCCTCGTCAGCCTTCTGTGCGTGGGCCCCCACGCTCTCACCATCGAGAACCCCGTCGGCCGTCTCGGCCACCGCCGAAGCCTCGCTGCCCTCGGCCCTGTTCTGCCCGGCTGCCGCCGCAGCGTCCCGCTCCTCGATCTCCCGCTTCAACGCAGCGGCGGAGAACCGGATCGTGGCCCCGCTCTCCAGATCACCACTACCGGAGTCCACAGAAACGGGAGAGGACGGCAAAGGCCCCCCGCTCGCCTGTTCCTCCCCCTGCGGCCGCTGCGGCTCGAACCCGCTCCCCACCGGCAGCCTCGGCACGGCCCCCGGCCCCCCGGAAGGCGGCGCGGGAGGAGTGAAAGGAGCACCGGGAGCGGGCGCGGGCGCGGGAGGAGTGAATGGAGCACCGGGAGCCGGCGCGGGCGCGGGCGGCGTGAAAGGCGCCCCCGGCGCCGGCATCGGAATCGCCGAGGGCCCCGCCGCCCCCACCGCATGTGGCGGCGGCGTCAACCCGGGCAGCGGCGGAACAGGCCCGCGAGACGAAGAAGTTGAGGGAGCCGCGGACGAACCCCCCGAAGGCGCCCCCGAACCCGAACCAGAACCAGAACCGGAACCCGCAGAATCCCCGGAACCAGACCCTGTTGCGGAGGACGCCCCCTCCGACCCCGACCCCCCCGACGCGTTCTGCGTGTACCACGCCGGCGGCGCGTAGTCGATGGTGAACTCGCCCGTCGTCTCGACGGCGGACTCCGCGTCGGGCTGGTCATCGCCGGGTGTCGCCCAGCCCCCGCGCATCCCGTCCCGATCGCTGCTCACAGTTCCTCCTGGTGTGGTCGAGCGCCCTTGTGCCGTGCTGGGGCGACCATTTCCGTCGTCCGACGTGTCCGAATGTGAAACGAGGTCGTCCGAACCGGCCCTCCCCGTAGGACGCCGATGCCCGGTCCACGGGTTCTGGCGTCGCGCCGGGTACCAGCCTAATCACCAGGACACCCGCCCCGTCAGCCCCGCCCACCCCTCGGCATCCGCCCCCCATCTCCCCACGGCCCGGTCAAGTGCCGTACAAATTCGCAACTCAAGGGGGCAAACAAACGCCAACGGGCGGCACGCACGCGTACCGCCCGTTTCCATATCTCCACATCACACAACGCGTCACCCGGAGGCCGAGGCGGACTCCTCGTCACCCTTCGCGGCACCCTCGCCGGCGTCGGCGGCGTCGCCCTCCGCGGGCTTCAGATCGAACTCGCCGTCCCGCGCCCCCAGCACGAACGCCCGCCACTCCGCCTCCGTGTAGCGCAGCACCGTGTCGTGGTCGAGCGAGGACCGCATGGCCACCGCACCGCCGGGCAGGTACGCGATCTCGACGCGCTCCTCGTTCGGGTCGGTGCCGGGCGGGCCGTGCCACTCGACGCCGGAGATGTCGAGGGCGTACAACTCGTTCTTCTCGCGCTCCTTGCGCGCCTTGATCTCCTCAGCCGTCTCCGCCATGCCGCAGCGACCCCTTCCCGACGTACCCGAGTACCTGATGTACCGGTCGTACCAATGGTCCGAGCGCTCACCTTAGTGGCCGGGCCCGTCCCACCTGGGCGGTTCCGCGGACCGGGGGAAAGAAGCCCGCCACTGCCTGGTACCCTGAGTGACGGCCGTATGTGTACGCACCCCCGGAGCGCTCGCTCTGGAGGCCGCGCCCAGCGGATCCCCGCCTTCCGAGTCATGGAAGCTCCCCCGAGAAGCAGACCGGGGGCACTCGGTGGCCACTCACAGACTATGAGGAGTACGCGTGTCGCTCGACGCCGCTACGAAGAAGCAGATCATCGCCGAGTTCGGTACCAAGGAGGGTGACACCGGCTCCCCCGAGGTCCAGGTCGCTCTGCTGTCCCGTCGGATCTCCGACCTGACCGAGCACCTCAAGACCCACAAGCACGACCACCACTCCCGTCGTGGTCTGCTGATCCTGGTCGGTCAGCGCCGCCGGCTGCTGCAGTACCTCGCCAAGAAGGACATCCAGCGCTTCCGTGCGCTGGTCGACCGCCTCGGCATCCGCCGTGGTGCGGCGGGCGCCAAGTAAGACGGCGTGAAGGGAGCGGTTCCCTGAAGACAGGGGGCCGCTCCCTTTGCTGTACGTGCGGAGTGTCACCGCCCCTTTGTAGTGTGGTAGCACAACGCAAGAGGTACGACGCTGTGTGATGGCTCGTACCGCACGAGGAGAAGCGCGCCTCGCCGCCGGTCCTCGGTAGTGGCCCCCGGGAGGACGAACCCCCGGGTGCTTCGATCGAAGACCGGCCCGCACCAGACGGAGCGCTTCTCCGCCACCGTCCCCCTCGCCACACGGGCGGGGCGGGACAAAGACGACAAAGTAACGGAGAAAACGCTAGTGGAGAACGAGACCCACTACGCCGAGGCCGTCATCGACAACGGCTCCTTCGGCACCCGCACCATCCGCTTCGAGACGGGCCGCCTGGCCAAGCAGGCCGCAGGCTCCGCCGTCGCGTACCTGGACGACGACACCATGGTGCTGTCGGCCACCACCGCCTCCAAGAACCCCAAGGACCAGCTCGACTTCTTCCCCCTCACGGTGGACGTCGAGGAGCGGATGTACGCCGCCGGCAAGATCCCCGGCTCGTTCTTCCGCCGTGAGGGCCGCCCCTCCGAGGACGCCATCCTCACCTGCCGCCTGATCGACCGCCCGCTGCGCCCCTCCTTCAAGAAGGGCCTGCGCAACGAGATCCAGGTCGTCGCCACGATCATGGCGCTCAACCCCGACCACCTGTACGACGTCGTGGCGATCAACGCCGCCTCCGCGTCCACGCAGCTGGCCGGTCTGCCCTTCTCCGGCCCGATCGGCGGCGTCCGCGTCGCGCTGATCCGCGGCCAGTGGGTGGCCTTCCCGACGCACACCGAGCTCGAGGACGCCGTCTTCGACATGGTCGTCGCGGGCCGCACCCTGGAGGACGGCGACGTCGCGATCATGATGGTCGAGGCCGAGGCCACCGAGAAGACCATCAAGCTGGTCGAGGGCGGCGCCGAGGCGCCGACCGAGGAGGTCGTCGCCGCCGGTCTGGAGGCCGCGAAGCCCTTCATCAAGGTGCTCTGCAAGGCCCAGGCCGACCTCGCGTCGAAGGCCGCCAAGCCGACCGCCGAGTTCCCGATCTTCCTCGACTACCAGGACGACGTCCTGGAGGCGCTGACCGCCGCGGTCAAGCCCGAGCTCGCCCAGGCGCTCACCATCGCCGGCAAGCAGGAGCGCGAGGCCGAGCTGGACCGCGTCAAGCAGCTCGCGGCCGAGAAGCTCCTGCCGGAGTTCGAGGGCCGCGAGAAGGAGATCTCCGCCGCGTACCGCGCGCTCACCAAGCAGCTGGTCCGCGAGCGCGTGATCAAGGAGAAGAAGCGCATCGACGGCCGCGGTGTCACCGACATCCGCACCCTGGCCGCCGAGGTCGAGGCCATCCCGCGGGTCCACGGTTCCGCGGTGTTCGAGCGCGGCGAGACCCAGATCCTGGGTGTCACCACGCTGAACATGCTGCGCATGGAGCAGCAGCTGGACACCCTCTCCCCGGTGACCCGCAAGCGCTACATGCACAACTACAACTTCCCGCCGTACTCCACCGGCGAGACCGGCCGCGTCGGCTCCCCGAAGCGCCGCGAGATCGGCCACGGCGCCCTCGCCGAGCGCGCCCTGATCCCGGTCCTGCCGACCCGCGAGGAGTTCCCCTACGCCATCCGCCAGGTGTCCGAGGCGCTCAGCTCGAACGGCTCGACGTCCATGGGCTCGGTCTGCGCCTCCACCATGTCGCTGCTGAACGCCGGTGTGCCGCTGAAGGCCCCCGTCGCCGGTATCGCCATGGGCCTGATCTCGCAGGAGATCGAGGGCGAGACGCACTACGTCACCCTCACCGACATCCTCGGTGCGGAGGACGCCTTCGGCGACATGGACTTCAAGGTCGCCGGCACCAAGGAGTTCGTGACCGCCCTCCAGCTCGACACCAAGCTGGACGGCATCCCCGCCTCCGTCCTGGCCGCCGCCCTCAAGCAGGCCCGTGACGCCCGCCTCCACATCCTCGACGTGATGATGGAAGCGATCGACACGCCGGACGAGATGTCCCCCAACGCGCCGCGGATCATCACCGTGAAGATCCCGGTCGACAAGATCGGCGAGGTCATCGGCCCCAAGGGCAAGATGATCAACCAGATCCAGGAGGACACGGGCGCCGAGATCACCATCGAGGACGACGGCACCATCTACATCGGCGCCGCCGACGGCCCCTCCGCCGAGGCCGCCCGCACCACGATCAACGGCATCGCCAACCCGACGATGCCCGAGGTCGGCGAGCGCTACCTGGGCACGGTCGTCAAGACGACCACCTTCGGCGCCTTCGTCTCCCTGCTGCCCGGCAAGGACGGTCTGCTGCACATCTCGCAGATCCGCAAGCTGGCCGGCGGCAAGCGCGTGGAGAACGTCGAGGACGTCCTCGGCGTGGGCCAGAAGGTCCAGGTCGAGATCGCCGAGATCGACTCCCGCGGCAAGCTCTCCCTGATCCCCGTGATCGAGGGCGAGGAAGGCTCCGACGAGACGCAGAAGGACGACGCCGCCAAGTGACGTCCCGTGGCTCCAAGGCGACGGCCCGCACCTCCTCGGAGGCGCGGGCCGTCGCCCGTACCCAAACGCTCATCAAGGGCGAGAACGGCATCGGCACGGTCCGCAAGACCACCCTCCCGGGCGGCCTGCGCATCGTCACCGAGACCCAGCCCGCCGTCCGCTCCGCCACCTTCGGCATCTGGGCGCACGTCGGCTCCCGCGACGAGACCCCCGCGCTGAACGGCGCCACCCACTACCTGGAGCACCTGCTCTTCAAGGGCACCGCGCGCCGCTCCGCCCTGGACATCTCCTCCGCCCTCGACGCGGTCGGCGGCGAGATGAACGCGTTCACGGCGAAGGAGTACACGTGCTACTACGCGCGTGTGCTCGACAGCGACCTGCCGCTCGCCATCGACGTGGTGTGCGACATGCTCACCGGCTCGCTGATCCTCCAGGAGGACGTCGACGTCGAACGCGGCGCCATCCTCGAAGAGATCGCGATGACCGAGGACGACCCGGGGGACTGCGTGCACGACCTGTTCGCGCACACCATGTTCGGCGACAACCCCCTCGGCCGCCCCGTCCTCGGCACGGTCGACACGGTCAACGCCCTCACCGCCGACCGCATCCGCCGCTTCTACAAGAAGCACTACGACCCGACCCACCTGGTCGTCGCCTGCGCCGGCAACATCGACCACCACAAGGTCGTACGCCAGGTCCGCGCCGCCTTCGAGAAGGCCGGCGCCTTCAAGGACCCGGGCGCCCAGCCGATCGCCCCGCGCGGCGGCAGCCGCGCCCTGCGCACCGCGGGCCGCGTCGAGCTGGTCGACCGCAGCACCGAGCAGGCGCACATCGTGCTCGGCATGCCGGGCCTCGCCCGCACCGACGAGCGCCGCTGGGCCCTCGGCGTGCTCAACACCGCCCTCGGCGGCGGCATGTCCTCCCGCCTCTTCCAGGAGGTACGGGAGAAGCGGGGCCTCGCCTACAGCGTGTACTCGTACACCTCCGGCTTCGCCGACTGCGGCCTGTTCGGTGTGTACGCGGGCTGCCGGCCCTCCCAGGTGCACGACGTGCTGAAGATCTGCCGCGACGAACTCGACCAGGTCGCCGAGCACGGCCTCCCGGACGACGAGATCGAGCGGGCCGTCGGCCAGCTCCAGGGCTCCACGGTCCTGGGCCTGGAGGACACCGGCGCGCTGATGAACCGCATCGGCAAGAGCGAGCTGTGCTGGGGCGAGCAGATGTCGGTCGACGACATGCTGGCCCGGATAGCCTCGGTCACACCGGACGACGTCCGCTCGGTGGCCCGTGACGTCCTGGGACGGCGGCCCTCCCTGTCGGTCATCGGCCCGCTGAAGGACAAGCAGGCCGCCCGTCTGCACGACGCCGTCGCCTGACCCACCCCGGCAATCCCTCGGTTAAGGAAGCAACAGACATGAGCAAGCTGCGCGTGGCGGTCCTCGGTGCCAAGGGCCGGATCGGATCCGAGGCGGTCGAGGCGATCGAGGCCGCCGAGGACATGGAACTGGTGGCCGCCCTCGGCCGCGGCGACAAGCTGGAGACCCTCGCCGAGACGGGCGCCCAGGTCGCCGTCGAGCTGACCACCCCCGCCTCGGTCATGGGCAACCTCGACTTCTGCCTGCGGCACAACATCCACGCGGTCGTCGGCACCACCGGCTGGACCGACGAGCGCCTCGCGCAGCTGAAGGGCTGGCTGGAGCTGTCCCCGGAGACGGGCGTGCTCATCGCGCCCAACTTCTCCATCGGCGCCGTCCTCACCATGAAGTTCGCGCAGATCGCCGCCCCGTACTTCGAGTCCGTCGAGGTCGTCGAGCTGCACCACCCGAACAAGGTCGACGCCCCCTCCGGCACCGCCACGCGCACCGCCCAGCTCATCGCCGAGGCCC
>NZ_JAOCQE010000300.1 GCF_025290915.1 Streptomyces sp. 15-116A | reverse complement strand
CTGGTGCGCGCCGCCCCCGAGCGGGCCGCGCTGCTGGCCCGGCTGCGCACCATGGGCCTGACCCGCGCCCAGGGCCGCCGGCTGCTCGTCCTGGAGTCGCTGCCGCAGGCCCTGCTCGCGGCACTGGGCGGCACCCTCACCGCCTGGGCCACCATCCGGCTGCTCGCCCCCGGCATCGACCTGACCATCCTCGCCGTCCCGGCGAGCACCTCCCCGCCGGGCCGGGCCACGCTGCACACCGACCCGGTGTCGCTGCTGGTGCCGGCGCTGGTGGTCGTGCTGCTCACCGTCGGGATCGCGGCGGCGCAGGCGTGGTGGTCGAGCCGCCGTGGGTCGGTGCAGGAGCTGAGAGTGGGCGATGCCCGATGACCCCGCCGCCGCGACGGCGTCCCGCGACCGCACCCGGAGGAGGTCCACGATGACCACGAACCCCACGCTGGCCGACCTGGCCCACCGCGTCACGGCGGACCGCGACCGCCCGGCCTTCGGCCATGACGCGCTCATCACCTGCGACCGCCTCGTCCGTGTCTTCACCGCGGACGGCGTGGAGGTGCAGGCCCTGCAGGGGCTGGACCTGCTGGTCCGCGAGGGCGAGCTGATGGCGCTGGTCGGCGCCTCCGGCAGCGGCAAGTCGACCCTGATGAACATCCTCGCCGGTCTGGACACCCCGACCGCCGGTGCGGCCCGCGTGGCCGGCCGTGATCTGCTCACCATGACCGCCCGGGACCGGCTCGCCTACCGCCGCGAGGTCGTCGGCTTCGTCTGGCAGCAGACCTCCCGCAATCTGCTGCCCTATCTGACCGCGGCACAGAACGTCGCGCTCCCCATGCAGCTGCACGGCGGGAAGACTCACGGCAAGGAACGGGTCCGGGGCCGCGCCGCCCGCCGGGCCCGCGCCGAACGTGTCCTGGAACTCCTGGAGTTGCTGGAGGTCGCCGACTGCCGCGACCGCCGCCCGCACGAGATGTCCGGCGGTCAGCAGCAGCGGGTCGCCATCGCCGTCGCCCTCGCGGGCGATCCGTCGGTGCTGCTCGCCGACGAGCCGACCGGCGAACTCGACTCCCACACCGCGGAACAGATCTTCGCCGCGTTCCGCACCGCGAACGAACGGCTCGGCACCACGATCGTGATCGTCACCCACGACCAGGCGGTGGCGAACGAGGTCCGCCGCACCGTCGCCATCCGCGACGGCCGCACCTCCACCGAGGTGCTGCGCCGCAGCGAGGTCGACGAGACCACCGGCCACGAACGGGTCGTCGCCCGCGAGTACGCGATGCTGGACCGCGCGGGCCGCCTCCAGCTCCCCGCCGAGTACACCAAGGCCCTGGGCATGCGCGACAGGGTGGCCCTGGAACTGGAGGAGGACCACATCGGGGTGTGGCCGGACAACACCGGCGTGTGAACGCGCCCCACAGGGGCGCGGGGAACTGCGCGACAAACCACAATGAACCGTCAGCCGCCGAACGACAGATCGAGGCACCCCGCCCCGCGAGCCTCAACGCACGCTGACGTCCAAGGCCCCGAGCCCGGCCCGCCGTACGGCGACGGACCCGTAAGCCGTCCGCAACCGCAACCAGGCCCCGGCCGACAACAACACAGGATCGGCACCCCGTAGGAACCCCAGTGCATGCGCGGCATGCACGGCCCGCACCGGCAACCCCGTCTCCCTGACGGTCCGCGACCAGATCTCCCGCCCGATCCGGTCAAGCTCGGCCCGAGTACGAGCCTCGGACGCCAACGCCTCCGTACGGGACCGGAATTCAGCCACACTAGCGGCGACCAGAGACCGCAACGCATCCGCCGCCGGAAGCCCGCCCACCGGCGTCCACCCACCCCGCGGCGGCAGCACCCCGGCCCACGGCGGCCCGGTGACCGCACCCGGCACGACGGCCGTGCCGGCCGCCTCGTCCACCGACTCCAGCAGCTCACCGGCGGAGACGGTGATGTCGAGGGTGACGTCGAGCCCGTTCTCGTACGGCTTGGCGAGCCGCACGGCGCGGATCGCCAGCACCTCGAAGGACGGCGGCCGGCCGAACACGGCCAGCGCGGTCCCGGCCGCCTGCATGCGCACGGCCGCCGAACGGTCGTAGTGGAGCAGCCGGGAGAGGAAGGCCGCGAGATCCGCCGCCTCCCCCTCGTCGGCGAGGTGGAGCACCGTCATGCGGCGACGGCCTCCTCCTCGGCGCCCTCGTCGTCCTCGGCGCCCTTCGCGGGGTCGTCCGTGTACTCCTGGAGGAACTCGCGCTCCTCCTCGGTGATCCGGCGGGGCCGCTGTGCCTCGAAGTCGAACGGCACGATCACGGTGGAGGCACGGACGTAGATCTGGTCGCCGTCCTTCACCTCGTAGGCGATGGTGAAGGACGCCGCCCGTATCTCCGTGACCCACAGCTCGATGTCGACCGGGTGGTGCCGGTGGACGAGCTGCCGCTTGTAGTCGATCTCATGGCGCGCCACCACGGACCCCTGCTTGAACTCCTTGTCCGGGCGGAACAGGAAGTCGATACGGGCTTCCTCCAGGTAGCGGAGGAAGACGACGTTGTTGACGTGGCCGTACGCGTCCATGTCCGCCCAGCGCAGTGGGCAGCGGTAGATGTGCCGCAAGATCGATCAGCCCCGGGTCAGCTTCTTGTAGGTGGCGCGGTGCGGACGCGCGGCGTCCGGACCCAGCCGCTCGATCTTGTTCTTCTCGTACGACTCGAAGTTGCCCTCGAACCAGAACCACTTGGAGTCACCCTCGTAGGCGAGGATGTGCGTGGCCACGCGGTCCAGGAACCACCGGTCGTGGGAGACGACCACGGCGCACCCGGGGAACTCCAGCAGCGCGTTCTCCAGGCTGGACAGGGTCTCGACGTCCAGGTCGTTGGTCGGCTCGTCGAGGAGCAGCAGGTTGCCGCCCTGCTTGAGGGTGAGCGCGAGGTTCAACCGGTTGCGCTCACCACCGGACAGGACACCCGCGGGCTTCTGCTGGTCCGGACCCTTGAAGCCGAAGGCGCTGACGTACGCCCGCGAGGGCATCTCGACCTGGCCGACGTTGATGTAGTCGAGCTCGTCGGAGACGACGGCCCACAGCGTCTTCTTGGGGTCGATGTTCTCGCGGCTCTGGTCGACGTAGGAGATCTTGACCGTGTCGCCGACCTTGATGTTGCCGGAGTCCGGCTGCTCCAGCCCCTGGATCATCTTGAACAGGGTGGTCTTGCCGGCGCCGTTCGGACCGATCACACCGACGATGCCGTTGCGCGGCAGGGTGAAGCTCAGGTCGTCGATGAGGACCTTCTCGCCGAAGGCCTTGCTGAGGTTGTTGACCTCGACGACGACGTTGCCCAGACGCGGGCCCGGCGGGATCTGGATCTCCTCGAAGTCCAGCTTCCGCATCTTCTCGGCCTCGGCGGCCATCTCCTCGTACCGGGCGAGACGCGCCTTGGACTTGGCCTGGCGGCCCTTGGCGTTGGAGCGCACCCACTCCAGCTCTTCCTTGAGCCGCTTGGCGCGCTTGGCGTCCTTCTGGCCCTCGACCTTGAGACGGGCCTGCTTGGTCTCCAGGTACGTGGAGTAGTTGCCCTGGTAGGGGTAGGCGCGCCCGCGGTCGAGCTCGAGGATCCACTCGGCGACGTTGTCCAGGAAGTACCGGTCGTGGGTGATGGCCACGACGGTGCCCTCGTACTTGGCGAGGTGCTGCTCCAGCCAGTTCACCGACTCGGCGTCGAGGTGGTTGGTGGGCTCGTCGAGCAGCAGCAGGTCGGGCTGCTCCAGCAGCAGCTTGCACAGCGCGACGCGGCGGCGCTCACCACCGGAGAGGTTGGTGACGGGCCAGTCGCCGGGCGGGCAGCCGAGGGCGTCCATGGCCTGCTCGAGCTGGGCGTCGAGGTCCCACGCGTTGGCGTGGTCCAGCTCCTCCTGGAGCTTGCCCATCTCCTCGAGCAGCGCGTCCGAGTAGTCGGTCGCCATCTGCTCGGCGATCTCGTTGAAGCGGTCGAGCTTGCCCTTGATCTCGGCGACACCCTCCTGGACGTTCTCCAGGACGGTCTTCTCCTCGTTCAGCGGCGGCTCCTGGAGCAGGATGCCGACGCTGTACCCGGGCGAGAGGAACGCGTCACCGTTCGACGGCTGCTCCAGCCCCGCCATGATCTTCAGAACGGTCGACTTACCGGCGCCGTTCGGGCCGACGACGCCGATCTTCGCCCCGGGGAGGAAGTTCAGGGTGACGTCGTCGAGGATCACCTTGTCGCCGTGCGCTTTGCGCGCCTTGCGCATGGTGTAAATGAACTCAGCCAAGAGAAACCGTCCGGCAGCTTGAAATCAGGCAGTGGGCAGATACACCCCATCTTGCCGCACCGCCACCCCTGGGCGGAAACCAGTAGGGGGCGGCGGTGCTGACCTGGGGCTTCAGTGACGGCGGCGGACGATGACCAGGCCCGCTCCGCCGAGGGCCACCAGAGCGATCGCGGTGCCCGCGATCCAGGGGGTGGCGGTGGAGGCGCCGGTTTCGGCCAGGTTGGTGTCGTCGGGTGCGCCGGCCAGGGGCGTGGGGCTCGGGTCGGTGAGGGTCTGGGTGGCGGTGCCCGTCTCCGCGGCGCGGGTGCGGCAGTCGAGCAGGCCGGTGAAGCGCTTCTCGAAGCCGTCCGGGCCGTGGACGGTGAAGTCGTAGGCCCGGTCCTCGCTCAGCGGAACCGTCACCGTGCGTGACGCGCCGGCCGCGACGGTGTACTTCAGGCCCGCCACCTCGAAGGTGAAGGGCGTGTCGCCGGGGTTGGTGGCGGTGAGGTCCACGCCGCCCTTGGCGCAGTTCTCGCGGGCGGACACCGCCGGTATGGCCCCCGTCTCGGCCCAGGTCGCACCGGCCGTCGCCGAGACGGTCGACTCGCTGGAGCCGGCGAGGACCTGCGTCTGGCTGCGGCTGTCGGAGGCGAACGCCCTGCCGACGGGCACGGTGGTCGAGGCGTGCACGGTGAGCTCGGCGGTGTCGGCCGGCGCGTCCTCGGGCACCTCGAAGTACAGCCGGCTGCCGTCGACCGCGGAGGCGACGGCCTTGCCGTCCCGGTCGACGATCCGCACACCGCTGGTGGCGGCGTCCGCGGGCGGCGCGACCGTCACGCTGCGCGCGTCCGTGCGCACGGTGACCGGGCCGAGCCGCTCACCGGGGCGGCCCGAGACGGCTGGCGGGTCCAGGGACAGCGACGCCCGGGGCTCCGCCTCGTTACGGGCGCTGCGGTGCAGGTAGTCCGCGAGCTGCTCGGCCTGCGGGTCGAGCGCGTCGACGTCCACGTCGTCGGAGTAGCGCCACACGGCCACCTGGGTGCCCGCGGCCGCGTCCTGCTCGGTGAGCCGGCCCCGGACGCCCGCCTTCTTCGCGAGCGCGGCGAGGTCGTTCACCTGGGGGTAGGAGTGGTGCAGGATCCAGCGGATCCGCCCGGCGTTGTCATTGGTGCCGAGCGAGGTCCCGCTCCAGGACGTCTCGTGGTACCGGGCGTCCTTCTGCGTGGGGGTGTGGATGTCGACGCAGTACGTCTGCAGCGTGCCGCCGCCCTCGACGGACATCTCGAACAGGCCCGCGGAGACCTGCTGCTCCCCCGAGGCGCCGCGTATCACGGCCGCGCCGTAGGTCTTCAGCCCGGCTATGGTCGCGGTCGCCCCGCCCTGGCTCGGCCCCGTCCCGGTGTCGTCGGCCGCGGTGGCCGTCCCGGCGCCCAGCAGACCGGCGGCGAGTCCGGCCACCAGTGTCCCGGCGGCGAGGCGGGCCGCCCCACGCCCACGCGCGGACGACGCAGAGAACGAAGCAAACACCGAATTCCCTTCCGAGCAGGACCCGTTGACGTGGGGGGACGGTCCCACCAGCAGAATCACCGGCCCCCAGAACGCCAGGAGCCATTTCGGCATCCTAAGGACGTGGCCCGACGCGCCGGCCGGTGATCCCTTCGGACGGCTGATCCGACTCGGAATCGTTATCGCCGCATGCGCAGATAAGCCGTAGTTCGGTCAGCGCCGGGCCCGCAGGCGCACAGGGCCCGGCGCTGACGTCATGTCACCGCGACCGGCTCGTGCCGCTGTTGTGCGACGTCCGCCCGCTCGTCCGCCGAATCACCGGGCGGGGTCTCCCAGTTGGGCTCGGGCCTGTCCTGAGCGACCGCGCCCGCCGCCTGCTCCGTCCGCTGCCTGCGCTGGAAGGCGGACGTCCCCCGGGTGAGGTCGTGGCCGATCGCCACCGCGTCGATGTCCGCCGACATCCACCCCTGCTGTCCCTCGCGCATCTCCGTGCGCACCTTCAGCCGGCCCTGCACGATCACGGGGTCGCCCACCGTCAGCGACGCCGCGGCGTTGGCGGCGAGCTGCCGGTTGGCCCACACCGTGAAGAAGTTGGTGTGCCCGTCGGCCCAGGTGCCCTTCTCCCGGTCCCAGTACCGTGATGTGACCGCGAGCCGGAACCTGGTCGACTCGCCGGTGGCCATCTCCCGGTGCACCGGCCGCGTCGCCACATTGCCCACCGCGCAGACCATCGTCTCGTTCATCGCGTCTCCCTCCCTCACCCGGGACCGTCACCGGCGCCGGGCGGATACGCGTACGGGCCCGTCCCGTACGGAAGCGTCCGCCGCGACGGTCGCCGCATCTGCCGCAACCGTCGCCGCGCAGCCAGACTGCCTCCGCACGGGCCGAGCCCGCTGAGCCCTGTGGACCACGGCCGCCCTGTGGAAAACCCCACCACCCGAACGAGCCGCTCCGCGTCCACCGCAGCGCCTGACGCCCCCAGCGCCAGACGCCGTTCCCGAGCGCCCGGCGCCGGGCGCCGCCCCCGTCACCCCACCCCCGCGACCCGCCCGTACCGCTCCCGTACCTCCCGGTACCGCAGCAGCTCCGCCGCCACCGGATCGAGGACGCGGGCCCGGCCGCACCCGGCCGCGGCCTCCCGCAATCGTCTCTCCGCCTCCAGCCCGTACCGCCGTGCGGGCCCCCGGGCCGCCATCTTGCAGCTCCACTCGATGAGCGGCCCGCCGACGATGCCGATCACCATCAGCAGCACCGGAACCCCCAGGTTCGGCGCCATCACCCCGATGATCTGGCCCAGCAGCCACAGCCCGCCCACGAACTGCAGGATCGTCATGGACGCCTGGGCGAGCACGGCGGCCGGCCACCACCCGGGCCGCGGCGGCTTCCCCGGCGGCAGCCCTGCCCGCACGGCCAGCTCGTCCAGCGCCTCCGGCAGCCCCTGGGAGCCGCGTACGGCCGCCTCCCGCACCGC
>NZ_JAOCQE010000030.1 GCF_025290915.1 Streptomyces sp. 15-116A | reverse complement strand
CGGCCCGCCGCGGCTCCGGCCTCGGCCTCGTTCACCAGGCGCCGCCCGGCCTGGGCGCGGTCCAGGCCAAGGTCGCGTTGCATGGCCTTGAGGAGGGCGGGCGGGGCGGCATCGGTGCGGAGGGTGCCGGCGGCGGAGAGGGCGGCCGGGGTGGTGGGGGCGGCCTGGTCGGACTGGGCGTTCGGGGTGGTGTGGGCGGTCGAGGTGGTCTGGGTGGTCTGGGCGGTCGCTGTCGTCGCGGTGGCCGCCGTTCCCGCGCTCGCGGAGCCGCTGAGCCCGGCCACGAGCAGCGCGGCGGTCGCCACGACGGCGGCGCCCACGGCCGCCGGGGCTCTGGTGTGTCGCTGGAGCATGGGGTGTCTCCTCGGTTTCGGTGGGGTGCCGAAACCGTAGGAAGCGGCAAGTGGCCGCCGTAAGCTGTCAGTTGACCCCCTGCCGCGCGTTATGGAACCCCATGGGACCCCAGAGCCGTCATGGCACCCGTGCCTGCCGCGCGAGCCACTGCGTGTAGCTGTCGCTGCGGGCCGCCACGCCCGCGTGGGCGAGGCGGGCCTGGGCGAGGACGGTGGCCGTGGTGTGCGGCTGCTGGGACGCCGTGTGCCAGCCCAGCAGATGACGCCAGGCCAGGGGAGTGCCGGCCAGGGGGCGGCTGACGATGCCGGGCGTGGTGGGGAAGGTCGCCCGGCACAGGCCGACCGCACGGCCCACCTGCACCAGGTGGACGAGGGAGGCGGTGTCCGTCTCGTACATACGGCTCGGGGTGAAACCGGCGCGGGCACAGGCGGCCGTGAAGCAGTCCCCGAAGCAGCCGTCGCCGGGGACGCAGGCCCACTCCTCGCCGGCCAGCTCGGTCAGGTCCACCTCGGCGCGGTCGGCGAGGGGATGCGTGTCCGGCAGCATCACGAACACCGGGTCCACGGCGACCTCGCGCCAGGTCAGCCCGTCGGCGCCGGGCGGTTCGGCGGAGCCGCAGGTGCCGGCGAGGGCGAAGTCGAGGCGGCCCTCGCCGAGCAGGGTGGCCAGTTCCCGCTCGGACCAGGAGGTGCAGGTGGTGACGCGGGCGTCGGGGACCACATGCGCCAGCCGGTCGACGAGGGCGCCGAGCAGCGGGCCGTGGGTCCCGCCGAGCCGGAAGCACGCCGTGGGGGTGCGTGGCGCCCGGGCGAAGCGCGCCGCCTCCTGCTGGAGTTCCGTCACCGCGGGCAGCACGATCCGGGTGCGCTCCAGCACCAACTCGCCCAGCGCGGTCGCCCGCACACCGTGCCGGCCCCGCTCGAACAGCTCACCCCCCAGGGCGCGTTCGATCCGCTTCAGCTGGGCACTCAGCGCGGGCTGCGCCAGCCCGAGCGCCGTCGCCGCCCTGGTGAGGCTTCCGGCCTCGGCAATCGCCCGGATCGTCTTCAGATGCCGCAACTCGAGCTCCATGAGGGGAGCTTGCGGCGGGGGAGGGGCGAGGGCAAGGGGTTGGTACGGACCTGATGGAGCGGCCGGGGTGCCGGCTTCCTGGTTTCGGCGCCTGCGCGAGGGCAACATGGGAGATCGGCCGTTTCTCGGGACACCCGCCTGAAACGGCCTCAGTCCTGCGCTCGGCAACGGTGCCGAGCGTCTGTCGTCCTGCGCTCGGCAACGGTGCCGAGCGTCTGTCGTCCTGCGCGCGGCAACCGTGCCGAGCGTCCGTCGCGGTTCGTGCGTACCTCTGTGCATGCGTACCGGGAGCAGCCGTGCCAGAAGGGGATCCTGTAGTGACACGACCCGTCATGAAGAGCGCACCGACCTCGCTCGACGAGCTCCGCGCCGAGATCGAGCACCGCAACCCCGCCCAGCCCGAGTTCCACCAGGCCGTGCGCGAGGTGCTGGAGACGCTCGCGCCGGTGCTGGCGGCGCGGCCCGAGTACGCGGAGCCGGGGCTGGTGGAGCGGCTGGTCGAGCCGGAACGGCAGATCATCTTCCGGGTGCCGTGGCAGGACGACCACGGCCGGGTCCACGTCAACCGGGGTTTCCGTGTGGAGTTCAACAGCGCGCTCGGCCCGTACAAGGGCGGCCTGCGCTTCCACCCCTCCGTGAACCTCGGCATCGTCAAGTTCCTCGGCTTCGAGCAGGTCTTCAAGAACGCGCTGACCGGTCTCGGTATCGGCGGCGGCAAGGGCGGCAGCGACTTCGATCCGCGGGGCCGCAGCGACGCCGAGGTCATGCGGTTCTGCCAGTCCTTCATGACCGAGCTGCACCGGCACATCGGCGAGCACACCGACGTCCCGGCCGGTGACATCGGCGTCGGCGGGCGCGAGATCGGCTACCTCTTCGGCCAGTACCGCCGGATCACCAACCGCTGGGAGGCCGGCGTCCTCACCGGCAAGGGCGCGGGCTGGGGCGGCTCGCTGATCCGCCCGGAGGCGACCGGGTACGGCAACGTGCTGTTCGCGGAGGCGATGCTGCGCGAGCGCGGGGAGGACCTGGAGGGGCGGACGGCGGTGGTCTCCGGCTCCGGGAACGTCGCGATCCACGCCATCCGCAAGCTGGCGGCCCTCGGCGCCAACCCGGTGACCTGCTCCGACTCCCGCGGCTATGTCGTCGACGAGAAGGGCATCGACGTGGAGCTGCTGCGCCAGATCAAGGAGGTCGAACGCGGCAGGGTGAGCGACTACGCGCAGCGCCGGGGCGCGTCGGCGCGGTTCGTGCCGGTCGAGCGGGGCCGGGTCTGGGAGGTCCCGGCGGACGTGGCCCTCCCGTCGGCCACGCAGAACGAGCTGAACGCCGAGGACGCCACCGCCCTCGTACGCAACGGCGTCAAGGCGGTCTCGGAGGGCGCGAACATGCCGACGACCCCGGAGGCCGTACGACTGCTCCAGCAGGCCGGCGTCGCCTTCGGCCCCGGCAAGGCGGCGAACGCGGGCGGGGTCGCGGTCAGCGCGCTGGAGATGGCGCAGAACGCGTCCCGTACGGCGTGGCCGGCCCAGCGGGTGGAGCAGGAGCTGGCCCGCATCATGACGGACATCCACGTCACCTGCGCGGAGACCGCCGAGCGCTACGGCGCCCCCGGCGACTACGTCACCGGCGCGAACATCGCGGGCTTCGAGCGGGTGGCGGACGCGATGCTGGCACAGGGGGTGATCTGACCCGGGCTGCCGGGTTGTTGGGTTCCCGCCGTGTCACGGTGTCCGGATGCCGCCGGGCCGGGCGGGCCGCCCGAACCGAGCGGAAACGCCCGGCGAGTACAGCACGCTGACGGGCTCCCCGACCGGCTCCGGGAGCCCGGCGGCCGCCACCAACTGATCGTTGAAGTCGATGAGTTGGGCCCGGTGGAGGGGCCAGCGCGGATGGGCGTTGGGCAGATACATCGACCGCCCGAAGAAGGCGCCGTGCATGCCCCAGCGGGCGGTCAGGAAGTGCTCCAGCTCGGTCGGCTCCTCGATCCGCTCGCCCACCCGTACGGTGATACGGCTCCCGGCGCCGCGCGGTCCGGGCCAGCGCCGGGAACTGGTGTACGTGACGGTGTCGGTGCCGTCGTACCGGATGTCCATCCGGGACCAGACGTACGGCATCCGGAACCCGAGACGCCCGACGGCGACGGGTATCAGCCGGGAGGCGTCCAGCGAGAGGAACACGACCCCGCGCCGCCCGTGCGCGTCCACGGAGTAGAGCCGGACGTTGGTCTCCGGGAAGGTGCCGAGATAGGGGACGCCGGGGAGGCCCAGCCACCCCACCCGGTGCATCCGGAAGGCGACGAGACCGACGTACGTGACGCCGTCGAGGGTGTCGGGGACGGTGCCCGCCGGCAGCAGCGCCGCCACGTCGGCCGGGTCGGCGGCCCAGTGCAGGAAGGTGAGGTCGAGCCAGGACTGGGTGAGCAGGGGGCGGGGGATGTGCCCGGGCGCGTCGGCGGTTATGGGCTGCGGGACGCCGCTGGGATACGGCTCCGGCGGGGGTGTCGACGGCACGGCGCAAGTATCACAGAGCCCGGGGGCGGCACGGGGCCCACGGTCCCTACGGCTCTACCCCACATGGCCCTGGTGCCGTTGATTCCGGCGTCGCGAAACTGGCCGGCATGCAGAAGGTCTCCCTCGACGCCCTCGCCCGCGAACACCTGGACCGCGCCGCCACGACGTCCCACGGCCGCAGCGCCACGACGGTCCACGGCGGCCACGAGAACGCCCTGCGCCAGACCCTCCTCGCCCTCACCGCCGGCACGTCCCTCGCCGACCACGAGAACCCCGGCGAGGCCACGGTCCTGATCCTCCGCGGACGCGTCCGCCTCACCAGCGGCGACACCTCCTGGGAGGCCCGCACCGGCGACCTGATCCTGATCCCGCCGGACCGGCACAGCCTGGAGGCGATGGAGGACTCGGCAGCACTACTGACGGTGGCGAAGCACGGCTAGCCGCATCACGGTCCCCTCCCGGCTGAACGGGGAGGCCGGCGTCATGGCTCGCTGCATGGAGGCGCTGACCGTCGAGCGGGGCGGTTTCCAGCCGGAGTTGGCCCCGCACCGGGAGACGTTCATCACCTTACTCCGGAAGGCGGCAGCGGACGCCTGGAAGTCCGGTGCGCTGTACTGCGGCTGCATGGCGGAGAGCTTCGGCGGTGACACCCCGATCACCGGCTCGGTGACGGTCTCCCTCGCCGGCGGTCGTACGAGCAAGGGCGACCCGCTCCCCACCGACCCGGCCGCCATCGCCGATCGACGGTGAGGACTGTCTGGATCTGCGCAGGTCGTCGAAGCCGAAAAAGGTGACCGGCGAGGTCAAGAAGGCGGTGTTCCGGCCCGAAGCCCTGCCGGGCCAGCTGCCGGCCTTCCGGCTGCCGCAGTTCCCCCGTGCCGTGCAGTGGAACGGCTGGGCGGTCGAGCGGCTGATCGAGCTCACGGGTGACGAGATCGAGGCCCGGCTGCTGTGGTCCGAGGGTCCGGCGGCCGTACGGCACCCGGATCCCTCGGGAATCTGACGGCACCAGAACCCCTGTGAGTTCTGAGGGCACCAGGATCCCTGGGGCATCTGAGGCCACCCAGACCCCCTGAGGGTGCCTGACGCCACCCGCACCCCCTGGGTGCCTGACGCCACCCCAATATCCGGGATGCCCAACCCCGCCGATCAAGCCCCGTCGCCCCGCGTTTGACCCGCGTCACTCCCGGGGTATTCTCTCCGGCTCGATTGGCGTCCGCACCGCCCCATATGGCAGACTGTCCGAGTTGCTCGGTCGAGTGTTGATGCTGCGCGCCTCCCGCCGGGAGGACCGGAAGCGAGTCCCACAGTACTCGTCGTCCCTGATCAGGGGCGGACGTACGGGAATCTTCCGGGAAGCGTGGGCGCGGCGCCGGCCAGGCGCCCGGTGGGCTTTCGCTCCCGGTCCGCGGTTCTGGTAGGGCCGTGTCAATCCCGCGGGGATGTTCGAACAAGGGACATCCATGTCAGCGGGAGTGCGACACGCCCGACCGCGTGGGTCGGAGGCGGGGCAGGAAACTCCGGGTTCCAGAGCGTAATGAGAGACAGGACTACGAAGTAGCCATGGCGGGACAGAAGATCCGCATCCGGCTCAAGGCCTACGACCACGAGGTCATCGACAGCTCGGCGAAGAAGATCGTCGAGACGGTGACCCGCACTGGTGCGTCGGTCGCGGGCCCGGTGCCGCTGCCCACTGAGAAGAACGTGTACTGCGTCATCAAGTCGCCGCACAAGTACAAGGACTCGCGCGAGCACTTCGAGATGCGCACGCACAAGCGCCTGATCGACATCCTCGACCCCACCCCCAAGACCGTTGACTCTCTGATGCGACTCGACCTCCCGGCCGGTGTCGACATCGAGATCAAGCTCTGAGGCGCGGTGATCTGAGAGATGGCTAAGCAGATCAAGGGCATCCTGGGCGAGAAGCTCGGTATGACGCAGGTGTGGGACGAGAACAACCGTGTTGTTCCGGTCACCGTCGTCAAGGCCGGGCCCAACGTCGTCACCCAGGTCCGTACGAACGACGTCGACGGCTACGAGTCCGTCCAGATCGCCTTCGGCGAGATCGACCCGCGCAAGGTGAACAAGCCCCTCAAGGGCCACTTCGCCAAGGCCGACGTCACCCCCCGTCGTCACCTCGTCGAGATCCGCACGTCGGACGCCTCCGAGTACACGCTCGGCCAGGAGATCACCGCCGAGGTGTTCGAGGCCGGCGTGAAGGTCGACGTGACCGGCAAGAGCAAGGGCAAGGGCTTCGCCGGTGTCATGAAGCGCCACAACTTCCGTGGCCTCGGCGCCGGACACGGCACCCAGCGCAAGCACCGCTCGCCCGGTTCCATCGGCGGCTGCGCCACCCCGGGCCGTGTGTTCAAGGGCCTCCGCATGGCGGGTCGCATGGGCAACGAGCGGGTCACCACCCAGAACCTGACCGTCCACGCCGTTGACGCGGAGAAGGGTCTGCTGCTCATCAAGGGCGCGGTTCCCGGTCCGAACGGCGGCCTCGTCCTGGTCCGCACCGCGGCCAAGGGGGCCTGAGGTAACCGATGAGCACTGTTGACATCCTTTCGCCGGCGGGCGACAAGGCCGGTACCGTCGAGCTCCCCGCGGAGATCTTCGGCGTTGAGAAGGTCAGCATCCCGCTGATCCACCAGGTCGTCGTCGCGCAGCTGGCCGCTGCCCGCCAGGGCACCCACAAGACCAAGACGCGCGGCGAGGTCCGCGGCGGTGGCAAGAAGCCGTACCGCCAGAAGGGCACCGGTCGCGCCCGTCAGGGTTCGACCCGCGCGCCGCAGTTCGCCGGTGGTGGCGTCGTGCACGGTCCCGTGCCGCGCGACTACTCGCAGCGCACCCCGAAGAAGATGAAGGCTGCCGCTCTGCGTCACGCCCTCACCGACCGGGCGCGTCACAACCGCATCCACGTCGTCACCGGCGTGATCGAGGGCGAGACGCCGTCCACGAAGGCCGCCAAGACGCTGTTCGGCAAGATCTCGGAGCGCAAGAACCTGCTCCTGGTCGTCGACCGCGCCGACGAGGCCGCGTGGCTGTCCGCCCGCAACCTGCCCCAGGTCCACATCCTGGAGCCGGGCCAGCTGAACACGTACGACGTTCTCGTCTCGGACGACGTGGTCTTCACCAAGGCCGCTTTCGAGTCCTTCGTCGCCGGCCCGAACAAGGCCAACGACAACGAAGGGAGCGAGGTCTGATGGCAGTCCGTCACCCCTCCATCGCCTCCAAGGCGGCCAAGAAGGCGAAGGAGGCGCGCCTGAAGAAGGCCCGCCGCCACGCCACCGAGGGCAAGAACACCGTCGTCACCCCGGCGAGCAAGGCGTACACGGACCCCCGTGACGTGCTGCTCAAGCCGGTCGTGTCCGAGAAGAGCTACGCGCTCATCGACGAGAACAAGTACACGTTCATCGTCGACCCGCGTGCCAACAAGACCCAGATCAAGGAGGCCGTGCAGTCGGTCTTCTCGGTCAAGGTCACCGGGGTCAACACGATCAACCGCGTCGGCAAGCGCAAGCGGACCCGCACGGGCTTCGGCCAGCGTGCCGCCACCAAGCGCGCGATCGTGACCCTCGCCGAGGGCGACCGTATCGACATCTTCGGCGGTCCGACCGCGTAAGCGGTCAGGATCGTTCGATATCGGACGAGGACTGAGAAATGGGTATCCGCAAGTACAAGCCGACGACTCCGGGCCGTCGTGGCTCCAGCGTCGCCGACTTCGTCGAGGTCACGCGGTCCACGCCGGAGAAGTCGCTGGTCCGTCCCCTGCACAGCAAGGGCGGCCGTAACAATTCCGGTCGTGTGACCGTCCGCCACCAGGGCGGTGGCCACAAGCGCGCCTACCGCGTGATCGACTTCCGTCGTCACGACAAGGACGGCGTGCCGGCGAAGGTCGCGCACATCGAGTACGACCCCAACCGCACCGCGCGCATCGCGCTCCTGCACTACGCGGACGGCGAGAAGCGCTACATCCTCGCGCCGCGTGGCCTGAACCAGGGCGACCGCGTCGAGAACGGTCCCGGGGCCGACATCAAGCCGGGCAACAACCTCGCCCTGCGCAACATCCCGGTCGGTACGACGCTGCACGCCATCGAGCTGCGTCCCGGCGGCGGCGCCAAGTTCGCCCGCTCCGCCGGCGCCTCGGTGCAGCTGCTCGCGAAGGAGGGCTCCATGGCCCACCTGCGCATGCCGTCCGGTGAGATCCGCCTGGTCGACGTCCGCTGCCGCGCCACCGTCGGCGAGGTCGGCAACGCCGAGCAGAGCAACATCAACTGGGGCAAGGCCGGCCGTAAGCGGTGGCTGGGCGTTCGCCCGACCGTCCGTGGTGTGGTCATGAACCCGGTGGACCACCCGCACGGTGGTGGTGAGGGCCGGACCTCCGGTGGTCGCCACCCTGTGTCCCCGTGGGGCAAGAAGGAAGGCCGTACTCGTTCGCCCAAGAAGGCGTCGAACAAGTACATCGTCCGCCGCCGCAAGACGAACAAGAAGCGCTAAGGACGGGTTGAGATGCCTCGTAGCTTGAAGAAGGGACCCTTCGTCGACGACCACCTGATGAAGAAGGTGGAAGCTCAGAACGAAGCCGGTACCAAGAACGTCATCAAGACCTGGTCCCGTCGCTCGATGATCGTGCCGGCCATGCTCGGCCACACGCTCGCGGTGCACAACGGCAAGACCCACATCCCGGTGTTTGTCACCGAGTCGATGGTCGGCCACAAGCTCGGCGAGTTCTCGCCGACGCGCACCTTCCGGGGTCACGTCAAGGAAGACCGGAAGTCGAAGCGCCGCTAGTCAGCGGGGTGTGAATGACCATGACAAACACTGAAGGGACAACCATGGAAGCCAGGGCCCAGGCGCGGTACATCCGCGTCACGCCCATGAAGGCCCGCCGCGTGGTGGACCTCATCCGTGGCATGGATGCCACGGAGGCTCAGGCGGTCCTGCGTTTCGCCCCGCAGGCCGCGAGCGTGCCGGTCGGCAAGGTGCTGGACAGCGCCATTGCCAACGCCGCGCACAACTACGACCACACCGATGTCGACAGCCTCTACATCTCCGAGGCCTACGTCGACGAAGGCCCGACCCTGAAGCGGTTCCGTCCGCGCGCCCAGGGCCGTGCCTACCGGATCCGCAAGCGGACCAGCCACATCACCGTGGTCGTCAGCAGCAAGGAAGGAACCCGGTAATGGGCCAGAAGGTAAACCCGCACGGGTTCCGGCTCGGTGTCACGACCGACTTCAAGTCGCGTTGGTACGCCGACAAGCTGTACAAGGACTACGTCAAGGAAGACGTCGCCATCCGCCGGATGATGACGTCCGGCATGGAGCGCGCCGGCATCTCCAAGGTCGAGATCGAGCGCACCCGTGACCGCGTCCGCGTGGACATCCACACGGCCCGTCCGGGCATCGTCATCGGCCGCCGTGGCGCCGAGGCCGACCGCATCCGCGGTGACCTCGAGAAGCTCACCGGCAAGCAGGTCCAGCTGAACATCCTCGAGGTCAAGAACCCCGAGACCGACGCTCAGCTGGTCGCCCAGGCCGTCGCCGAGCAGCTCTCCTCCCGCGTCTCCTTCCGCCGCGCCATGCGCAAGAGCATGCAGTCGGCGATGAAGGCGGGCGCCAAGGGCATCAAGATCCAGTGCGGTGGCCGCCTCGGCGGCGCCGAGATGTCCCGCTCGGAGTTCTACCGCGAGGGCCGCGTGCCCCTGCACACGCTCCGCGCGAACGTGGACTACGGCTTCTTCGAGGCCAAGACGACCTTCGGCCGCATCGGTGTGAAGGTCTGGATCTACAAGGGCGACGTCAAGAACATCGCCGAGGTCCGCGCCGAGAACGCTGCCGCCCGTGCGGGTAACCGCCCGGCCCGCGGTGGCGGCTCCGACCGCCCGGCCCGTGGTGGCCGCGGTGGCGAGCGGCGCGGTCGCAAGCCGCAGCAGCAGGCTCCGGCCGCCGAGGCCCCCAAGGCCGACGCGCCCGCCGCCGCTCCGGCTGAGAGCACCGGAACGGAGGCCTGACCACCATGCTGATCCCCCGTAGGGTCAAGCACCGCAAGCAGCACCACCCCAAGCGCAACGGCATGTCCAAGGGTGGCACGCAGGTTGCGTTCGGCGAGTACGGCATCCAGGCGCTGACCCCGGCGTACGTCACGAACCGCCAGATCGAGGCGGCTCGTATCGCCATGACCCGTCACATCAAGCGTGGCGGCAAGGTCTGGATCAACATCTACCCGGACCGCCCGCTGACGAAGAAGCCGGCCGAGACCCGCATGGGTTCCGGTAAGGGTTCTCCGGAGTGGTGGGTGGCCAACGTCAAGCCCGGACGCGTGATGTTCGAGCTGTCGTACCCCAACGAGAAGATCGCCCGTGAGGCGCTGACCCGTGCGGCCCACAAGCTGCCGATGAAGTGCCGGATCGTCAAGCGCGAGGCAGGTGAAGCGTGATGTCGGCCGGTACCAAGGCGTCCGAGCTGCGCGAGCTGGGCAACGAGGAGCTTCTGGCGAAGCTCCGCGAGGCCAAGGAAGAGCTGTTCAACCTCCGCTTCCAGGCGGCGACGGGTCAGCTCGAGAACCACGGCCGGCTGAAGGCCGTCCGTAAGGACATCGCGCGGATCTACACCCTGATGCGCGAGCGCGAGCTGGGCATCGAAACGGTGGAGAACGCATGAGCGAGAACAACGTGACTGAGAACACCGAAGCCCGCGGCTTCCGCAAGACCCGTGAGGGTCTGGTCGTCAGCGACAAGATGGACAAGACCGTCGTCGTCGCCGTCGAGGACCGTGTGAAGCACGCGCTGTACGGCAAGGTCATCCGCCGTACGAACAAGCTCAAGGCGCACGACGAGCAGAACGCCGCGGGTGTCGGCGACCGCGTCCTCCTCATGGAGACCCGGCCGCTGTCCGCGACGAAGCGCTGGCGCGTCGTCGAGATCCTCGAGAAGGCCAAGTAAATCTCCTGCGGGGCATTCCTCGCAGGACAGTTCCGCCAGGCTCCGGGAGCCGCTCGCTGAGCGGCTCCCGGGGAACCGGCAGACATTCAGGAGATAGACGTGATCCAGCAGGAGTCGCGACTGCGTGTCGCCGACAACACTGGTGCGAAGGAGATCCTTTGCATCCGTGTGCTCGGTGGCTCCGGTCGCCGCTACGCGGGCATCGGTGACGTCATCGTCGCCACCGTCAAGGACGCGATCCCCGGTGGCAACGTGAAGAAGGGTGACGTCGTCAAGGCGGTCATCGTTCGCACCGTCAAGGAGCGCCGCCGTCCGGACGGCTCGTACATCCGCTTCGACGAGAACGCCGCCGTCATTCTGAAGAACGACGGCGACCCTCGCGGCACCCGTATTTTCGGCCCCGTGGGCCGTGAGCTGCGCGAGAAGAAGTTCATGAAGATCATCTCCCTCGCGCCGGAGGTGCTGTGAGCATGAAGATCAAGAAGGGCGACCTGGTCCAGGTCATCACCGGCAAGGACAAGGGCAAGCAGGGCAAGGTCATTGCCGCTTACCCGCGCGAGGAGCGCGTCCTGGTCGAGGGTGTCAACCGGGTCAAGAAGCACACCAAGGCCGGTCCGACGGCTCGCGGTTCGCAGGCCGGCGGCATCGTCACCACCGAGGCGCCGATCCACGTCTCCAACGTCCAGCTGGTCGTGGAGAAGGACGGCAAGAAGGTCGTGACCCGCGTCGGTTACCGCTTCGACGAAGAGGGCAACAAGATCCGCGTTGCCAAGCGGACGGGTGAGGACATCTGATGACGACCACCACCACTCCGCGCCTGAAGACGAAGTACCGCGAGGAGATCGTCGGCAAGCTGCGTGACGAGTTCAAGTACGAGAACGTCATGCAGGTTCCGGGCCTCGTCAAGATCGTGGTCAACATGGGTGTGGGCGACGCCGCCCGCGACTCCAAGCTGATCGAGGGCGCCATCCGCGACCTCACCACGATCACCGGTCAGAAGCCGGCCGTCACCAAGGCCCGCAAGTCCATCGCGCAGTTCAAGCTGCGTGAGGGCCAGCCGATCGGTGCCCACGTCACGCTCCGTGGCGACCGCATGTGGGAGTTCCTGGACCGCACCCTGTCGCTCGCGCTGCCGCGCATCCGCGACTTCCGCGGCCTGTCCCCCAAGCAGTTCGACGGCCGTGGCAACTACACCTTCGGTCTCACGGAGCAGGTCATGTTCCACGAGATCGACCAGGACAAGATCGACCGCGTCCGGGGTATGGACATCACCGTGGTGACCACGGCGACCAACGACGCTGAGGGCCGTGCGCTCCTTCGTCACCTCGGCTTCCCCTTCAAGGAGGCGTGAGCGAGATGGCGAAGAAGGCTCTGATTGCCAAGGCTGCTCGCAAGCCCAAGTTCGGTGTGCGTGGCTACACCCGCTGCCAGCGCTGCGGCCGTCCGCACTCCGTGTACCGCAAGTTCGGCCTGTGCCGCGTGTGCCTTCGTGAGATGGCTCACCGTGGCGAGCTGCCGGGCGTGACCAAGAGCTCCTGGTAATCCCCCTCATCAGGGATTCTCAGGGCTCTCGGTAAGCAAAGGGTCTGGTCAGGGGCCCACCTCTCCATGGCTTAGGCTAGGAGGGTTGGGCGCCCTGACGCCCGTACGACTTACTACGCCGTAGGTCCACCGCGCCGCACCCGTCCCGTCTCGGATCGGGGAGAGGGATGGCGCACCAGGAAACCCCGGCGAGAGAGGCCGAAGGCCAATTCATGACCATGACTGATCCGATCGCAGACATGCTGACGCGTCTGCGGAACGCGAACTCGGCATACCACGACACCGTGTCGATGCCGCACTCCAAGATCAAGTCGCACATCGCGGAGATCCTCCAGCAGGAGGGCTTCATCACGGGCTGGCGCGTCGAGGACGCCGAGGTCGGCAAGAACCTCGTCCTCGAGCTGAAGTTCGGCCCGAACCGTGAGCGCTCCATCGCGGGCATCAAGCGGATCTCCAAGCCCGGTCTCCGGGTGTACGCGAAGTCCACCAACCTGCCGAAGGTGCTGGGCGGCCTCGGCGTGGCGATCATCTCCACGTCGCACGGGCTCCTCACCGACAAGCAGGCCGGCAAGAAGGGCGTGGGTGGGGAAGTCCTCGCCTACGTCTGGTAGCAGAAGGGAACGGAGGAAACAGCTATGTCGCGCATCGGCAAGCTCCCCATCGCGGTTCCCGCCGGCGTGGACGTCACCATCGACGGCCAGACGGTCTCGGTCAAGGGTCCCAAGGGCTCGCTGACCCACACCGTCGTGGCGCCGATCGAGATCGCCAAGGGTGAGGACGGCGTCCTGAACGTCACCCGCCCCAACGACGAGCGTCAGAACAAGGCCCTGCACGGCCTGTCCCGCACGCTGGTGGCGAACATGATCACCGGCGTGACCCAGGGTTACGTGAAGAAGCTCGAGATCAGCGGTGTCGGTTACCGCGTTGTCGCCAAGGGTTCGAACCTGGAGTTCTCCCTCGGCTACAGCCACCCGATCACGGTCGAGGCCCCCGAGGGCATCACCTTCAAGGTGGAGTCCCCGACCCGTTTCTCGGTCGAGGGCATCGACAAGCAGAAGGTCGGCGAGGTTGCGGCCAACATCCGCAAGCTGCGCAAGCCCGACCCGTACAAGGCCAAGGGCGTCAAGTACGAGGGCGAAGTCATCCGCCGCAAGGTCGGAAAGGCGGGTAAGTAAGCCATGGCATACGGGCAGAAGATCCTCAAGGGCGACGCCTACAAGCGTGCTGCGATCAAGCGTCGTCACATCCGGATCCGCAAGAAGGTCGCCGGCACCGCCGAGCGTCCTCGCCTGGTCGTGACTCGTTCCAACCGCCACATCGTGGCGCAGGTGATCGACGACCTGAAGGGCCACACCCTGGCGTCGGCGTCCACCCTGGACGCGTCGATCCGCGGTGGCGAGGGCGACAAGTCCGCGCAGGCCAAGCAGGTCGGCGCCCTGGTCGCCGAGCGTGCCAAGGCCGCCGGTGTCGAGGCCGTCGTGTTCGACCGTGGTGGCAACCAGTACGCCGGGCGCATCGCCGCCCTGGCCGACGCCGCCCGCGAAGCCGGGCTCAAGTTCTGAGCCGCTTGTAGCTAGCGGAAAGAGAGAGGTAATCCAATGGCTGGACCCCAGCGCCGCGGAAGCGGTGCCGGTGGCGGCGAGCGGCGGGACCGGAAGGGCCGTGACGGCGGCGCTGCTGCCGCCGAGAAGACCGCGTACGTTGAGCGCGTCGTCGCGATCAACCGCGTCGCCAAGGTTGTGAAGGGTGGTCGTCGCTTCAGCTTCACCGCGCTGGTCGTGGTGGGCGACGGTGACGGCACCGTGGGTGTCGGATACGGCAAGGCCAAGGAGGTGCCGGCCGCCATCGCCAAGGGCGTTGAGGAGGCCAAGAAGCACTTCTTCAAGGTCCCCCGGATCCAGGGCACCATCCCGCACCCCATCCAGGGTGAGAAGGCGGCCGGTGTCGTGCTGCTCAAGCCGGCGTCGCCGGGTACCGGTGTGATCGCCGGTGGTCCGGTGCGTGCCGTGCTCGAGTGCGCCGGTATCCACGACGTGCTGTCGAAGTCGCTCGGCTCCGACAACGCCATCAACATCGTGCACGCGACCGTGGAGGCCCTGAAGGGCCTGCAGCGTCCCGAGGAGATCGCGGCCCGCCGCGGTCTGCCGCTCGAGGACGTCGCCCCCGCGGCTCTGCTGCGTGCGCGTGCCGGGGCGGGTGCGTAATCATGGCGCAGCTCAAGATCACGCAGGTCAAGTCCTACATCGGCAGCAAGCAGAACCACCGTGACACCCTGCGTTCGCTTGGCCTCAAGAAGGTCAACGACGTGGTCGTCAAGGAGGACCGCCCCGAGTTCCGCGGCATGGTGCACACCGTCCGCCACCTCGTGACGGTCGAGGAGGTCGACTGATCATGGCGGAGCAGAACCCGCTGAAGATCCACAACCTCCGTCCCGCCCCCGGCGCCAAGACCGCCAAGACCCGTGTCGGTCGTGGTGAGGCGTCGAAGGGTAAGACGGCCGGTCGTGGTACGAAGGGTACGAAGGCCCGCTACCAGGTTCCGGAGCGCTTCGAGGGCGGCCAGATGCCGCTGCACATGCGCCTCCCGAAGCTGAAGGGCTTCAAGAACCCGTTCAAGACCGAGTACCAGGTCGTGAACCTCGACAAGCTGGCCGCGCTCTACCCCGAGGGTGGCGAGGTCACCGTCGAGGGTCTGGTGGCCAAGGGTGCCGTTCGCAAGAACGCGCTCGTCAAGGTCCTCGGCCAGGGCGAGATCTCCGTGGCGCTGCAGGTGACGGTCGACGCCGTCTCCGGCTCCGCCAAGGAGAAGATCACCGCCGCCGGCGGTACCGTCACCGAGCTCGTCTGAACCCATCAGGCGTCTTGATGACTTGAGCGATCCCGACCGGGGATGCCCCACAAATGGGGCATCCCCGGTTGGTCGTTCCTAGGGCGGCAGTCTCGCCGGTAAGGTGACCTGCACTGCCCACTTTTCCCGGGCGCCTCATACGGGGCACTCGGGGCGGCAGTTGACCGTTACGTATTCGTCCTTAGTCGGAATCTCAAGACCGTCACCCTTGACGCAGTTGCGCGGGGGGTCGCAGGAGGCACCGTGCTCACCGCGTTCGCCCGGGCGTTCAAGACGCCCGACCTGCGCAAGAAGCTGCTCTTCACGCTCGGCATCATCGTGGTGTACCGGGTCGGTACGCATATCCCGATCCCGGGTGTCGACTACCGCAACGTCCAGACCTGTATCGACAACGCCGAGGCCACCCAGGGCCTGTTCGGTCTGGTCAACATGTTCAGCGGTGGCGCGCTGCTCCAGATCACGATCTTCGCGCTGGGCATCATGCCGTACATCACGGCGAGCATCATCCTGCAGCTGCTGACCGTGGTGATCCCGCGCCTGGAAGCCCTGAAGAAGGAGGGCCAGGCCGGTACGGCGAAGATCACGCAGTACACCCGTTACCTCACGGTGGCGCTCGCCATCCTCCAGGGCACGGGTCTGGTGGCCACCGCCCGCAGTGGCGCCCTGTTCTCGGGCTGCCCGGTCGCGAGCCAGATCGTCCCGGACCAGTCGATCTTCGTCACCATCACCATGGTCATCACCATGACCGCCGGTACGGCCGTCGTGATGTGGCTCGGTGAGCTCATCACCGACCGCGGCATCGGCAACGGCATGTCGATCCTGATGTTCATCTCGATCGCCGCGATCTTCCCGTCCTCCCTGTGGGCCATCAAGCAGGAGGGCTCCCTGGCCGGCGGCTGGATCGAGTTCGGCATCGTCGTGCTGGTCGGCTTCGTCATGGTCGGCCTGGTCGTGTTCGTCGAGCAGGCGCAGCGCCGGATCCCCGTGCAGTACGCGAAGCGCATGATCGGCCGCCGGTCCTACGGCGGTACGTCGACGTACATCCCGCTCAAGGTGAACCAGGCCGGTGTGATTCCGGTCATCTTCGCGTCGTCGCTGCTCTACATCCCTGCACTGATCGCGCAGTTCTCGAGCGGTAACGCGGGGTGGAAGATCTGGATCGAAAAGAACCTGGTCGCGCAGGATGCCCCGTTCCACGTGACGCTGTACTTCATCCTGATCGTTTTCTTCGCGTTCTTCTACGTGGCCATCTCCTTCAACCCCGAAGAAGTCGCCGACAACATGAAGAAGTATGGTGGCTTCATCCCGGGCATCCGGGCTGGCCGACCGACCGCTGAGTACCTCAGCTACGTACTCAACCGGATCACCTGGCCGGGTTCGCTGTATCTGGGCCTGATCGCTCTCGTGCCGACAATGGCGTTGGCTGGTTTCGGGGCAAACCAGAACTTCGTGTTCGGAGGGACCAGCATCCTGATCATCGTGGGTGTCGGTCTCGAGACGGTGAAGCAGATCGAGAGCCAGCTCCAGCAGCGCAATTACGAAGGGTTCCTCCGCTGATGCGAATCGTCCTCGTCGGGCCGCCGGGTGCTGGAAAGGGTACGCAGGCCACCCGCCTTGCCGAGAAACTGCGCATCCCGCACATCTCCACGGGTGATCTGTTCCGTGCGAACATCAGCCGGCAGACCGAGCTGGGCAAGCTCGCCAAGTCCTACATGGACGCCGGCAACCTCGTACCGGACGAGGTCACCATCGCCATGGCCAAGGACCGCATGGAGCAGCCCGACGCCGAGGGCGGCTTCCTGCTGGACGGTTTTCCCCGGAACGTCTCCCAGGCCGAGGCGCTCGACGAGCTGCTGAAGACCGAGAGCATCGAGCTGGACGCGGTGCTCGACCTCGAGGCCCCCGAGGACGAGGTGGTCAAGCGGATCGCCGGCCGGCGCATCTGCCGCAAGGACTCCAGCCACGTCTTCCACGTGTCGTACAGCCCGTCCAAGAAGGAGGGCGTGTGCGACGTCTGTGGTGGTGAGCTGTACCAGCGCGACGACGACACCGAGGAGACGGTGCGCACGCGGCTGGAGGTCTACCACACGCAGACCGAGCCGATCATCGACTACTACAAGGCGCAGGGCCTCGTGGTGACGATCTCGGCGATGGGGCCGGTGGACGAGGTCACCGGGCGCGCGCTGGAGGCGCTGAAGCGCGAGAAGTAGGTCTTTGCGTTTGCTGCAGCCGCGGTCCGCTTATGAGTGGGCCGCGGCTGTGGCTTGCCGGGGGTGGGTCGCGCAGCCCGGCGCTGACGGGGTGCCGTCCGCGCCCACCCTCCCCCACTCTCGGCTTCGCTCGAGCGGGGGGACCCCCATCGCCCCAGCGGCACGACTGCCCGCGGGATGGACGGTGCCGGCTGGCCGCGGGGTGGGCGGCGCAGACTGCTCGCGGGATGGGCGTGCCGGTTGCCCGCGGCTGGGTACGCGATGGCCCGCGGCTAGGTAGTCGTATCGTTGTGGGAGCCCGTTTCTTTTCCGGTCCAGAAAGGCCGTAGCCCCCATGGTGCAGATCAAGAGCCCCGAGCAGATCGCCAAGATGCGTGAGGCGGGGTTGGTCGTTGCCGCCATTCACGCGGCCACGCGGGAGGCGGCCGTGCCGGGGGCGACGACCAAGGACCTGGACGAGGTCGCCCGGAAGGTGCTCGCGGAACACAACGCCAAGCCGAACTTCCTCGGGTACGGCGGCTTCCCCGCGACCATCTGCACCTCCGTGAACGAGGTCGTCGTCCACGGCATCCCCTCCGACGAGGTCGTCCTCAAGGACGGGGACATCATCTCCATCGACTGCGGCGCGATCATCGACGGTTGGCACGGCGACGCCGCGTACACCGCGTTCGTCGGGTCCGGTCACGCCCCGGAGCTGGTCGAGCTGTCCCGGGTGACCGAGGAGTCGATGTGGGCCGGCATCGCCGCGATGAAGCAGGGCAACCGGCTCGTCGACATCTCGCGCGCCATCGAGACGTACATCCGCCGCCAGCCCAAGCCGAGCGGCGGCCGGTACGGGATCATCGAGGACTACGGTGGCCACGGCATCGGCACCGAGATGCACATGGATCCGCATCTGCTGAACTACGTCGACCGGCGCCGGGGCAAGGGCCCCAAGCTGGTGCCCGGCTTCTGCCTCGCGATCGAGCCGATGGTGTCCCTCGGCACACCGAAGACCGTCGTCCTGGAGGACGAGTGGACGGTCGTGACGACCGACGGCACCTGGTCCTCCCACTGGGAGCACTCCGTCGCCCTCACCGAACAGGGCCCCCTGGTCCTGACCGCCCCCGACGGGGGCAAGGCCAAGCTCGCGGAGTACGGCATCACGGCCGCGCCCGATCCGCTCGGTTAAGGATCAGCCGTGTGGGGCAGACTTCCCCGATTCGTCTTTCCGGGTGCGCTGACGTAGACTGACTCGTCGGCTCTTGTGCACCCGCATGTCCGCATGCACTCACGGTGCACGCGGGAGTCGATCAAGGTAGTCGATTCGAAGGGCGAAGCGTGGCCAAGAAGCAAGGTGCCATCGAGATCGAGGGCACTGTCGTCGAGTCTCTGCCGAACGCCATGTTCAAGGTCGAGCTCCAGAACGGCCACCAGGTCCTGGCACACATCAGCGGCAAGATGCGTATGCACTACATCCGCATCCTCCCTGACGACCGGGTCGTGGTGGAGCTGTCTCCGTACGACCTGACGCGTGGCCGGATCGTCTACCGGTACAAGTAGATCTTGCCCAGATCCCGCGTCAGCGGGGTCGCCGGCAACTGACCCGGAGAACCTCACATCCCATGAAGGTCAAGCCGAGCGTCAAGAAGATCTGCGACAAGTGCAGGGTGATCCGCCGTCACGGCCGGGTCATGGTCATCTGCGAGAACCCGCGCCACAAGCAGCGCCAGGGCTGACGCACGACCACCCCTCTGCTTTCCGCAGAGATTCGCGCGACGCGAGCTGAATATGTTCATACGCAGGGCCCGAGCCGTACGCGGCTCGACACCCCCGGCTCGGAGGCCGGGGACCCAGGTCGTACCAAATCTTCGAAGAGAAGAGGCCGGCGGCTGGGAGTCGGTCCTGTGGAAGACCTCCGACAACCAACTGGAGCCATTGAATGGCACGCGTTTCCGGTGTTGACATCCCGCGCGACAAGCGCGTGGAGATCGCCCTCACCTACGTGTTCGGCATCGGCCGGACCCTTTCGCAGCAGACGCTGGCCGCCACCGGCGTCGACCCGAACACCCGCGTTCGCGACCTGAGCGAAGAGCAGCTGGTCGCCATCCGCGAGTACGTCGACAACAACATCAAGACCGAGGGTGACCTCCGTCGCGAGATCCAGGCCGACATCCGCCGCAAGGTCGAGATCGGTACCTACCAGGGTCTGCGTCACCGCCGCGGTCTGCCGGTCCGCGGTCAGCGCACCAGCACCAACGCGCGTACCCGCAAGGGCCCGCGTCGCGCCATCGCCGGCAAGAAGAAGCCGGGCAAGAAGTAGTCCTCAGCGGACTTCGCCGTCCAGCGGTCTTCGCTGTAGGACCGACCACCTCCCGTAGGAGAACAGATGCCCCCCAAGGGACGTCAGGGCGCTGCCAAGAAGGTGCGCCGCAAGGAAAAGAAGAACGTCGCTCACGGCCACGCGCACATCAAGAGCACGTTCAACAACACCATCGTGTCGATCACGGACCCGTCCGGCAACGTGATCTCCTGGGCCTCCGCCGGCCACGTCGGCTTCAAGGGCTCCCGGAAGTCCACGCCGTTCGCCGCGCAGATGGCCGCCGAGTCGGCTGCCCGCCGCGCCCAGGAGCACGGCATGCGCAAGGTCGACGTGTTCGTCAAGGGCCCGGGCTCCGGTCGTGAGACCGCGATCCGCTCCCTGCAGGCCACGGGCCTCGAGGTCGGCTCCATCCAGGACGTCACCCCGACCCCCCACAACGGCTGCCGTCCGCCGAAGCGTCGTCGCGTCTGACGTCCGCTTCGTCACGGTCTGTGGTTCCGGGCGGTACGGCCGAGTATTCGGGCCGTATCGCCCGTACCCTTGCAGTACCCGCATCTGTCACCGGTGCGGTTTCCGTCGGGCGTCATATAGCGGGCGTCCACGAAAGAAGGATCTGATCCACACATGCTGATCGCTCAGCGTCCCTCGTTGACCGAAGAGGTCGTCGACGAGTTCCGCTCCCGGTTCGTGATCGAGCCGCTGGAGCCGGGCTTCGGCTACACCCTCGGCAACTCCCTGCGCCGTACCCTCCTGTCGTCGATCCCCGGTGCGGCTGTCACCAGCATCCGGATCGACGGCGTCCTGCACGAGTTCACCACCGTGCCGGGCGTCAAGGAGGACGTCACCGACCTGATCCTCAACATCAAGCAGCTGGTCGTGTCGAGTGAGCACGACGAGCCGGTCGTGATGTACCTGCGCAAGCAGGGCCCGGGTCTGGTCACCGCCGCCGACATCGCGCCGCCGGCCGGTGTCGAGGTGCACAACCCCGACCTGGTTCTGGCCACCCTGAACGGCAAGGGCAAGCTGGAGATGGAGCTGACGGTCGAGCGTGGCCGCGGTTATGTCTCCGCCGTGCAGAACAAGCAGGTCGGCCAGGAGATCGGCCGGATCCCGGTCGACTCGATCTACTCGCCGGTGCTCAAGGTCACGTACAAGGTCGAGGCGACCCGTGTCGAGCAGCGCACCGACTTCGACAAGCTGATCGTCGACGTCGAGACCAAGCAGGCGATGCGTCCGCGTGACGCCATGGCCTCCGCCGGTAAGACGCTGGTCGAGCTGTTCGGTCTCGCGCGTGAGCTGAACATCGACGCCGAGGGCATCGACATGGGTCCGTCGCCGACGGACGCCGCCCTGGCCGCCGATCTGGCGCTGCCGATCGAGGAGCTGGAGCTCACCGTTCGGTCGTACAACTGCCTCAAGCGTGAGGGCATCCACTCCGTGGGTGAGCTCGTCGCACGTTCCGAGGCCGACCTCCTCGACATTCGTAACTTCGGTGCGAAGTCGATCGACGAGGTCAAGGCGAAGCTGGCGGGGATGGGCCTGGCCCTGAAGGACAGCCCGCCCGGATTCGACCCGACCGCTGCCGCGGACGCGTTCGGCGCCGATGACGATGCTGACGCCGGTTTCGTGGAGACCGAGCAGTACTGATTCGGGTGCCGGTCCGTTGTGACTGGTCGCGCAGTTCCCCGCGCCCCTATGGGGCGCGGCCCTTCCGGGCGTCTGAAAAGGCGCCCGGATCTCTGACAGACAACCGTCTGCTCAGATACTGACTCCGGTACCTGATACGGCCGGGGCAGACACCTAGGAGAAACACGATGCCGAAGCCCACCAAGGGTGCCCGTCTGGGCGGCAGTGCCGCGCACGAGAAGCTGATGCTCGCGAACCTCGCGAAGTCGCTGTTCGAGCACGGCCGTATCACCACCACCGAGGCGAAGGCCCGCCGTCTGCGGCCGTACGCCGAGCGTCTGATCACCAAGGCGAAGAAGGGTGACCTTCACAACCGCCGTCAGGTGCTCCAGGTCATCACGGACAAGAGCATCGTCCACACGCTCTTCACCGAGATCGGCCCGCGGTACGAGAACCGTCCGGGTGGCTACACCCGCATCACCAAGATCGGTAACCGCCGTGGCGACAACGCGCCCATGGCTGTCATCGAGCTGGTCGAGGCGCTGACGGTGCAGCAGAAGGCGGTCGGCGAGGCCGAGGCCGCGACGAAGCGTGCGGTCAAGGAGGACGCCCTCAAGAAGGACGAGGCTGTCGAGGCCAAGTCCGAGGACGCCGCCGAGGAGTCCAAGGACGCGTAAGCGTCTGCTGGGAGCTGGTTCGTCGGCGGGTGCGGCTTTGTCGTGGCTTGTCGCGCAGTTCCCCGCGCCCCTTCAGGGCGTTGCGGGTCCGTTCCTTTTCGGGGGGCGGGCCCGCTTTGTGTTGCTGAGAGGATCTGTACGTGAGTGATGAAGCGGCGCCGGGTTACGTGCGCGTCCGGCTCGACCTGTCGTACGACGGGAGCGGCTTCCACGGGTGGGCCAAGCAGGCCGGCGGGAAGCGGACCGTGCAGGGGGAGATCGAGGACGCCTTGCGTACGGTGACCCGGTCCCGGGAGACGTACGAGCTGACCGTCGCCGGGCGGACCGATGCCGGGGTGCATGCGCGGGGGCAGGTCGCGCACGTCGATCTGCCTGAGGGCGTGTGGCGTGAGCATCACGAGAAGCTGCTCAAGCGGTTCGCGGGGCGGCTGCCCAGGGACGTGCGGGTGTGGGCGCTCAGGGAGGCGCCCAAGGGGTTCAACGCGCGGTTCTCGGCGATTTGGCGGCGCTATGCCTATCGCGTCACCGACAATCCCGGCGGTGTCGATCCGCTGCTGCGCAATCACGTGCTGTGGCACGACTGGCCGCTCGATGTCGACGCCATGAACGAGGCCGCCCGGGGGCTGCTCGGGGAGCATGACTTCGCGGCCTACTGCAAGCGGCGGGAGGGGGCGACCACGATCCGTACGCTGCAGGAGCTGAGCCTGGTGCGCGGGGACGACGGGATCATCACCGCCACCGTGCGGGCCGACGCCTTCTGCCACAACATGGTGCGCTCGCTCATCGGGGCGCTGCTGTTCGTGGGGGACGGGCACCGGCCGCCCGACTGGCCCGGGAAGGTGCTCGCGGCGGGCGTGCGGGACTCGGCCGTGCACGTGGTGCGGCCGCACGGGCTGACGCTGGAGGAAGTCGGTTATCCGGCGGACGAGTTGCTGGCCGCGCGGAGCAAGGAGGCCCGTAACAAGAGGTCGTTGCCCGCGCGTGGTTGCTGCTGAGGCGTGAGGGCCGGTTCCCGCGTGGGGCCGGCCCTCTGTGCGTCTACCGCTGCGCGTCTACTCGTTGGCCGCTGCGGACGCCTGCGCCTCGCCCCTGCGGCGGATCTGACGGAATGTGAACTCCGCCAGGTCGTCGCCCGTGGAGAAGACGGCCTTGTCCTTGGTCGTCACGTCCTTGCCGTTGGTGAAACCGGCGAGCGTGAAGTAGGCGTAGCGGCCGTAGGAGTTGATGGTGGAGCGGCACACCGCGCCGTCGCAGAACTCCTTGACCCCGCCGCCCGCGAGGGACTTGATGATGCTCTTCTTGTCGGCCTGCTGCTTGGCCTTGAGCGCCTGGGCCTCGGTGTCGAAGACGGCCACGCCGACCGTCACCGCCACGTTGTCCTTGGTGTAGCTGACGCGCATCAGGCGGGTGCAGTCGTTGTCGTTCAGGACCTTGGGGAGCGTCGCCTTCGCGGCCGAGGCGCAGTTGCGGGTGTCGGCCGTGGGGCCCTTCTTGTACACCGTCTCGCCCATGGTGAGCTGGGTGCCGGGGAAGAGGATGTCGGGGCCGAGCGGCGCGCGGTCCTTCTTGGCGCTGGCGATGAAGTCCTTGGGATCCAGCGGTGGTGGGGCGCTGGTCGGGGCGAACGACGGGACCGTGCCCGTCGCGCTCGGTATGTCGGCGCTCCCGGGCAGCTGGGAGGACGGGCCGCCCGCGGTCTCGTTGTTGCCGCCCGCGGAGACGACGGCCACCGCCACCGCCGTGCCTATCGCGACGGTCGCGAGTGCGCCGCCGCCTATGAACAGCAGCCGGCGCCTCTTGGCGCGCGCCTCTGAGGCCTCGGCGAGCGCGGCCCAGTCGGGGGACTGGCCGGAGCTGCCGCTGTTCCAGGGCTGCTGAGAATGCGGTTTCCAGGGATCCCACTGCTGCTGGGAGTCCCCCTGCCCATAACTCATGGGGCGCATCTTAGACGGGGCCGGGGGTGTGCTGGTCCGCCTCAACGGGCCCCCGAGCCCCTAGCGTTGCGCCCATGGCGACGGGCAAATGCGACATCTCCGGGTGGTTGGTGCGACCGGCGAGCGGGCCTCTGTGGGCCGGACTCGTGGCGGTGCTGGGCGCGCTGACGGTGCACACGGTGCGTGTGACCTCGGACGGGGGCATGGACAACGCCATCGTCGTGGACGCCGCACGGACCTGGCTGGCCGGTGGTTCGCCGTATGACGATCCGCACTTCCTCTATCTGCCGGGCGCCGTGGTGGCCGCCGCCCCGCAGGCCCTGCTGCCGCGACCGGTGCCGGCGGTGCTGGTGCCGGTGGCGGTGACCCTCGCGCTCGTGCTCGCCTGGGTCTGCGCCCTGCGGTTGCACCGCGTGCCGCTGCACAGCAGGCTCGCCGCCCTCGGGCTGACGGCGCTGGCGGCGGGCTTCGCGCCGTTCGCGCATCTGGTGCGGCTGGGCAATTGGACGGTGACGGCCGTGCTGGCGCTGCCGTTGTGTCTGCTGCTGGCGAGCCGGGGCCGGTGGGTGGCGGCGGGTGCGCTGATCGGCGTGGCGGTGGCGCTGAAGCCGTTGCTCGCGCCGATGGCGCTGCTGTTCCTCTTCGCGCGCCGGTGGCGGGCGCTGGCCGTGCTGGTCCTGGTGCCGGTCCTGGCCTCCGGGGCGGCGGCGCTGCTGCTGCCCGACCCCGCGGGCTTCGTCACCCGCACTCTGCCGTTCCTGCTGACCGGCGACGACTCCTTCGTGCGGCTGTACGAGGCCTCGCCCGTGGCGGTGCTGCCCCGGCTCGGGGTGCCGCGTGCGTCCGCCGAGGTGATCGGCCTGTGCGCGGCGGCGGCCGGGGTGCTGTGCGCGTACCGGCGCTGGGGTGCGGGGGACGCCGGGCCGCTGAGGCTGGTGGAGACGGCCACGGGGCTGATGCTCTCGGCGTTCCTCGTGTCGCGGCCTTCGTACGACCACTACCTCCTGGTCGTCGTGCCGCTGCTGCTCGCGGGGCTGCCGTACGCCGGGTCGGTGGCCCGGCGGCCCTGGTTCTGGCTGGCGCTGGTGCCGCAGCTGCCGGGGGTGACCTGGCCGTGGCTGGAGACGGGGCGCCGCCGGGCCTTCAGGGACGCGTTCACCCTGTGTGCGCTGGCGGTGACGGTCGCGGGGCAGAGCGTGCGCGGTGGTGAGGGCCGGGAGGGGCTGTGGCGTGCCCCGCGGCAGCGGCGTGCGGCTGTGCGGCAGGAAGGCGGTGTACGGCCGTAGAATCGGGGGAGTGCGTGCAGTCCACGCAGGCCGACTCGTTTTGACCCGGTCGGCCGAGCGTGGGTATTCTGCATGTTCGTTATGTGTATTGGCTTGCTCATTCTCACGTGAGGGGCCCTTACACCGGTCCACCGGGCCGATGACCAGCGACCAGCACGCGGTTTGCGTCACCGCAGTGCGGTCAGGGCTGTCGTGATCGTCTTCGGTGACCTTGTCAGGACCATTCACTGAAGAAGCGAAGGCTACGAACCGTGCGTACGTACAGCCCCAAGCCCGGCGATGTGACGCGCCAGTGGCACGTCATCGATGCTCAGGACGTCGTCCTGGGCCGTCTGGCCTCCACTGCTGCCTCCATCCTGCGTGGCAAGCACAAGCCGATCTACGCGCCGCACGTTGACACCGGTGACTTCGTCATCATCATCAACGCCGACAAGGTGCACCTCTCCGGCAACAAGCGGACCCAGAAGATGGCGTACCGCCACTCCGGCTACCCGGGTGGTCTGCGCTCCGTCCGTTACGACGAGCTGCTCGCGAAGAACCCCGAGAAGGCCATCGAGAAGGCCGTCAAGGGCATGCTCCCCAAGAACACCCTGGGCCGTCAGATGCTCTCGAAGCTGAAGGTCTACTCGGGCGACCAGCACCCCCACGCTGCCCAGCAGCCGGTGCCGTTCGAGATCACCCAGGTCGCGCAGTAAGTCCGGCCACCCCCTAAGACTGAAGAGAATCTGAGGAGAATCGTGGCCGAGACCACTGCCGAGCAGCCGCTCGAAGAGCTTGACATCGACAGCTACACCACCGAGTCCGAGGTCCCCGTCGAGGGCGAGTACACCTCGGAGTCCATGGCCTCCCGCTTCGGCGAGCCCCAGCCGGCCGCCGGCCTGGGCCGCCGCAAGAACGCCATCGCCCGTGTCCGGATCGTCCCGGGCACCGGCAAGTGGAAGATCAACGGTCGCACCCTCGAGGACTACTTCCCGAACAAGGTGCACCAGCAGGAAGTCAACGAGCCCTTCAAGGTGCTCGAGCTCGAGGGCCGTTACGACGTCATCGCCCGCATCGCGGGTGGCGGTGTCTCCGGTCAGGCCGGTGCGCTCCGTCTGGGTGTCGCCCGTGCGCTGAACGAGGCGGACGTCGACAACAACCGTGGCCCGCTGAAGAAGGCCGGCTTCCTGCGCCGCGACGACCGCGCGGTCGAGCGGAAGAAGGCCGGTCTGAAGAAGGCCCGCAAGGCCCCGCAGTACAGCAAGCGCTAATCTCCCGCGCCTGCTGCGGCACGCGCTGATCCTTCGGCGCCTGCTCGTACTCCGAACGCCCCGGCGGCACGCCACTGTGCTGCCGGGGCGTTCGTGTATCACCGCCGTGGGCGTATAACGACACAAGGCGCTCAAAGGCTAATGTGATCGGATGGTCGTGCGCGGCCGGTCCTCTCGGGCACACGGGAGGCCCGCCCCCGGATGCGGAGCCGCACCTGCATCACGACCGCCGGCTCTACGGCACCCGCTACCGACAACGCCTCGGCGCGGCTTTCGACATGGATGCTTCCTCAGGAGGACAAGTGGGACGACTCTTCGGCACGGACGGCGTGCGCGGTGTCGCCAACGCGGACCTGACGGCGGAGATGGCCCTCGGCCTCTCGGTGGCCGCCGCGCACGTACTGGCCGAGGCGGGCACGTTCGAGGGACACCGGCCCACGGCGGTGGTCGGGCGTGATCCGCGCGCCTCCGGGGAGTTCCTGGAGGCGGCCGTCGTCGCGGGTCTCGCCAGCGCCGGTGTGGACGTGCTGCGGGTCGGCGTGCTGCCGACGCCCGCGGTCGCCCACCTCACCGGCGCGCTCGGCGCCGACCTCGGCGTGATGCTCTCCGCCAGCCACAACGCCATGCCCGACAACGGCATCAAGTTCTTCGCCCGCGGCGGCCACAAACTCGCCGACGAGCTCGAGGACCGAATCGAGGCCGTCTACGAGGAGCACCGCACCGGCGCCCCCTGGGACCGGCCGACCGGCGCAGGCGTGGGCCGGGTGCGGGACTACGAGGAGGGCTTCGACAGGTATGTCGCGCACCTCGTCGACGTCCTGCCGAACCGGCTCGACGGGCTGCGGATCGTCCTCGACGAGGCGCACGGCGCGGCCTCCCGGGTGTCGCCGGAGGCGTTCACGCGGGCGGGCGCCGAGGTCGTCACCATCGGGGCCGACCCGGACGGGCTCAACATCAACGACGGCTGCGGTTCGACCCACCTGGACAAGCTCAAGGCCGCCGTCGTCGAGCATCGGGCCGCCTTCGGCATCGCGCACGACGGGGACGCCGACCGTTGCCTGGCCGTGGACCACACCGGCGAGGAGGTCGACGGGGACCAGATCCTCGCCGTGCTCGCGCTGGCGATGCGGGAGCGGGGGGCGCTGCGCTCGGAGACCGTCGTCGCGACCGTGATGTCCAACCTGGGCTTCAAGCTGGCCATGGAGCGCGAGGGCATCCAGCTCGTGCAGACCGCGGTCGGGGACCGGTATGTGCTGGAGGAGATGAAGGAGCGCGGGTACGCGCTCGGGGGCGAGCAGTCCGGGCACGTGATCGTGCTGGACCACGCCACGACCGGTGACGGCACGCTGACCGGGCTGCTGCTGGCGGCTCGCGTCGCCGAGACGGGGCGGACGCTGCGGGAGCTGGCGTCGGTGATGGAGCGGTTGCCGCAGGTGCTGGTCAATGTGCCGGATGTGGACAAGACGCGGGTGAAGACGTCGGCGGAGTTGACGGCGGCGGTGGCTGAGGCCGAGCGGGAGCTCGGGGAGACCGGGCGGGTGTTGTTGCGGCCCTCGGGGACCGAGCCGTTGGTTCGGGTGATGGTCGAGGCGGCGGATATTGAGCAGGCTCGGTCTGTGGCGGGGCGGCTGGCGGATGTCGTGAAGTCCGCGTTGGGGTAGTTCCGGCCGGTTCCGGTTCCGGGTTCGGGGTGGGGGTGCTGTGCGTTGCGGGCTGCGGCGTCGTCGTGGCTGGTCGCGCCCGCGCGGCGGAGCCGCATATCGATACAGCCCCGCGCCCCTAGGTGTGTTGCCGCTTGCGTTGGGTTGACCAGAGGGTCTTCTGGAGCAGCAGGGTCGTCGTGCCTGCGACGATGATGCCGAGCAGGTTCAGCAGGAGCTGTTCCGTCGAGCCCCAGGTCTGGCGGGTGTCGCCGTAGCTCAGGGCTACGGCGGCGTTCGCGGCGGCCGGGACCGTGGTCACCGAGATGGCCACGCCCACCAGGGCGCCGGACTTGGCGGACGTCAGGGAGAGGGTGCCCGCAGCGCCGGCCAGGACCGCCACCACGAAGGAGAACCAGTCGGGGGCGTAGACGAAGCCGGTCTGCGGCCGGTCGGCGTCCAGCTTCTCCTGGGAGAACAGGCCGACCGCGTCCATGAAGAAGCTGAAGCCGACCGTCACCGCCATCGCCACGGCGAAGCCCACCAGCAGGGCGATCATCGAGCGCACCGCGAGCCGCGGCCGGCGCTGCACCACCGCCGTGGAGATGCCGGCCAGCGGGCCGAACTCCGGGCCGACCGCCATCGCGCCCACGATCAGGATGGCGTTGTCGAGGACGACACCGCAGGCCGCGATCATCGTGGCCAGCGTGATGAACGCCAGGTAGGTGACCGAGAGGGTCGACTCCTCGTGCGTGGCGTCGGTCAGGTGCTCCCACAGCACCGCGTCCGCGCCCTCGCCCGGCGCCTCCTCCTCCGCCTTGTCGGCTCGCTTGGACAGCGACAGGTCGATGTTCTCCACGGCGATGGAACCGGACGTGTCGAGGCCGAGCTCCTGGAGCTCGGTGAGGAGCTCGTCGCCCGCCTCGCGGGCCACGTCGCACAGCACGACGTCCCCGGCGGGGGTGCGGGCGGCGCCCGGCAGCACCACCAGGTGGGTGGTGCCGACGGTCGACTCGATGAGGCGGACCACATCGTCGGTCTTCTCGGCCGGAGTGATCAGGCGCAGGTGCAGCATGGGCGGCAGCGTAGCCGTCAGAGTTTGCGCAGGCTCAGGCGTTGCACTTTGTGGTCCGGGCCCTTGCGCAGGACGAGGGTGGCGCGGCCCCGGGTGGGGGCGATGTTCTCGACCAGATTGGGCTTGTTGATGGTGCGCCACATCGTGCGGGCGTAGTCGAGGGCCTCCTCCTCCGAGACCTGGGTGTACTTGCGGAAGTACGAGGAGGGGTTCTGGAAGGCGGTCTCGCGCAGCCGTTTGAAGCGGTCGAGATACCAGCGCTCGACGTCCTCGGTGCGGGCGTCGACGTACACGCTGAAGTCGAAGTAGTCGGCGAGACCGACGCGGGTGCGGCCGTCCTTGCCGGGCAGGGCGGGCTGCAGGACGTTCAGGCCCTCGACGATCAGGATGTCGGGGCGGCGCACGACGAGCCTCTCGCCGGGGATGATGTCGTACTTCAGGTGGGAGTAGACGGGCGCGGTGACCTCGTCCTTGCCGGCCTTGATGTCGGCGACGAACCGGGTCAGCGCACGGCGGTCGTACGACTCCGGGAAGCCCTTGCGGGACATCAGGCCGCGCGCCTGGAGCTCCTTGGTCGGCAGCAGGAAGCCGTCGGTGGTGACCCGCTCGACGCGCGGGTGCTCGGGCCAGCGCGACAGCAGGGCGCGCAGCAGACGGGCGACGGTCGACTTGCCGACGGCGACGGAACCGGCGACGCCTATCACGAAGGGCGTGCCCGACTGGGAGCCCTGCTCACCGAGGAAGGTGTTGAGCGCGCCACGCAGGCCGTCGGTGGCGCCGACGTAGAGATTCAGCAGCCGGGACAGGGGCAGGTAGATGTCCCGCACCTCGTCGAGGTCGATGACGTCACCGAGGCCGCGCAGCTGCTCGACTTCCTCGGCGGTGAGCGGCAGCGGCGTCTTGTCGCGCAGCGCGCTCCACTCGGCACGGGTGAGATCGACGTAGGGAGTCGCCTCCGGCCGCTGCCGGTGGGCGCTCCGGGGGGTCGAGGAGACCGGAGAGATCACAGTCCATTGTTAACGCTGTTTGAACAGGATGGCGGGTGGGGTGCGTCACGCCGGCCGACGGGATCACATGGTGATCACGGTCTGGTACCGGGTGGTGGCCCGGTGATCATTTGTGTGTCGGCTGTGCGTAGGGTGCGCGCACAGCATGCGGAGATCGTCCGCAGAGTCGCAGAAAGAGTTCCCACGTGAGAGCCATAGCCGTCCGCCGTACCGCGCTCGCCGCCTCCGCCGCCGCCCTGGCCCTGCTCGCCACCGCCTGCGGCGGCTCCGGCGAGGACGACAAGGGCGACGAGGGCAAGGGCGCGTCCGAGTCGACGGCCGCGGCCGCGCCGGCGGCGAAGGCGCTGACCGCCGCCGAGCTGGAGAAGGCCGCGCTGGCGCAGTCGGACGTCAAGGAGGGCAAGGTCGCCACCAAGGTCGCGGCGACGGACGACATCGCCAAGGACCAGGTGAAGTCCGAGGACGCGGCGTGCCTGCCGCTGGCGCACGCGCAGGCGGGCGTCGCGCAGGGCGAGCCGGCGGCGACGGTGAAGCGGTCCTACACCGGTGAGGTGAAGAAGCCGTCCAAGGACACCAAGCCCGAGGACGCCCTGCTGGCCGCCCTCGACACCGACAAGATGCTGATCAACCTCGCGTCCTACGAGGACGGCGGCGCGGAGACGGCGTTCAAGGGCCTGACCGCCGCCGCCGGGAAGTGCGCGGGTGGCTTCACGGCCACCGTGAGCGGTGAGCCGATGAAGGTCACCAAGGTCGCCACGACCGCGGCACCCGAGGGCGGCGACGAGGGCGCGGCGATCACCCTGACCGTGGCGGCCGACGAGGGCGTCCAGGCCCCGAACAAGCTCGTCGTCGTCCGCAAGGGTGCGACGCTGGTGACCTTCAGCGTGGTGAACCTGGCCTCGGCGGCCACGGGCGAGGACTTCGAGGTGCCCGCGGACGTGGTGAACGCCCAGGTGGCCAAGCTGGGCTGAGCCCGGACGGGTGCGGCGGCGGTGTCACGCCACCGCGCCCGGTGTCGTTTCTGTCGCGAGGAGCAGCTCCGCGGTCTCCGGGTGGCCGCAGTCCTGGGCCCACTCCAGGGCTGTGCGGCCGGTGCCGTGGTCCTCGCGGAGGTTCGGGTCGGCGCCGTGGGCGAGCAGTTCGCGTACGGCGTCGACGTGACCCCAGCACGCGGCCGCGCACAGGGGTGTGCCCTCCGCGCCGAGTCCCCTGCTCTCGGTGTCGGGGCGGGCACCGGCGGCCAGGAGAAGGCGGGTGATCTCCGCGTGTCCGCTCACGGAGGCCAGGTAGAGCGGGGTCGTGCCCTCACTGTCCCGGCCCTCCGGATCGGCGCCGGCCCGCAGCGCCGCCCTCACCTAGCTTCGCCTTGGGCGGGGCGGTCGTTCGTACGGTGGTGGGAATTTCCGATTTCGGGCAGGCGGGACGCGTTTTCGGGGGCTGACGGATCGTAGGGTGCCCTGCATGTGCGGAATCGTGGGATACGTGGGGTCGCAGTCGGCGCTCGATGTGGTGACCGCCGGGCTGAAGCGGCTGGAGTACCGGGGTTACGACTCGGCGGGGGTCGCCGTGCTCGCGGACGGTGGGCTGGCCACGGCCAAGCGGGCCGGGAAGCTGGTCAACCTGGAGAAGGAGCTGAGCGAGCGGCCCTTGCCGACGGGCACCACCGGGATCGGGCACACGCGGTGGGCCACGCACGGCGGCCCGACCGATGCCAATGCTCACCCGCACCTCGACAACGCCGGGCGGGTCGCCGTCGTCCACAACGGGATCATCGAGAACTTCGCCGAGCTGCGGGCCGAACTGGCCGAGCGCGGGCATGACTTGACGTCCGAGACGGACACCGAGGTCGTCGCGCATCTGCTCGCCGAGGAGTTCTCCTCCTGCGCGGATCTCGCCGAGGCGATGCGGCTGGTGTGCCGGCGGCTGGAGGGGGCGTTCACGCTGGTCGCCGTCCATGCCGACGAGCCGGACGTCGTGGTGGGCGCGCGGCGCAACTCGCCGCTGGTGGTGGGCCTCGGGGAGGGGGAGTCGTTCCTCGCCTCGGACGTCGCCGCGTTCATCGCGCACACCCGGTCCGCGATCGAGCTGGGGCAGGACCAGGTGGTGGAGCTGCGCCGGGACGCGGTGACCGTCACCGGCTTCGACGGCAGCCCGGCGGACGTGCGCTCGTACCACGTCGACTGGGACGCCTCGGCCGCCGAGAAGGCCGGCTACGACTACTTCATGCTCAAGGAGATCGCCGAGCAGCCGAAGGCCGTCGCCGACACGCTGCTGGGGCGGATCGACGGCTCCGGCTCACTGTCGCTCGACGAGGTGCGGATCCCGGCGGCTGTGCTGCGCGAGGTCGACAAGGTCGTCATCGTCGCGTGCGGTACGGCCTTTCACGCCGGGCTGATCGCCAAGTACGCCATCGAGCACTGGACGCGGATCCCGTGCGAGGTGGAGCTGGCGAGCGAGTTCCGGTACCGGGATCCGATCCTCGACCAGCAGACGCTGGTCATCGCCATCTCCCAGTCCGGCGAGACGATGGACACGCTGATGGCGCTGCGGCACGCGCGTGAACAGGGCGCCAAGGTGCTGGCGATCTGCAACACCAACGGCTCGACGATTCCGCGGGAGTCGGACGCGGTGCTGTACACGCACGCGGGGCCGGAGGTGGCGGTCGCCTCGACGAAGGCGTTTCTGACGCAGTTGGTCGCCTGCTATCTCGTCGCGCTGTATCTGGCGCAGGTGCGGGGAACCAAGTGGGCGGACGAGATCCGGGCGGTGGTGCGGGATCTGTCGTCCATCTCGGGGGCGGTGGAGCGGGTGCTGGAGACCATGGAGCCGGTGCGGGAGCTGGCGCGGTCGCTGGCCGCGAAGAACACGGTGCTCTTCCTGGGGCGGCACGTGGGGTATCCGGTGGCGCTGGAGGGCGCGCTGAAGCTGAAGGAGCTCGCGTACATGCACGCGGAGGGCTTCGCGGCGGGGGAGCTGAAGCACGGGCCGATCGCGCTGATCGAGGAGGACTTGCCGGTGGTGGTGGTCGTGCCGTCGCCGCGCGGGCGTTCCGTCCTCCACGACAAGATCGTCTCCAACATCCAGGAGATCCGGGCGCGGGGGGCTCGGACGATCGTGATCGCGGAGGAGGGGGACGAGGCGGTGGTTCCGTACGCGGATCACCTGGTCCGGATCCCCGCGACACCGGTGCTGCTCCAGCCGCTGGTGGCGACGATGCCGTTGCAGGTGTTCGCGTGCGAGCTGGCCACGGCTCGGGGGAACGAGGTGGATCAGCCTCGGAATTTGGCGAAGTCGGTGACGGTGGAGTAATTCTCCGGGGCTGGAGGGACCGGGCGGGTGAAGGTTTCTTCGCCACTCGAATGGGTGAACGTATTCCGGGGGCCCGGAAATCCCGCCCATTTCCCGACCTAGATTGCGCGCATGGTCACATCCACCCACGAGACCTCGCACCGGATCTTCCAGGATCATCCCGAGGTTCTCGCGCCGATCTTCGAAGCCCTCGGCATGCCACCGCCCGCCAAGGCGGACATCGAGCTCGTGACTCCCGATGCGACGGAGCTGAAGCCGCTGGAACGCCGCGTGGACACGGTGCTGAAGGTCGAGCCGTCGGAGGGGGAGGCTTTCCTCCTCGCCATCGAGGCCCAGACCAGCCCGGCGGCTGACAAGGGAGCCAACTGGTCCTACTACCTGGCGTATCTGCGCGCGAAGTTCGGCCTTCCGGTGCTGCTCGTCGCCGTCTGCCGCAGCCGCTTCACGGCGAAGTGGGCGGCCGGCGGTCCCTTCGAGTGCCGGGTCGGGCCCTGGACGAGCCAGGTCACGCGGCCCTTCGTACTCGGTCCGGACAGCGTCCCGGAGATCACGGACGAAGCGGTGGTGGCCCAGCAGCCGGCGCTGGCGACGTTCTCCGCCATCGTGCACAGCGAGAGCCGTGGCATCGAGGCCATACTGAATCTACTGGCGCGCGGAATGCGGTCGTTCGACAAGGCCACCGCCACGTACTGGTCGGAACTGTTGGAGGTGGGCCTGGAGAACACTCCGGCCCGAGAGATGTGGAGGGAGTTGGAGAAGATGGTCGTCACCTATTTTCCGGGCCGGGGAACGGTGTTCGAGGAGGCGTACCTGGACGGTCAGGCACAGGGAGAGGCCAAGGGCAAGGCTGAAGGGATCCTGCGCGTGCTCGAAGTCCGCGGCCTCACCGTCTCCGACGCGGTACGCGCCCGCATCAGCGGCTGCACGGATCTTGCGTGCCTCGACGACTGGCTCGACCGGTCAGGCACGGTCGAGCGAGCAGAAGATCTCTTCGAGACGGGCCCGGACGCCGCCGCCCAGGAGACGCACCCCCACGAGCCCGCCGGGCAGGAGTAACGACGAACGGCCGGTGGAGGGTGATTCACACTCGCCGAGCCGCCTCGGCAGTGAACGCACCGCCCATCACCTCCCCCATCCCTCCACCGGCCGCTCGCCGGTGAGCCCACCCGGCGTGCAGGCGAGACGCGACCCCAGGGAGCGCCCTTTACTCGGGGCGTGGAAGCACGACACTGGCCAAAGAAGCGGGCGGCCCAACGGCCACTGGGCAACGCCAGAGGGCGAGTAACGTGACCTCGTTTACGTGGGCTGGTAGGCGTGCTCAACGGGGTGGATCAGTGTCGGAACTCGGCGAAGTCGGTGACGGTGTAGTAGGCCTTCAACTCCTCCACGAAGGTGGTGAAGACTCCGGCGGTGACGGTGAGTGTGGCGTGGGAGGGGCGCTTGGAGTCGCGTATCGCCACATCGGTGTCCACACGGGCGATCTCCACGCAGGTGTTGCCGTCACCGCCGCCGGAGTACGACGACTTTTGCCAGCGGGTGGCCTCGGTCATGGGGGCGCCTCACAGTTCCTTCGCCATGCGGTGGATGTAGTCCCGTGACGCCACCGGGTTCAGTGCCGCCTTCTTCACCTTATTGAGCAGAGCGCGGAAGCGGGCCAGTTGGGATTCGGCGTCGATGAAGGCTGTTCCGTGCGGGGCGTCTCGCAGCACGGTGTCGAGCCGGGGGAGAGGGCCGCCGATGTACATCATCTCGATCCCGGCTCCGGCAAATCCCTCCGTGTCGAACAGGATGACCCGTACCGTCGCATGACCTCGCTCCACAGCGTCGAGAATCGCGCGGAGCTGCATACGGGCGATGCGGCGATCCGCCACCAGAATCCTGAGTGCTGCCTCGTGCACGACGGTCTCATACGGTGTGGGATCGTCCCGCTCCAGGACGGACCGGCGTCTCATGCGGTGTTCCACCCGAGGCTCCAACTCGCTGCTGGGCAGCTCCGGGACCATGTAGCCGAACACCGCCCGGGCGTAGTCCGGCGTTTGCAGAAGCCCCGGGACGTGGCTGGTGACGACCTCGCGCAGGAAGGTCGCATGGTGCTCGGTCTCCGCGACGTCGAGGAACACGGGCGGCAGCACTCCCCGGTACTCCTCCCACCAGCCCGTGCCACGCTCGGTGGCCATGGTCACCAGGGCCTCGATCAATGCTTCGTCGGCGCAGGCGTAGTGAGCGGCCAGACGCCGTAGCCGTTCCTCGCTCACTCCCGCGAGCCCTGCCTCGACCTGGCTCATCTGGGCGGATGTCGAGCTCAACAGCCCCGCTACCTCACGGGCCTTGAGGCCGGCCGCCTCGCGCATGCGACGCAGCTCCGTGCCCAGGCGCACCTGTCGTGCCGTGGGTTGGCTTCTTGGCGCCACGTTCCTCGTCCGCTCTTCAACCGCCTTGCGTACTTGCCTCGTTCGGGTGCCAGAGTACGCGATCACCTTGCGTGAGGAGAAATTTTTGCTCTACCGTCGGTGACGCGACGCACACGATGTGCCACATCGGGGTGCCGGAAGCGCACCGCTCCGTCCTGCCATGACGGCTGCGGCACTGCCACCGGGCCTCGCCTCAATTGCGGTCAATGAACGAGGAGTTCACGCATGCCCGAAAACGAGTCCTGGGAGTACTCCCTCTCCATCCCGAACGATCCACGTGCCGTCACCGTCAGTCGGCGCACCCTCAGGCTCATCCTCACAGTGCATGGGCTCATTCGGCTCGTGGATGTCGCGGAGTTGCTCGCCGCCGAGCTGGTCGCTAATGCCGTACGGCATACGAAAGGGCCCGCTGCTTTGCGGGTGCGGTGGGCGGCCGGGGTGTTGCGGATCGGGGCCTGGGACACCGATCCGGCGCCGCCGGAACCGCCGGGGTGCTTTGAGCGGGCGGTGGAGCTGGGTCTGGAGGAGGGGCGGGGGCTGGCGCTGGTGCGGGCGTGCTCCGACGTGTGGGGCTGGCAGCCGTTGGCCAGGGAGGGCAATCGGGGGAAGTACGTGTGGTGTGAGCTGGGTGCGGCATAGCTGCACCCTGTCGGGGATCCCAGACGATTGGCTCAACTGCGGAGGGATCGTCAGGGCCGCGGAGCCGAAGTCCGGAGCGGTGCACATATTGGTGTCACCGTTGCCATCTCCGATGAAATACGGCATTTTGACTCCGCGATCAGGACACGACCGCAGCCGATCACACCCTTCACCACTCAGGGCGAAACTCACTGAAGAGTCTCTGCGATTGTGCCCGCAAGATTATACGGGCCCTCAACCCAGTAGAGTCCCGCAAAACCGGCCTGGACTCAGCTTGTTCAGCCGTAGCCGGGATGCCAATCCAGCTGCTCGATGGCAAGCAGATCGCCGCGAATCAACATGCGCATCACCCTGAGCATTTCGGCGCGTGGAACATTGCGAATGTGGCGGGGCGTCACATCGCTGTCATCGAGTTTTTCGAGTATCAGAGTCCCGTCCTGAAACGCGGAAACATTCCAGCCGGAATCATCGTCCGTGACCGCCACGTCTGGATGCTCCTCATCGATGGGCTCGTCAAGCTCGACGATGAGGGCTGCAAGGTCGGCCTCAGTACCAACCTCCATGGCTCCGTCGCGATGCGTTAGTGTGATCGACACTCTCTGCTTACCTCCTGTTAGGTGGGGCGCCGCTAGCGAGGAACCGCCCACTCCGCGCAGCCCACCTGCTCCGGCAACATGAAGCAGATGCCGCGACGGCGCCCGGGTCGCCCGTAGAGCGCGGCTTGGGGCGCGTCACGTCGGGTCGCCCGCCAGCCTGGCTGGTCAGCAGCCGCTCCCGGTGGCCGTTGCTCTAGGTCGCGCGCTTCTCGGAGTGCTCGCCCGGGGCGGCACCGATGCCCTCGGTCGCCTCGGCCTCGATCAGCTCCTGCATGCTGCGCTCGCAAAGCACCTGATCGTCTCAACTCCGTCGGCCGTACGTAGGGACTCCAGTAGCCGCATCAGGCCAGAATGGGACAAGGCCATCGCGCGCTCCTCCAGTCGAACTGCTCGTTCACCAGGAAGACTTGCGCGATGGCCTACTCATTTTCAGGGAGCACTCACGACCGGTGGATGCACGCCTCGGGCAGACACCCGCGCGTTCCAGACGCTCGACCAGCTACACCACTTCGCGGGGCGCGATCCTGGTGAGCCAACTGAGCCTCAATTGGCTACTTTGAACCCGGCCCACCCCGCAGCCTCACGCGACGGCCCGTTCTCGAACGGGAAAATATTGGGGCGAACCATCGAGATGATCAACGAGACCCCAACTGACAGTTCGAGGTCACGGGCATGGCACCGCCACCTACACAGTGGGACCGCGGGACCAGAACCAACCAGGAGTTACTCCCCCGGCGCCTTCTCACCGACCTTCAAGTAGAGCTCGCCAGTGACTGAGTTTGTGTACTCCCACGCAGCCCAGCCAGCGGCACCGAGGACCTTGCACAGCGCCTGGCGCATGGCTTCCGCGGCGGCGGAACCCACAGCAAGTGCCCTGGTGTCTGATGCTTCGGGTCGGAGAATCTGTCCTACAAGCATCGGATGCGGTTCCCATTTGACGTAGACACCGGCAGATTCGTCGTTGTACGGCGCGTGAAAAACGACGGCTCCTGAGACTGCCCTACTTAGTCCGTCGAAGGAACTCCCTGCGTAGGCTGCCGGCATCCCTGCCAGAGCCAGGTCCTCGCACACCGCAAGAGCCATTCTGGCCAGCCGCAGTTCAGCCAAAGGACCACACCTTTCGGGAGCGCCACCAGCCTCGTCGATACCTGTCACTTGCTACTCCGCGTTCTCTTCGGCTCTCTCAAACGTGTCGGACACCGCAGCCAAGTCAGAATGATGCGGCGACTCAAATCAGTTCCCCCGAGGCGAACCGACTGGCCCCGGCTGATGGACGTCGGGTCAAGACGAGCCGCATCGGCCCCACCCGTCACCGGCCGGTGCGATGGGTGGGGCCGACCTCAAGCCGTCCCCCGACCTTCACAAGACGGCCCGATTCAAGTCGCCTCGGTGAGATCGCTTACGGTCGTCGTAGCCGGGTCAGAACCCCATCCGTGGGAGTCCGCGCCGTCCTCGTGCGGCGTTGATCCATGCACTGAGTTGTTGTATCCGGGCCTGATTCAGCAACCTACCTTCCGGCGTCGCGGGATCGGCGTAGGGCATCGACCAAGTGATGTGTGCTCCGGCTGCCCGTGGATCACTTTCCAGGGCTGGCTCGCATCGTCCCGGTGAACCGCTCCAGGTCTAATGGAGGCTCCGGAGCGCCCCGAGTTGGGTGGAGCCGAGTCACTTGGTTTCACGCTACCGGTGGCGCGCGGAGTTCGTATTCCACCGGGCTGAGCATGCCCAGGGCGGAGTGCCTGCGCTGCCGGTTGTGGAAGATCTCGAGGTACTCGAAGGGGGCGGTGGACAGCTCCATCCGTGTCCGCCACCGCCGGCGGTTGAGTAACGAGTTGGTGCGTGATAGTGGGTGAAGCGTGTTTGGCCTGGTCGTGGCCTGTTTCAGGCGTTGATGGTGCGGTCGGAGACGAGGCCAGCGATGGCGCGGTAGGTGTCGGGCAGGTTGTCTCGGCGGTGGGTCCAGCGGGTCAGTTGCTTCCAACGTTTGTGATCGGCGAGGGCGTGTTCGACGGTGATGCGGTCGGAGGAATGGCCGTGGCGGTCGCGTTCCCACTGTTCGACTCTGCCGGGGAGTGCTCCCGGGCGGGGTTTTCTGGGGGGTGTGATCGCTTGCCCGCGGTGGTCGCGGCTCAGGCCCAGGTAGCCGTCGTCGAGGAGGACTTCGACGTCGGGGAAGTGCTGGAAGCAGCTGGCGATGCCTTCGTTGCGGGCGGCCGTGGCGTCGTGCATACGCCCAGGTCGCAGGGCGTCGGTCCATAATGTGCGGCCTTGATCGTCGG
>NZ_JAOCQE010000003.1 GCF_025290915.1 Streptomyces sp. 15-116A | reverse complement strand
CGGCACGGTGCGGCGGTGGGGGGCGGTCGGCGTGAGGGGGACGGCGACGGTGGTCACGGCGCAGTACGGCAGCGAGAGGCGATCGGTGTGAGCGGGACGGCGACGGTGGTCACGGCGCAGTACGGCAGCGAGAGGCGATCGGTGTGAGCGGGACAGCGACGGTGGTCACGGCGCAGTACTGCGGCAGGAGGCGATCCCCGTGAGCGGGACGGTCGCCGTCATTCTGGCGTTGGCGGTCGGGACGTATGCCTTCCGGCTGGTCGGGCCCGTGCTGCACGGGCGGGTGGAACTGCCGGCTCGGGTGCAGGAGTTGCTGTCCGCCGGTGCGGTGGTCCTGCTGGTGGCCCTCCTCGCGACGGGTGCCCTCACCGAGGGCGGCGGCTTCGCCGGGTGGGCGCGACCGGCCGGGGTCCTGGTGGGAGGAGTGCTGGCGTGGCGCCGCGCGCCGTTCGCGGTGGTCGTCGTGGGCGCCGCGGCGACAGCGGCGATCCTGCGGGCGGCGGGGGTTCCCTGACCGGCCGGGGGGGGAGCGGGCGGCCGTCCATGACCGGGGCCGGGAGGAGCGGGGCTCCCTGACCGGCCGGCAGGAGCGGGCGGCGTTCCATGACCTGGGCCGGGAGGAGCGGGCGGCGTTCCAGACCGGGGCCGGGAGGAGCGGGCGGTGGCACTCCCCCGCCTGCCCCGGCCAGGGACGAGCCGTCACCGTCACGACAACCGGGTGTCAGTGCCTGCCGGTAGCCTCCGCACCCATGACCGATGCTCAGGCCGGCACCAGCGCCCACCACCTCCACACCACCCGCGCCTTCTACGACGCCATCGCCGAGGACTACGCCACCCACTTCCGGGACGATCTCGACGGCCGGCCCTTGGACCGGGCGCTGATCGCCGGGTTCGCGGAGCTCGTCGGGGCGGGCGGACGGGTGGCCGACCTCGGGTGCGGGCCGGGGCGGGGTACGGCGCGGCTCGCCTCCCTCGGTCTCGACGTCTTCGGCCTCGACCTGTCGGACAGCATGCTCGCCATCGCCCGGCGCGAGAACCCGGGCCTGCGCTTCGAGCAGGGCTCCATGCGGGAGCTGGACCTGCCGGACGGAACGCTTGACGGCGTGGTCTCCCTGTACTCGACGATCCACACCCCGGAGGACGAACTTCCGGCGCTCTTCACGGAGTTCCGCCGGGTCCTCAAGCCGGGCGGACACCTCCTGCTCGCCTTCCAGGCCGGGGACGAGCCCCTCCGGCTCGAGCGTCCCTTCGGCCACCCGGTCACCCTGGACTTCCAGCGACGCCGCCCGGAACGGATGGCCGCGCTGCTGGAGGCGGCCGGGCTCACGCTCGTACTGAACTCGGTGCGTGCGCGGGACGAGCGGCTCGGCGAGTCGGCCCCGCAGGCGTACCTCATCGTCCGCAAGTCCGCCTGAGTGCACGGGGGGTGGGTCGGCACCCGCTCCGCCACCCTCGCTCATGGTCCGGACCTCGGCGAGGGAGCGAGCGGGTTGCCGCCCTGGGCCCTGTGGAGATCGTCCTCGATGCCGCGAGCACAGTCAATCCTTGGATTCTGTGCTCAACACCCAAGTGTTAGCTTGAGTGTTGTGACCCTGGACGACCTACGGGTGTTTGTGGCCGTGTGCCGGGCCGGCAGCCTCAGTGCGGTGGCCCGTGATCTGGCGTGTACGCAGTCGGCGGTGAGCCAGCATGTGAAGCGGCTGGAGCGGGAGACCGGGGTCAGCCTGCTGGAGCGGCAGCCGCGCGGGGTCGTACCGACACAGGCCGGCCGGCTGCTGGAAGCCGCCGCCGCCGAGGGCATCGGCGGTCTCGATCTGGCCCTGCGCCGGCTGCGGGAGATGGCCGACGGCGAGAGCGGTTCCGTGCGGGTCGCCACGGGCGCGACGACCGTACGGCACTTCATGTCGGAGGCGGTGGTCGCCTTCCGGCAGCGTCATCCCGACGTCAGTCTGGAGTTCCGTACGGAGAGCTCCAGCCGGGGCTGTTTCGACGCGCTGGCCGACAGCGGGCTCGACCTCGCGTGGATCACCCTGGGCGGGCCCGTGCGGGGCATCGAGCAGCGGCCGGTGCTGGACCTGCCGTGGGTGCTGGCGGTGCGGGCGGACGATCCGCTGGCCGCGCGCCCGCACGTCGAGCCGGGTGAGCTGCGCGGCCTGCGCCTGATCCGGCTGCCGCCCAACTCCACGTCCGCCGCCCACCTGGACGCCGCCTGCGCGGAGGCCGGGGTCCGGTTCAGCTTCGACACGAGCGTCGCGGACTGGGACACCGCGCTGCTGCTGGCCGAGTTGGGGCTGGGCCGGGCGGTGGTGCCCGCGCTGCCGGGGCATTCCGTACCGGGCGACCAGGGCCCTCTGCGCCTGGTCCCGATCCGCGCCCTGCGCCCGCTGTCGGTGGGCTGGGCGGTCCGCCGCTGGGACGCCCTCAGCCCCTTGGCACGCACCTTCGCCGACTCGGTCGTCACCAGCTGCCGCCGCAACGCCCCGACGGCCCTCTCCTGATCGGGCGCCCTACCCCCCGTACAACGCCTCCACCTCCGCCGCGAAGTCCTTCAGGATCACATCCCGCCGCAGCTTCATCGACGGCGTCAGATGCCCCGCCTCCTCCGTGAAGTCCACCGGCAGGATCATGAAGCGGCGGATGGACTCCGGGCGGGAGAGCGTCTTGTTCGCCTCGTCCAGGGCGCGTTGCAGGATCGCCTGCAACTCCTCGTCGTCGGTGAGGAGTTCCGGTGGGACGGGGTGCTTGCCGTTCATGCGGCGCCAGTGCGTGATGCCGTCGGGGTCGAGGGTGATCAGCGCCGAGACGTAGGGGCGGCCGTCGCCCACGAGCATGCACTGCGAGATCAGGGGGTGGGAGCGCAGCCAGTTCTCCAGCGGGGCCGGGGCGACGCTCTTGCCGCCCGCCGTGATCAGCATCTCCTTCTTGCGGCCGGTGATGGTCAGATACCCCTCGTCGTCCAGCTCGCCGATGTCGCCGGTCGCGAGCCAGCCGTCACGGGTGGCGGGGACGACACCGCCGGCCGCCGGATCCCAGTAGCCGCGCAGCACCTGCTCGCCGGAGAGCAGGATCTCCCCGTCGGCCGCGATGCGCACCCGCGTGCCGGGCAGGGGCCAGCCCACCGTGCCGAGCTTGGGCTTGAGCGGCGGCGTGACGGTGGACGCGCCGGTCGTCTCGGTCAGGCCGTAGCCCTCGAAGACCTCGATGCCGGCGCCGGCGAAGAACGCGGCGAGCCGGCGCCCGAGCGGGGAGCCGCCGCAGATGGCGTAGCGGACGCGGCCGCCCATGGCGTTGCGGATCCGGCGGTAGACCAGCGGGTCGTACAGCGCGCGGGCCGCCTTCAGTGAGCGACTGGGTCCGGGCCCGGCGCCGGTCTGCCTGGCCTCCAGGGCCTCGCCGTACCGTCGGGCCACCGCCGCCGCGCGGTCGAAGGTGGCGGCCCGGCCGCCCGCCTCCGCCTTGGCGCGGGCGCTGTTGAAGACCTTCTCCAGCATGTAGGGGATGGTCAGCAGACAGGTGGGCCGGAAGCTCGCCAGGTCGGGCAGCAGGTCCTCCGCCTTGAGGCTGGGCGCGTGCCCGAGCCGTACCCGGGCCCGTACGCAGGCGACGGCGACCATCCGCCCGAAGACGTGGGACATCGGCAGGAAGAGGAGGACGGAGGCCTCTTCACTCGTCCGTGCCTTGAAGATCGGGTAGAGCAGCTCGATCGCGTTGTCGACCTCGGCGAAGAAGTTGCCGTGGGTGAGGGCGCAGCCCTTGGGGCGGCCGGTGGTGCCGGAGGTGTAGATCAGGGTGGCGAGGGTGTCGGGGACCAGCATGCCCCGGCGTACCTCCACCTCCGCGTCGGGGACGGGCGCGCCCGCTTCCGCCAGCCGCTCGACGTGCTCCTTCTCCACGACCCACACATGTCTGAGGTCGGGCAGCCGCCCCAGCTCGGGGCCGAGGGCGGCGGCCTGCCCCGCGGTCTCCGTGATCAGGGCGACCGCGCCGGAGTCGTGCAGGATCCAGCAGGCCTGGTAGACGGAGGAGGTCGGGTAGATGGGGACGGTGACCAGTCCGGCCGCCCACGCGGCGAAGTCGATCAGGGTCCACTCGTAGATCGTGCGGGCCATGACGGCGATCCGGTCGCCCGGCATCAGCCCCTCGGCGATGAGTCCCTTGGCGACCGACTGCACCTGCTCGGCGAACTCCGCGGCCGTCACATCGGCCCAGCCGCCACCTGCCGTCCTGCGGCTGAGGACCACGGAGTGCGGGGCGGCGTGCGCGTTGTCGAAGGGCAGGTCGGCGAGCGAGCCGTGCCGCACCGGCCTGGCCAGCGGCGGTACGGCGGCTTCCCGCACGGCGCCGTCCAGCCGCCGGAGCTCGGGTTCGACCAGCACGGGGGCGCCGTACTCGTCACCGGTGGCGGAGGAATACGCAGGGGACACGGGGCGGCTCCTGGGGCGTGCAGTGGTGGGCCTGCTGCCTCGAGGTACGGGCCTCGCGGCGGGAGGCACTCACGGACGGCACCCTGGGGAAAGGGGTTACCGCCGGTTCGGTCTGGGGATCGTACGGCCCTCACATGGGGGGTTTGTGCGGGTCCGGGGATGGTCCGGAGCCGGGCGTGTGCAACGTCGGCGGTTATGTGAGGGCCACTCAGCTTCTGTGCGGACATCGGGTCCGCTCAGGGGTGCGGGGCGCGGCTCCTCACGCGCGCTCGAGAATCGCCGTCACCCCCTGACCGCCCGCCGCGCACACGGAGATGAGCCCCCGTGCGGGCGCGTCCCGTTCGGCGAGCAGCTTCGCCAGGGTGGCGACGATCCGGGCGCCGGTCGCGGCGAAGGGATGCCCGGTCGCCAGCGAGGACCCGGCCACGTTCAGCCGCGCGCGGTCCACGGGCGCCAGCCCCCGCTTCTCCCAGGCGGCCAGGGTGGCGAGCACCTGCGAGGCGAAGGCCTCGTGCACCTCGATCAGATCGAAGTCCTCGATGCCGAGCCCGGCGCGCTCCAGCATGCGCGGCACCGCGTACGCCGGTGCCATCAGCAGCCCGTCCTCGCCGCCGGCGACATCGCCCGCCACGAAGTCCACGGCGGCGGTCTCGTACGCGGTGAGGTGGGCCAGCGGCTCCAGGCCCCGCTCCTCGGCCCACTCCTCGCTCGCCAGCAGCACCACGGCGGCACCGTCCGTGAGCGGCGTCGAATTGCCCGCCGTCATGGTCGGTTCGGGGCCGTCGAGGCCGAACACCGGCTTCAGCGCGGCGAGTTTCTCCACGGTCGAACCCGGCCGCAGATTCTGGTCCCGGGCCAGCCCCCGGAACGGCACCACCAGGTCCCGGAAGAAGCCGCGTTCGTACGCCGCCGCCAGCCGCTGGTGACTGGTGGCCGCCAGTTCGTCCTGGGCCTCGCGGGAGATGCCCCAGGCGCGGGCGGTGACGGCCGCGTGCTCGCCCATGGACAGGCCCGTCCGCGGTTCGGCGTTGCGCGGGATGTCGGGCACGAGGTGCCCCGGCCGCACCTTCGCCAGAGCCTTCACCCGCGCCCCGAGCGACGTGGCCCGCCGCGCCTCCAGCAGCACCTTGCGCAGGCTGTCGTTGAGCCCGAGGGGCGCGTCGCTGGCGGTGTCCGCGCCGCCCGCGATCGCGGACTCGGTCTGCCCGAGGGCGATCTTGTTGGCGGCGGCGATGACGGCCTGCAGCCCGGTGCCGCAGGCCTGCTGGATGTCGTACGCGGGCGTGCGGGCGTCCAGCGCGGAGCCGAGGACGGTCTCCCGGGCGAGGTTGAAGTCCCGGCTGTGCTTGAGCACGGCCCCGGCGACGAACTCGCCCACCGCGCCGGGGGTTTGCAGCCCGTACCGTTCGACGAGGCCGTCCAGCGCGGCGGTGAGCATCTCCTGGTTGGAGGCGGTGGCGTACGGGCCGTCGGAGCGGGCGAAGGGGATGCGGCTGCCGCCGATGATCGCGACGCGTCGCACGGCCGTCGGTTCCAGGGGGCTCATCTCGACCTGCTCCTCACCGGTGACATAGGCTTACCTCCGGTAACCTTACTCCAGAGTAAGCACAGAAGTGAGCCCTTCACACCCTGCTGGGAGTCGCACATGGCCGACCGCTATCTGAGCTTCACCGGCACCGCGCCCGGCCGCTTCCTCACCCGCCGCCTGGGCCTGCCCCAGCCCGCGGCGCTGAAGCGCTGGTCACCCGAGCGGCCGGACCTGGACGGCGGCCTGCTCCACCTCACCGCGGGCAAGTCCGACCTGGACCTCGCGCCGGTCCTCGCCCGCACGGGTCTGCCCAGCGACGACGGCCACCCCGCGGCGGTCGTCCTGGACGCCACCGGGATCCGCGACGTGGAGGGCCTCACCGACGTCCACGCGGCCCTGCACCCCGTCGTCCGCTCGGTCGCCGCGAGCGGCAGGATCGTCGTCCTCGGCGCCCCGCTCGACCCCGCCGACCACCACCAGGCCGCCGCCCAGCAGGCGCTGGAGGGCTTCACCCGCTCCCTCGGCAAGGAGATCGGCCGGGGCAGGACCGTCAACCTGGTCCGCCTCACCGACGCCCCCGCCGCCGGGTCCACGCTCCGCTTCCTGCTCTCCCCCGGGTCCGCCTACGTCAGCGGCCAGGTGATCGAGGTCGGCGCCCAGCAGGTCACCGCCCCCGCCGACTGGACCCGCCCGCTCGCCGGACGCACCGCGCTGATCACCGGCGCCGCGCGCGGCATCGGCGAGGCGGTCGCCGAGACGCTGGCCCGCCACGGCGCCGAGGTCGTCGTCCTCGACGTACCCCAGGCCGAGGCGGACGCCCGCCGCGTCGCCGAACGCCTCGGCGGCACGGCCCTCCCCCTCGACATCACCGCCGCCGACGCCGGAACGCGTATCGCCGAAGCCCTTCCCGAGGGGCTCGACATCCTCATCCACAACGCGGGCATCACCCGCGACCGGCGCCTGGTCAACATGCCCGCCGACCGCTGGACTTCGGTCCTGGAGGTGAACCTGGCGAGCGTCCTGCGCACCACGGACGCCCTCCTGGCCGCCGGGACCCTGAGGCGTGGCGGCCGTATCGTCGCCACGGCCTCCATCGCGGGCATCGCCGGAAACGCCGGCCAGACCAACTACGGCGCGAGCAAGGCGGGCATCACCGGCCTGGTCCGCTCCCTGGCACCCCGCGCGCTCGCCGACCACGGGGTCACGGTGAACGCGGTGGCGCCGGGCTTCATCGAGACGAAGATGACGGCGGCGGTCCCGCTGTTCATCCGCGAGGCGGGCCGCCGTATGAACTCCCTGGCACAGGGCGGACTGCCGGTGGACGTCGCCGAGACCACGGCCTGGCTCGCCCACCCGGCCTCCGGCGCGGTCAACGGCCAGGTCGTACGGGTCTGCGGCCAGAGCCTGCTGGGAGCGTGACCACCGTGACCACCATGGACACCACTGTCCTCACCAGACCCCCTTCCCTCGCACGCCACCTCGCGCGGGGCGCCGCCCTCTCCCCCCTCAAACGCCCCAGCCCCGACGCCGAGTTCCCGCACACCCGCCTCGTCCTCCCGGACGGGCGCGTCGACCTGGCCCGACTGGCGACGTACGAGAGGGTGTGCGGCTTCTCCACCGGCGAGGACGCGCTGCCGGTGACGTATCCGCATGTGCTGGGCTTCCCGCTGGCGATGCGCCTGATGAGCGACCGCGCGTTCCCGCTGCCGCTGCTGGGCCTGGTCCACACGTCGATCGCCCTCACCCGCCACCGCACGCTCCCGGCGACGGGACAGTACGAACTCACCGTGTACGTCGACCACTTGGCGCCCCACCGACGCGGCACGGAAGCCACCGTGGTCACCGAACTGCGTACCGGCAACACCCTCGCCTGGGAATCGAGCAGCACGTACCTGGCCCGCCACCGCACCGCGACGCCCTCGTCCGAGCCACGCACCACGGAACCCCCGGCCCCCCTCCCCACCCTCACCGAATGGCGCCTGCCCGCCGACCTGGGCCGCCGCTACGGCGCCGCGTCCGGCGACCGCAACCCGATCCATCTGCACCCGCTCACCGCCCGCCTCTTCGGCTTCCCGCGCGCCATCGCGCACGGCATGTGGACGGTGGCCCGCTGCCTGGCCGAGCACGGGGTGCCGGAGCGGGCGACGGTCCGAGCCGACTTCAAGGCGCCGCTCCTGCTGCCCGGCACGGTGAGCTACGGGGCACAGGACGGCCGTTTCGAGCTTCGCGGGACCGGCGAACGGCTGCACGTGACCGGTCAGGTCGGCGCGCCCTGACCGGCGGGGTCCTCGTCGTCCTCCGGAGGCGTCCACCGGCGCCCGGCCATGAGATCGCCGAGCCCCGCCCAGGCGAAGTTCATCAGCGTGGCCGCGGCCTGGCGGGCGGTGACGCCCGGGGTGGAGTTGGCCCAGTCGGCCAGTGACTCGGCGGCGCCGACGAGCGCTTCGGCGAGACCGGAGACCTCGGCCGCGGGCAGATCGGGGTCACGGTGGGCATCACGCGCGGTGGCGAGGATGAGCTGGGTCACGAACGCCACGATCTCCGCGCGCATCGCCGCGACCTCACCGGCGAAGACCTCGCCGTGGGTGCGGGCCTGCAGATGCAGCACGGCCCAGCCGTCCGGATGACGGGCGGTGTGCGTGAAGAACGCGGTCAGCCCGGCCCAGAGCTGCCGGTCGGCGGGCAGCTCCGGCCGGGCCCCGGCCCGCACGGCCTCGGTGAGCGCCTTCGCCTCCCGCCGGATGCACGCGCTGAACAGGTCGTCCTTCGAGTTCAGATACAGATAGACCAACGGCTTGGACACACCCGCCAGTTCGGCGATCTCGTCCATCGACGCGGCCATGTACCCCCGCTGTCCGAAGGTCTGTACGGCGGCATCCAGCATCTGCTGCTCCCGCACCGCACGCGGCATCCGCTTGGTCTTCACGGCAGGCATGCCCGTTAGCGTACGGGGCGGGAAGACCGATCCGAGCGTCCGGAAGTCCAATGACGCGCTTCAGCGACCAGGTGGGCGTGAAGCCGGGAGAGGCGTGTGTCGCTGAGGGTTCCCGAGCGGACGGCCAGGTGAAAGGTGTTGATCGGAGGGATGTCCGGTTCCAGCAACATCACCAACTGTCCGTTTGCGATCTCCTCAGAGCACAGGTAGGTGGGCACGACGGAGATTCCCGCGCCCGCCACCACGGCGGAGATGGCGCCACGGAGGTCGGGCACGACCACGGCCGGAGGCCCGGGTGGCGGGCCGTCGAAGACGATGTCCCAGTACCGGCGGATGATCGGCAGGCTCTCCGCGTACGAGATCATCGGTAGTTTCGCCAGGGTGCGGCCCCCCTCCGTGGTGAGACTTCCGGGCGGGAGGCTGTCCGCGACCTCGGGTGAGGCGACGAGGGCGAACTCCTCGTCGGTGAGTGCTGTACCGGCCAGCCCCCGGCTGCGTGGCTGGATGGTGGAGATCACCAGGTCGAGGTGACCGGCTTTGAGGTCGTCGAGGAGTCCGTCGGACTCCCCGAGCGTGATCCGTAAATCGAGTCCGCCGGCGATGAGGCGTCCCAGCGAGGGCAGGACGCGCGCGGCGATCAGGTCCGCGGGTCCGCCCAGGCGTATCGGACGGTTCGACGGTGAGGTGTCGAAGTGCCGGTTGATGGCGGCGGTCAGCCCGGTGATGGGGCCTTCGATGTCGTGCGCGAGAGCCTCTGCCTCCGGTGTCGGAACGGCTCCCTGCGGTGTGCGGTCGAAGAGTGCCTTGCCCAGCTCTGCTTCGAGCCCGCGGATCTGCTGGGTGACGGCGGGCTGGGTGATGCCCAGGTGCGCGGCGGCTTTGGTGAACGATCCCTTGTGATAGACGGTGATGAACGTGTGCAACCATCCCAATTGCATATCGACCGGCCCCCCGTAGCCGGCAGAGGACGTGGCGCGCCTGGCAGCGTGGTCCACACTGTCCCCGTTTACTGCTGACATTACAGAAGCACCACTGGATACCGGCGGGTGCCGTGGGTGCCCGGTCCTGCGCCTCACGTCCACCCGCCGTATCCGATCTTATCGACGTGTTTCGGAGCTCAGTTTGAGAGTTCCGAGAACTGGCTGATTGTCAGCTCTGCGACCCTGGCAGCGGACGCCGGGTTCTGACCGGTGACCAGTCGGCCGTCGGCCACGGCGTGCTCCGCGAAGTTGCCGGCCTTGGTGATCTTTGCCCCCTTGTCGATCAGTGCGGTTTCGAGTGCAAAGGGGACGACGTCACTGAGGCCCACTGCAGCCTCCTCCTCGTTCGTGAAGGCGGACACCTGCTTGCCGTCGACCAGCGGCCGGCCGTCGGGCAGGGTGAGCGGCAGCAGCCCCGCGGGGCCGTGGCAGACGGCGGCGACGACACCGCCGCGCTGGTAGATCGCCTCGGCCAGCCGCGCGAGGTCGGCGGCGTGCGGGAAGTCCCACATGGTGCCGTGGCCGCCGGCGTAGTAGATGGCGTCGTAGTCCTGGGCCCGCAGCTCCTGGGCCGTAGGCGTGGCGGCGAGGGCGTCGGCGTACTCGGCGAGGAAGTCGGCGGACACGGTGTCGCCTTCCTTCACGCCGTCCTTCGGCGGGGTGCCGCCCTCGACGGAGACGAACGCGATGTCCCAGCCGGCCTGCTGGAAGACCCGGGCGGGGTCGGCGACTTCGGGGACGTAGAAGCCTGTCTTGCGGCCGGTGTTGCCGAGCCGGTCGTTGGAGGTGAGAGCGAAGAGTACCTTCGGCACGGGGGTCCTTTCGGTTCAGGCCGTGAGAGTGGCCAGTTCGGGCAGGTAGATGCGGCGCTGGCGGCGCTGTACCGCCAGGTCGATGTGGTCCGGGGTGTGATAGCCCCACCAGGCCCACAAGGAGCGCGCGCCGGTGTCCCGCACGGCGAGGGCGTTGGTGATGTGGTCGTCGATGAAGGTGACGGCCTCGGCGGGGATGCCGTCGGCGGCGGCGAGGTCCAGGACGGCGGACCGCTTGTCGGAACATTCGCCGATCACCTCTACGACGGTGGATCGGAGGCGATGATGCTCGAGGATCTCCCACACCGAGTCGGCGTCCTTGGCGGTGACGATCGAGGTGCCGCGCCCCTGGTGGCGTTCCAGCAGGTCCCGGATGCCGGGGTAGAGGGTGTGCATCGCCCTCCACCGGGGTGCCTGGGCCGCGCGCAGGGCGGCGCGGACGGCAGTGGCGCCCTCGGTGAGGGCGGTCAGACGCTCGGGCGGGATGCGGGCGAGCAGGGCTTCGTAGTCGACGACACCCGAGAGGGAGGCGGCCCGCGGGTCGCGGGCGACCATGAAGTCCCCCAGGACACGGGCGTACTTGCGCACCACGCGGAAGCGGTCGAGAAAGCCCTGTGGCAGTGCCGCGGCCAGCTCCGTGAGGGACGTGCCGGCGACCTGCTGGGGATCCTGGTCGGCGTGGTAGGTGACGATGGCGCATTCATGGAAGGCGTCGGCGATGACGCCGTCGAAGTCGAGTATCAGCACGAGGCTCCCCCGAGTGACGGACGTGGGCGGACGGGCGGGGCGCCGGGATGGTGCGGCCGGGGGAGTACGCCTCCCGGCGCCCCGCGCCCAGGTGGTGGCAGCGATTCCCCGGTTCCTTCGCGTGCAGGTGTCCCGGGGTCCGGTGTCAGGCCGCTGCCGACCTGGTCTGTCCGGCCTTCTCGGCGACGGTGTCGAACACGGCGCGCATGAAGCGGCCGACGTAGGCGTAGTAGGAGCAGGTGATGATGTGGCCGTCCACGATCACGTCGGAGTCCACGACGTTCGCCCCGGCGTTGACGACATCGTCGCGCAGGCCGATGTAGGCGCAGGCGGTGCGGCCCTTGAGCACCCCTGCCGATACCATGATCCACGGACCGTGGCACAGGCCGGCCACGACCTTCTCCTCCCGGTCCATGGCACGCACGAAGTCGAGGACGTGCGCGTCCTGCCGGACGCGGTCGGGGGCTTCATGACCGCCGGTGAGGATCACCGCGTCGTAGGCGGCGGCATCGAGCTGGTCGAAGGCGACCAGGGGCTTGGCGGTCTTGTCCATCGGCAGCGGGACACCGTACTTGCCGATGACGTCGGCACCGTTCCTGGTGGCGACGTCCACGTGCCAGCCCTCCTCCAGGAGCCGGTAGTAGGTGTAGACGACGTCGTGGTCCTGGAAGCCGGGGCCGGTGATGATCACGGCGCTGGGCATGGGTGTGCTCCGTTCTGGGTCGGTACGAAACGTCGCTCCGGGTCGGTGCGGAGCGATGCGGACACCCCTGGCGGTCAGGCGAGCGCGAGGGAGAGGTAGTACTGGTCGAGTGCCGGGCGGCGGCTGTCGCCCCGGGCGGGCGCGAGGATGTCCACTTCGCCGGTGATGACACCGGTCAGGCCGAGCGGGATGTGGAACAGGTCCTGCCGCCGGCGCCGGTAGAAGACGTCCATGCCTGCGCGGACGGAGAAGGAGAACTCGCCGCCGGGCGACTTCTCCCGCAGCCGGGCCTGCGGCAGGTACGACACCGGCTGGGCCGGCACGTCCGGGGCCTCGGCGTAGTCGGTCTCGTAGGCGGTGTTCTCCCGAGCGTAGTTGTCGCGCAGCCGGATGAGGTCGAACTTGTTGCGCGGGGCTTCGACCTCCACCAGCCACAGCGGCCCGGGGCCGAGGCTGCGGGTGGCGTGGAAGGCGCCACCGCCGATACGCAGAATCGTGCCGGCGCCGAGGGGGTACTGCTGGGTGAGCGTGTCCGTGACCCCCTGTCCGGCGAGGCACAGCAGATAGGTGAGTTTGCGGGGGTGGACATGCATCGACGTGGACTGGCCCTGCTCGATCCTCAGATTCCACACGTCGATGAAGTCGTCCACGTAGATGCGGTACTCCATCCCCCACGGCTTGGGGACGACCTCGTTGAGGTGGTCGTCGCCGTCCAAGCGCTCGTTGCCGATCCTCGATCCCTTGCGGACGACTTCGTTGAGGCTCGAGAAGTCCCGCGGGCCTGGGTCGATGCGTATGACGGAGTCGTGCTGCGGCTGGTGCGTGGTGATCTGACTTTGCGTCAGCTCAGACATGAATCCCCCTTCGTGGCCTGGTGTCCCCGGCCGACAACGAACCTAGGCAGGAGCTGACGCGGAGCCAAATAAGGAACGACGCGGTCAGGAATAACGGCATGAGCGCACCGCAGCACGGTGATGGCCCCCTGCTCTTGTCCTTATTTGAACCCAGGTGTCGGCCGGTGTGAGGGTCGGTACCGGGCCGTCCCACGACCGGACGCCTTCAGCCGCTTTTACTCAAGCGAAGGGTGACACACCGTGAGCACTCCTACTCCTGTGCGCGGACGCCGGCCCGAGCCGCAGCCCGTACCGGGCACGATCACTACGCAGATCGACTCCATCGGCGTCCTCGGCTACGAGTCCGTCTCCGAGCAGGACTGCCTGACCCCGACCGAGATCTTCAAGGGCACCGCCATGGTGCTGAACGGCTCCATCGCGCCCTGGCAGCGGGAGGCCGCACCCCGCGACCTGGACGTGCGGCTGGTCTCCCTCGAGCCAGGTGTGATCAAGATGCAGATGGGGACCAACGTCGTCCCGGACGGGGTGCTCGGCGAGGACGACCTGTTCGACATCTTCTACGTCCCCGGCGGTGTCGGCTCCGGCGCCCTCCTCTCCGACGAGCGAGTGCTCAAGGCGATCCGCAGGCACCACGAGGCCGGGAGGATCATCGCCGCGAACTGCTCGGGCGTCGGTGCGATCGTGCGCGCCGGCATCGTCAACGACGAGGCGGTCACCTCCGTATCCGCGATTGCCCGCGGTATGCGTGAGGAAGGTTTCAACGTGCCCGAGAACCGGCGCATGTGGGTGGCCAACCCGTCCTCCCGCATCTGGACGTTCACCGGGTCCTACGGCATCAACGGCGGCGCCGTCGCCCTGGTGGCCCACTATTTCGGACGCGAGGTCGGCACCATCGTGGCGATGATGTTCGACACCTACGGCGGCATAGGCGACGCGATCTTCGAGGAACAGGGCCCGGAGTTCTACCACCACCCCGAACTGGAGACCTCTTTCCAGGATCTGTTCCAGCCGATGCTGTTCCCGGCCAAGGCCGACGACAGCCTCTGACCGTTCGCGGGAGGCCGCCCATGACCGCCCAGGTCACACCCGTAGCGCTGCGGGACGTCGACTGGATACGCGGAGCGCTTCAGACCGCCGTGGCGCTGGAGCACTCGACGATGCCGCTGTACTGCGCGGCCATGTACTCGCTGGAGGTGCAGAACTACCCCTCGTACAACACGATCCGCAGCGTGCTCATGGAGGAGATGGTCCACATGGCCATCGCCGCCAACATGGTCGCCGCGCTCGGCGGCCGACCCCGAATCCGCACGCTCGCCCCGAAGTACGCGACCCGGGGCCTGCCCGGCGGAGTGGCCCCGGACCTGCCGGTCGTCCTGGCCCAGCTCTCGCCGCGCTCGCTGGAGAACTTCATGCGCCTGGAAGCACCGGCGTTCATGCTCAACTCCCGTCGGCGCAACACGCCCTACCCGACCATCGGCGCCTTCTACGACGCCGTCCGGGAGGCCATCGACTCCCACAAGGACGCCGTACGCCGCGCGGTCGAATGCGGTGGACCGGCCAACCAGGTGGGCGGCAACCTGGGCTATCTCACCTTCGCCCCGGAGGAGGGCGTCGACCCGGTGGAGAAGTTCCATCACGGCCTGGACATCATCACCGAACAGGGCGAGGGCGAGGGCGAGGGAACCGTCGAAGCGGGCGTCGACTTCCAGAAGGAGGGCTCGCACTACGCCCGCTTCGCCGAACTCCGTTACGGCCGCCGCTACCTCGCCCCGGACGACGGAGCCTCGATCGACCAGCAGAACGAACCGGACTTCTTCCGGGGCGAGGAGATCGTCTGGCCGGTCGTCATCAACACCCTCGCCGTCCCCTCCGACGGCTATGCCGGGCTTCTCACCCTGGACCCCGACGCAGCCGAGGTCCGCAAGGAACTCGAGGGGTTCGACGACGCGTACACGCTGATGATGGACGCCCTGGACCGGGCGTGGAACGGACCCGTCGAGACCTGGTGGCCCTCGCTCGGGGCCGCGGTGACACAGATGGACCAGATGCGTGTCCGGTCCTGCTTCAACATCATGCGCCACCAGGTCCCGGGCGCCGCCGTCCAGGCACTCGAGAGCCTGTACCCGGACGAGTTCGCGACCCTTGCCCGCTACACCGATCTGAACCAGCCCGTTTTCTACGGCCCACGCTTCATCAACACCAACGGCGTCTGACGCCACTACGGTCGATCGCCGGAACCCGTGCCCCGATGACCGCCGGGTTCCGGCGCCACCTCGCTCAGCGAGGGTCCGGCTCCACCACACCAAGGGGGAACGTCACAGCCGTGACATCACGTTCCGACAACCGCCTTCCGCTTTCAGCCCTGCTCGCACTCGCGACGGCGGGGTTTCTCACCATGCTCACCGAAACCGTGCCGGCCGGCCTGCTTCCGCACCTCAGCGACGGCCTGTCCGTGTCCGAAGCACAGGCCGGGCAGCTTCTGACGGTCTACGCGGCCGGCTCCGTCATCGCGGCCATACCCCTGACCACACTCACCCGCGGACTGCCCCGCAGGCCCGTGCTGGTCGCCACCGTCGCCGCGGTCGCCCTGGTCAACGTCCTCACCGCGGTCTCATCCAGCTACGCCCTCACCATGACCGCTCGCGCCCTCGCCGGCATGGCCGCCGGTGTCCAGTGGGCGATGATCGCCGGATACGCCATGCGCCTGGTCGACGAGCCGCTCAAAGGCCGCGCCCTGGCCGTGTCGATGGCCGGCGTGCCCACGGCGCTGGCCTTCGGCGTGCCGGTCGGCACCTGGGCGGGCGACGCCATCGGGTGGCGCTACACGTTCGCCGTCATCGGCGGCCTCGCCCTGATCGTGGCCGTGTGGATCCAGGGCACCGTCACTGCCCTCCCCGGGGAACCGGCAAGCACCCGGCTCCCGCTGCGCCGGGTGTTCCTGCTGCCGGGGCTGGCCGCCATCCTCACCGCCGCGCTGCTGTTCGAAGTCGGCCATATGAACCTCTACACCTACGTCGCCCCGTACCTGGAACGGGCCGACCTGGGCGAGCACGTGGACGTCGTCCTCCTCGCCTTCGGCATCGCGGCCATGGCCGGGTTGTTCACCGCGGGAGCATTCATCGACAAGAACCTGCGCGCCGTGGTCGTCGGCACGCTCGGCCTGTTCACCGCCTGTATGGCGGTCTTCGCGGTCGCCGGCACTCACGCCTGGATCGTCGTCGTCACCACCGCCGCCTGGGGTTTCGCGCTGGGCCTCGCTCCGACCATGTTCCAGGCGGCGTCCGCCAGAGCGGCCGGGTCCGCCGCCGAGGTGGCCCAAGCGATGATCGTGACCGTTCTCAACGCGGGCATGTCCCTCGGTTCCGTCGCCGGCGGCCTGAGCCTCGGCCTGTCCGATGTGGCCACGCTGCCCTGGGTGTCCTTCGCCGTCTTCGCACTCGCGCTCGCCCTCGCGATCGGCGCCCGCCGCCATGCCTTCCCCGCGCCGAGCGCCCGGACGACCGAGCCGGTCAAGGAGAGCGTGTGAGCGGCCTGTACCACGTGTGCTTCACCGTCCCGGACCTGGAAGCCGCCATGCGCGACCTCGCCACGGCCGCAGCGGTCACCTGGCATGAGCCGGTGCGGGCCGCCATCGGCGAGTGGGACTACCGGATCGTCTTCACCCAGGGCGGCGCCCCGTTCATCGAGCTGATCGAGGCGCCCCCGGGCGGGCCTTGGGGGGACACCCGCAAGCCCGCGTTCCACCACATCGGCTTCTGGACCTCCGACATCGAAGCCGGCAGCGAACGCCTCACCGCCCACGGGATGCGCGAGGAGTTCTCGGGCTGCCCCTACGGCCGCCCGTTCGCCTACCACCGTGTCCCCGGGATCGGCGCCGACATCGAGCTGGTCGACATATCGCGCCAGCCCTCATTCATCGACGCATGGAACGCCGGCGGGCCCCCCATGCCCGCCATCAACGAGGAGGCTCACCCGTGGAACCCGTCACTCTGATCACGGGCGGCTCGACCGGCATCGGCGCCGCCACCGCACGCACCCTGCTCAAGCAGGGTCACCGCGTCGCCGTCACCGCACGCGACGCCGACCGGCTCTCGGCCTTCTCGGCCGCCGCCGGAGCCGGAGACCGGCTGATGACCATCCCTGGCGACACCAGTGACGACAGCCACGTCGCCTCTGCCGTACGACAGACCCTGCAGGCCTGGGGCCGGCTGGACAACGTCATCGCCAACGCCGGGTTCTCCCTGCCCGGCATCCTGACGGAACACACCCCGGAGGCCATGCGTGCCATGGTCCTCACCAACGTCCTGGGCCCCGCGCTGCTGGTACGGGAGACTCTTCCGCACCTCAAGGAGTCCCGGGGCCGCATCGTCATCGTCGGCTCCGTCGCCGGCGTCAAGAACACCCCCGGCAATCTGTATTCGGTCACCAAGTGGGCCGCCCACGCCCTGGCCGAGAACACCCGCTTGCTGGTCACCCAGGACGGCGTCGGCGTCACCCTCGTCGCCCCCGGGATGGTGGACACGCCCTTCTGGGACAACCGCGGCGGACGCCCCGACGACGCTCCGACCATGACGGCCGTACAGATCGCCGACGCGATCGCCTTCGCCCTCAACCAGCCAGAAGGCGTGGACATCAACCACATCACCATGCGACCGGTCGGCCAGATCAACTAGCCGGTTCTGCGTGCCACACCCGCCCACGACGGCAACGGGACGGGGCGGTGGTGTCCGCCCGCAGTGGCCGGCGCGTCAACACCGGTCCCTCGTCAAGCGACCGATGTCGCGCCGGACCGAGGACGGCCACCACCGCCCCGTCCCGACCGTCAGGCCGCAGCCGCAACCGGCTCGCGGTCGCCCTCCGCCGGCGCCTCGTCCACCGGCGACGCATGCACCGTGTCGTAGGCCTCGCGGTCCAGCAGCTTCTCCCGGGCCGAGACGATGACCGGCACCAGCGCCTGCCCGGCGACGTTCGTCGCGGTACGGATCATGTCGAGGATCGGGTCGATGGCCAGCAGCAGGCCCACGCCCTCCATCGGCAGCCCCAGCGTGGACAGGGTCAGCGTCAGCATGACCGTCGCGCCGGTGAGACCGGCGGTCGCGGCCGAGCCGACCACCGACACGAACGCGATCAGCAGGTAGTCACCGACGCCCAGCTGGATGTCGAAGATCTGCGCGACGAAGATCGCGGCGATCGCCGGGTAGATGGCGGCGCAGCCGTCCATCTTGGTCGTCGCGCCGAACGGCACCGCGAACGACGCGTACTCCTTCGGCACGCCCAGCCGCTCGGTCACCTTCTGCGTCAGCGGCATGGTGCCCACCGACGACCTCGACACGAACGCCAGCTGGATCGCGGGCCAGGCGCCCTTGAAGAACTGCAGCGGGTTCACCTTGGCCACACCGGCGAGCAGCGCCGGGTACACACCGAACAGCACGATCAGGCAGCCGACGTAGATGTCGGCGGTGAACGTGGCGTACTTGCCGATCAGGTCCCAGCCGTACGTGGCGATGGCGTTGCCGATCAGACCCACCGTGCCGAGCGGGGCGAGCCGGATGACCCACCACAGCGCCTTCTGCAGCAGCTCCAGCACGGACTCGCTCAGCGTGAGGATCGGCTGGGCCTTCTCACCGAGCTGCAGCGCCGCGATACCGGCGACGGCGGCCATGAAGACGATCTGCAGCACGTTCAGCTGGGTGAACGGCGTGATGACGTCCGTCGGCACGATGCCGGTGAGGAAGTCGATCCAGGACCCGGTGTCATCGGGCTTCGCCCCGTCCTTCGGGGTGAGCCCGGTACCGGCGCCCGGGTTGGTGACCAGTCCGATGGCGAGGCCGATGGCCACCGCGATCAGCGACGTGATCATGAACCACAGCAGCGTGCGCGACGCCAGCCGCGCCGCGTTGTTGACCTTCCGCAGATTGGTGATCGACACCAGGATCGCGAAGAAGACCAGCGGGGCGACGGCCAGCTTCAGCAGGCCGATGAAGGTGCCGCCGACCTTCTCCAGAGTCGTGACCAGCCAGGATATGTCCTGGCTGCGGGCGAGCCAGCCGAGCAGGACGCCCAGGACGAGACCGACGAGTATCTGGGCCCAGAAGGGTGCCCGGAAGGGCAGCGAGAAAGACTTCGTGTTCGTGGACACGGACATGCTCCGTAAAGGGGACGCGTAAGGACTGTGACGTGGTGGTCGTGCGGCGCGGCGAACGGTGTGGTGTCGCCCGATACGTCAGGGACGACAGCTCGCGGAGGCGACCCGGCAGAGATCCACGTGCAGGCGCGCCACGAGCGGAACACTCCGGGGCGTGGGGAACACGGCTGCTGACTTCACCCCGAGACCTTAACACTTCAACTTTGAGAACCTCAAAGCCTTACTTTGACAGGCGCGAGGCAGAAAGCACCCACACATGACAAAGCGCCCCGGTTCCCAGTGATTTCGGAAACCGGGGCGCGTCAGTCTCAGCGCGCGGTATGGCGGACGTTACGAAGCCTGCCCCTGCGCACGGGCGGCGTCGTCCGCGCCGTCCTCCTGATTGCGGTTGGCCTCCAGGTTCGCCTTCACCCGGTCCACCCGCCGCACGATCTGCTCGGAGGCACGGTCCCGCTCCTTGCGCAGCACAACGAAGCTGATCGGGGCCGAGATCAGCAGCGCGAGCAGCACGACCCACAGGCCGTTGGAGTCGCCGAGGCCGCGCGGGGCGAGGCCGGAGTAGACGAGACCCCAGACGACCACGAGGCAGCCCACGAAGATCCCGAGGCGCATCAGCGTGTAGCGGAGCATCTCAATCCACTCTTCCGTTTCTGGCACAAAGAGGCACCGTCCAGTGAAGCATGCCGGGGGACGGATCTTTCAGGGGGGTGGGACCGCTCAGCCCAGCGGCAGCAGCATGATGATGTCGTCCCGGTCGTCACCCGGCGCCACCCGGATCGCCCCCGGCACGCGGCCGACCTCCTTGTAGCCGCACGCCCCGTAGAAGCGCTCCAGCCCCAGCCCACCTCGGCAGGCCAGCCGGATCGCCTCGATCCCGTCCATGCCGCGAGCGGCACGCTCGGCCGCCGCGAGCAGGTCACGCCCGTAGCCCTTGCCCTGGTGACGGGGGTGGACCATCACGGTGTAGAGCCAGATCCAGTGGGTCATCAGCCGGTGCGTGTTGCGCGTGAGGAACGCCGTGGCGGCCACCCGCCCCTCCTCGTCGTACCCGACGAGCAGCCGTGACCGCTCCTCCTCCATGGCGGCGAACTGCCGCACCAGCTCCGGCCGGATCTCCTCCGGGCTCACCGGCGGCACGAACCCGACGGCACCGCCGGCGTTGCTGACATCGGCCCACAGATCGAGGAGGCCGTCGCGGAGGTCGGGGGTCACAGCGGGATCGAGCGTGAAGGTAAGAGGCATAGAAGCAGACTAGCCCTTACCCAAGTGCCTCCGCAGCCACTTTCAGGTCGGCGACCAGCCCTTCGTACGCCGCCTGCCGCTCCTTGTCGTCCCGCGCCCGCAGCACCGAGGAGGGATGGACGGTCGCCACCAGCTTCTCCACCCGCCCATGGATCTCCCGCTCCAGCAGCGCCCCGCGCACCTCGCCGACCCGGAAGGACGATCCGAACAGAGCCTTGCCCGCGGTGGCACCGAGAATCACGATCAACTCGGGTTCCACGACGGCGAGCTCGGCCGCGAGCCACGGCCCGCACGCCGTCATCTCCCGCAGCGACGGCGCCTTGTGAATGCGGCGCTTACGGGGTTCGGCCTGGGTGAACTTGAAGTGCTTCACGGCGTTGGTGACGTACGCGTCCGCCGGGTCGAGCCCGGCGTCCTCCAGCGCCCGGTCGAGCAGTTTCCCCGCGGGGCCGACGAAGGGTTTCCCTTGCCGGTCCTCCTGATCACCGGGTTGTTCGCCTACGAGCATGAGGCGGGCGTCTTGGTCTCCGGCGCCGAAGACCGTCTGGGTGGCATCCAGGTGCAGCGGACAGCCCCGGCAGGCGGCTGCGGCCTGACGCAGAGCGGGGAGGCTGAGCCGCTCCGGAAGAAAGGGTTCCGCCGTGTAGGCGTCCTCGGGGGGCATGGGGCCCGGGTACCCGCCGTAGGGCTGCGGATCCATGCGGGCTGCGGGTGGTTCGTGGCTGATCGCGCAGTTCCCCGCGCCCCTTAGGGACGTGCAGTCGACCTACCTGAAAGGGGCGCGGGGAACTGCGCGACCAACCCCCACGCACCCGCAGCCGCCGTACGACCGAACGCCCCCACCCAATAGGCGCCTCAAACCCGCATCGGCTGAGGCGACTCCCGCCGCCCCGGATCCGCCCCCTCATACTCCCGAATGATCTCGTACCGAGTGTTCCGCTCCACCGGCCGGAACCCCGCATCCCGGATCAGCTCCAGCAGATCCTCACGCGTCAACTTGCTCGGCGTCCCGAAATTGTCCGCATCATGCGTGATCTTGTACTCGACGACCGACCCGTCCATGTCATCGGCCCCGTGCTGCAACGCCAGCTGCGCCGTCTGCACCCCGTGCATCACCCAGAACACCTTGACGTGCGGCACGTTGTCGAACAGCAACCGCGACACCGCGAACGTCTTCAGCGCCTCCGCCCCCGTCGCCATCTGCGTCCGCGCCTGGAGCCGGTTGCGGACCTTGCCGTCCTTCATGTCGACGAAGTCGTGCTGGTAGCGCAGCGGGATGAAGACCTGGAAGCCGCCGGTCTCGTCCTGGAGCTCCCGCAGCCGCAGGACGTGGTCCACCCGGTGGCGCGGCTCCTCGATGTGGCCGTACAGCATGGTGCACGGGGTCTTCAGCCCCTTCTCGTGCGCCAGCCGGTGAATCCTCGACCAGTCCTCCCAGTGAGTCCTGTGATCGACGATGTGCTGCCGGACCTCCCAGTCGAAGATCTCCGCACCGCCACCGGTGAGGGACTCCAGCCCGGCGTCGATCAGCTCGTCGAGGATCTCCGACGCGCTCAGCCCGGAGATCGTCTCGAAGTGATGGATCTCCGTCGCCGTGAACGCCTTCAGCGACACGTTCGGCAGCGCGGCCTTCAGCTCGCGCAGCGACCGCGGGTAGTAGCGCCACGGCAGATTGGGGTGCAGCCCGTTGACGATGTGCAGCTCGGTGAGGTTCTCCGACTCCATCTCCTTGGCGAGCTTCACCGCCTCCTCGATGCGCATGGTGTACGCGTCCTTCTCCCCCGGCTTGCGCTGGAAGGAGCAGTACGCGCACGAGGCGGTGCACACGTTCGTCATGTTGAGGTGCCGGTTGACGTTGAAGTGCACGACGTCACCGTTGAGCCGCGTCCGCACCTCGTGCGCGAGCCCGCCCAGCCACGCCAGGTCGTCCGACTCGTACAGCGCGATGCCGTCCTCACGGGTCAGCCGCTCACCGGAGCGGACCTTCTCCTCCAGCTCGCGCTTGAGCCCGACGTCCATGCCGACACCTCTTTCCAAGAAGACAGACCCGACCACCGTACGCCCCGGTCAGTGCACCTCTTCGGGCAGCTCACCCACCCGGTTCTCCCACTTGGTGGAGAGCACGATGGTCGTACGGGTCCGGGAGACGCCCTTCGTGCCGGACAGCCGCCGGATGATCTTCTCCAGCCCGTCGACGTCCGTCGCCCGCACCTTGAGCATGTAGGAGTCGTCGCCGGCGATGAACCAGCAGTCCTCGATCTCCTGCAGGTCCCGCAGCCGCTGCGCCACGTCCTCGTGGTCGGCGGCGTCGGACAGCGAGATGCCGATCAGGGCGGTGACGCCGAGGCCGAGCGAGGCGGCGTCCACGGTGGCCCGGTAGCCGGTGATGACACCGGCCGCCTCGAGCCGGTTGATGCGGTCGGTGACGCTGGGTCCCGACAGACCGACGAGGCGCCCCAGCTCCGCGTAGGAGGCCCGGCCGTTCTCCCTCAGGGCCTGGATGAGCTGCCTGTCCACCGCGTCCATTGCGATCGAAGCCTTCCGCTGAAGAGGTCTGAAGAATGCGTGGGTCAGAAGTACGTGAGGTGCTCAGGTGGTTCGGGACCCGCCGCCGAGGTCCCCCTGCCAGCGGCGGTAGAGCCCGTGCTCGACCCCCGCCGCGTCGAGTACGCGTCCGGCGACGAAGTCCACCAGGTCCTGGATGTGCGTCGCGCCCGCGTAGAAGGCCGGTGAGGCGGGCACCACGGTCGCGCCCGCGTCGTCGAGGGCGACCAGCTGCCGCAGGGTCTGGCCGTTCAGCGGGGTCTCCCGTACGGCCACGACCAGTGTGCGCCGCTCCTTGAGGGTCACGCTCGCCGCCCGCTGCAACAGGTCCTTGGACAGCCCGAGCGCGACACCGGCCACACAGGCCGTGGAGGCGGGCACGATCAGCATGCCCTTACTCGGGTACGACCCCGAGGACGGCCCGGCGGCCAGGTCACCGGCGGCCCAGTACCGTACGGCGTCGAGGTCCACGGTGAAGGTGCCGGGCTTGCCGTCGGCGCCCCGGGCGAGCCATTCCCGCAGGTCGTCGCGCCAGTGGGCGTCGCGGAAGGAGATCCCGGTCTCATCGAGCAGGGTGAGCCGCGAGGCCCGGGAGACGACCAGGTCGACGCTCTCGCCGGCGGCGAGCAGCGCACGCAGCACGGCGGCCGCATAAGGGGTGCCGGATGCGCCGGACACCCCTACGATCCAAGGCGTACGCGCCGTCTCTCCTGGCTTGACTGGGTTCACACCCCCGAGCCTATCCGGCTCCGCAGGGTGGGAACCGGGCAAGGGGGCCCGTGCGTTGCCCGGAGGGGACGAGTGAGTGCAGGGGTTGCCATGTCGGGTACGGCGGTGGAGTGGTCGCGCGGCGACCGCGCGAGGGCCGCGGCCAAGCTGATGGTGGGCTGGGTCGCGCTGTTGTGGCTGCTGGAAGTGGTGGACGTGGCGACCGGCCACGCGCTGGACGACTTCGGCATCAGCCCCCGGGACCCCGCTGAACTGACGGACATCGTCCCGGCCGCGTTCCTGCACTTCGGCTTCGCCCATGTGGCGGCGAACAGCGTGCCGCTGCTGGTCCTGGGCTTCCTGGCGGCGCTGGGCGGCCTGCGCAGATTCGCCGCGGTGTGCGCGCTGATCATCGTGGCGGACGGACTGGGCGTATGGCTGCTCTCCCCGGAGCACAGCAACACAGCGGGCGCCTCCGGCCTGGTCTTCGGCCTCTTCGGCTTCCTCCTGATCACCGGCTTCGTGGAACGCCGCCCCGCCGGCGTCCTGATCGCCGTCCTGATAGCCGCCGTCTGGGGCGGCTCCATCCTGGCGGGCATAGCCCCCACCCAAACCGGCATCAGCTGGCAGGGCCACCTGATCGGCCTGATATCGGGCATGACGGCAGCATTCCTCTTCCGCCGCCGCCCGCCCGTGCCGCCTATGCCGTGAGCCCCCGCACCAGCAGGTCCAGCAGCGCGCACACGAAGAGTGCGATGCCGATGAAGCCGTTGACCGAGAAGAAGGCTCGGTTCAGACGGGAGAGGTCGGTCGGGCGGACGATCGTGTGCTCGTAGACGAAGGCGGCTGCGACGATCAGGAGGCCCAGCCAGAAGAAGGCGCCGGCGTCGGTGAGGAGGGCGTACCAGACGAACAGGGCCGTGGTGACGGTGTGGCAGGCGCGGGCGCCCCAGATGGCGGCCGGGATGCCGAAGCGGGCCGGGACCGACTTCACGCCGACCTCGCGGTCGGTGTCGACGTCCTGGCAGGCGTAGATCAGGTCGAAGCCGCCGATCCAGATGCCGACGGCGAGGCCCAGGACGACCGCCTCCCAGGACCAGGCCCCGGTGATCGCCAGCCAGCCGCCGATCGGGCCCATGGCCTGGGCGAGACCCAGGATGGCCTGGGGGAAGTTCGTGAAGCGTTTGCCGTACGGGTACACCACCATCGGGATGACCGCGACGGGCGCGAGGGCCAGGCACAGCGGGTTGAGCAGGGCCGCCGCGGCCAGGAAGACGGCCAGGGCGATGAGCGCGCCGGTCCACGCGTGCCTCACCGACATCGCGCCGGTGACCAGCTCGCGGTGGGCCGTGCGCGGGTTCCGGGCGTCGATCTCGCGGTCGATGATCCGGTTCGCGGCCATGGCGAAGGTGCGCAGGCCGACCATCGCCAGGGTGACCAGCAGGAGCTTGCCCCAGTGGATGTTCTTGTCCCACTCGTACATCGCGGTGAGCGAGGCGATGTAGGCGAAGGGCAGGGCGAAGACGGAGTGCTCGATCATCACCAGGCGCAGGAACGCCTTGGTGCGTCCCGGCTGCTGCGGCAGCGCGGCGGAGGCCGACGTCACAGTCCGTACTCCTTCCAGCGGCGGTCCACCTTCGCGGCGGTCTCCGGGTCGGACTCGACCATGTCGGGCCAGCCGCCGTCGCGTGTGTACCCCTCCTCGGGCCACTTCTTCGTCGCGTCGATGCCGGCCTTGCCGCCCCAGAACTGCTGATACGAGGCGTGGTCGAGATGGTCGACGGGGCCTTCTACGACCGTGAGGTCGCGGGCGTAGTCGGTGTTGCCGAGCGCCCGCCAGGCGACTTCGTGCAGGTCGTGCACGTCGCAGTCGGAGTCGACGACCACGATCAGCTTGGTCAGCGACATCATGTGGGCGCCCCAGATGGCGTGCATGACCTTCTGCGCGTGCTTGGGGTACTTCTTGTCGATCGAGACGATCGCGCAGTTGTGGAAGCCGCCGGCCTCGGGGAGGTGGTAGTCCACGATGTCCGGGACGATGATCTTGAGGAGGGGCAGGAAGAAGCGCTCTGTCGCCCGCCCCAGCGGGCCGTCCTCCGTCGGGGGACGACCGACCACGATCGACTGGAGCAGCGGGCGCTTGCGCATCGTCACACAGTCGATCTTCAGGGCCGGGAAGGGCTCCTGCGGGGTGTAGAAGCCGGTGTGGTCGCCGAAGGGGCCCTCCGGCAGCATCTCGCCGGGCTCCAGCCAGCCCTCCAGCACGACCTCGGCGTTCGCGGGCACCTGGAGCGGGACCGTCTTGCAGTCGACCATCTCGATCCGCTTGCCCTGCACGAACCCGGCGAACAGGTACTCGTCGATGTCGCCGGGCAGCGGCGCGGTGGAGGCGTACGTCACGGCGGGCGGGCAGCCGAAGGCGATCGCGACCGGCAGCCGCTCGCCCCTGCGGGCGGCCACCTGGTAGTGGTTGCGGCTGTCCTTGTGGATCTGCCAGTGCATGCCGATGGTGCGCTTGTCGTGGCGCTGGAGGCGGTACAGGCCCAGGTTGCGGATGCCCGTCTCCGGGTCCTTGGTGTGGGTGAGGCCCAGGTTGAAGAAGGAGCCGCCGTCCTTGGGCCAGGTGAACAGTGCCGGGAGCTGCTCCAGGTCCACGTCGTCGCCGCGCAGCACGACCTCCTGCACGGGCGCGTCGCCGGACTTCACCTTCTTCGGCGGTACGTGCGTCATCGCGCCGAGCTTGCCGAAGGCCTCGCGGATGCCGACGAACCCGTGCGGCAGCTCGGGCCGCAGCAACCCGCCGATCTTGTCGCTGATCTCGGCGTACGACTTCAGGCCGAGCGCCTTCAGCAGGCGGCGGTCGGTGCCGTACACGTTCATCGCCAGCGGCATGCTGGAGCCGCGCACGTTCTCGAAGAGCAGCGCCGGGCCGCCGGCCTTCTGCACCCGGTCGACGATCTCACCGACCTCCAGATACGGGTCGACCTCGGCCTTGATGCGCTTGAGGTCACCCTCGCGCTCCAGCGCCCTGAGCAGGGAGCGAAGATCGTCGTAAGCCATGCGGTCAAGTATCCCCGAGCGGCTACGCTGGCCTTGTACCGCCCACCGCTTTCGCTGGAGAGGCCCCATGCTTCGGGTGCTGATGTTCCTCGTGCCGCTGGCGCTGAGCATTTACGCGTTCATCGACTGCATCAGCACGAAGGACGAGGACATCCGCCATATGCCCAAGCCGCTGTGGGCGATCCTCGTGCTGCTGTTCCCGCTGGTCGGCTCGATCTCGTGGATCATCGCGGGCAAGAAGCGGCAGCCCGCGGGCGCGGGCGGCAGCATCGGCACCGCGTGGAGCCGGGGCGGCCGGGGCGGTGGCCGGCAGCAGTGGGTGGCGCCGGACGACAACCCCGAGTTCCTTAAGTCCCTGGACGAGGACAAGGGCAAGGACAAGGACGACAAGCCGGGGGACGGTGAGCGGGGCGGGCCCTCCGCCTGAAAACCGCGCCCGCCTGACCGCCCCCGCGTCAGCTCCTGGTCCAGCGCTGGGAGGCCTCCCCCGCGCAGGTGGCCGTGATGACCCCGCTGTTCATGCCGAGGTCGAGGCAGCCGCCGTTGGACACGCTCTTGAGCGCGCCGCCGGACGCCGAGCGCCAGTAACTCGAGGCCTTGCCGCAGCTGCCGACGAAGACGGCCTGCCCGAGCATGTTGGCGTACATGCACTGCTTACTGCTGTTGTTGACGAGCTGGAAGCTGCCGTCGGACGCGCTGCGTACGGTCCAGGAGGCGGCGGCCCCCGAGCAGGAACCGTGCTGGGCGGCGCCGTAGAGGGCGGAGAGGCACTCGCCGGTGTCGCCGTTGCGGTACTGAGCGGTGCCGGAGGCGGGGCTGTCCGGGCCGGTACCCCCGGAGGTGCCGGTGGTTCCCGAGCCGCCGGTGCCGTCGCTGCCACCGCCTGAGCCTCCGGACGCGGTGGAACCCCCGGATCCGGCGCCTCCCTCGGTACCGCCGGACCCGTCACCGGATCCGCCGCCGTCGCTGCCGCCGGAGCCCGCGCCGGTTCCCTTGCCGTCCGCCCCGTTCTGCCCGTTGCGCCCCTCCTCTCCGTTCTCTCCGCCCTTGCCGTCGTCACCGTCGCGGCCGTCCTCGCCTCCCTTGGCCTTCTCCCCTCCCGCGGACGCGGAGGAGCCGTGGGCCGGGGAGCCGGACGGGTTCGCACCGGGTGAGGACCCGGCGGACGCGGTGGCGGTGGCGGCCCCTCCGCGGGCCTCGTCCCCGGCGGGCGTGGAGTAGGGCAGCAGACGGATCGCCAGCGTCGTCGTGGCGGCGACGACCACGACGGGTACGACGGCGAGCACGACCTTGGTCCGCCGGTTCCACTTCTTGGGCGGCGCGGGGTCCGGCGTGGACGCGGACGTGGGCTCGGGCACGGGTGCCGGCGCCGACGCCGGCGCCGGCAGCCGATCGGGCTCCGGGATCCGCTCCGCGAAGGCGGCCCGCTCGGTGAGCGGTGCGGTGATGTCGTCGGGCCAGAGCGGAGGCGTGAACGGGCCGTGCTGCTCGGCGAGTTCGACGAGTTCGGCGGCGCTGGGACGGCCCTCGTAGTCCTTGTCGAGGCAGGACGCGACGACGTCGGCGAGCTGCGGATCCAGCTCACGCAACGGCTCCAGATCGGGCTGCTCGTGCACGATGCGGTAGAGCACCGGGTGCCCGGAGTCCTCCCCGAACGGCGGCCGGCCGGAGGCCGCGTACGCGAGCACCGAGCCCAGCGCGAACACGTCCACGGCGCCGCTCGACGCCCGTACGCCCGAGGCCTGTTCGGGCGACATGAACGCCGGGGTGCCGACGACCATGCCGGTCCGGGTGACCTGGCTCTGCTCGGCGGCACGGGCGACCCCGAAGTCGATGAGGGTGAGCCCGTCGAGGGTCAGCATCACGTTGGACGGCTTGAGGTCGCGGTGCACCATGTCCAGCTCGTGCACCGCCGCGAGACCGGCCGCGGCCTCCCGCAGCAGTAACCACAGCGCGCGGGCGGGCAGCGGCCCGTGCAGCTCGACGGCCTCCCGCAGGGTGATGCCGGGGACGTAGGCGGTGGCGAACCACGGCGGACGGGCGTCACGGTCACCGGCGAGCAGCGGAGCGGTCGCGTCCGCGGGCAGCCGCGCGAGATTGTCCAGCTCGTGCCCGAAGCGGCGCAGGAAGTCCTCGTCCTCACCGGCCACGGAGGGCAGCACCTGCTTGACGGCGGCGTAACGCCCCTCGTGCACGCCCAGATACACCCGGCCCATGCCACCGGCCCCGAGCCGTCCGACCAGCGGAATCGACCCGATCTGGCGCGGATCGTCGTCCTGAAGAGGCTCGGCCCCGCTGCCCGCGAGGTCGAACCCGGTGTCCCCGTTCACTCGCTCCCCGTTCCCGGTCACGGCCGCCCCGTCCGTCCGGACCCGCGCCCATGCGTTCCCCCCAGCCCGCACGGACGGACACGGGTCCGGACGCGGGGTCCAGTGTGGACCATGAGCGAGGAAGATTGGAAGTAGTTTCTAGAAAGTGATTCTAGTTCAGGGGTGATTCGGCCACGTAGCATCACTGGCGTAGATGCACGCAGGACACGCGAGGACGGTGTCGCCCATGACCCCGAAGCAGCAACGCGGCGAAGCCACCGTCGAACTGCTCCTGGACGCGGCGCTGCGCGTCTACGCCGAGGAGGGCGAGCAGGGCCTGACGGTCCACGCCGTCACCAAAGCCAGCGGGGTCAGTCTGGGCAGCCTGTACCACCACTTCGGCAGCCTCGACGGCTTGCTGAACGCCCTTCTGATGCGCTGGCTGGGGCGTCTGCTGGGCGAGATGCTCGCGGCCCTGGAACCCGCGCGCACGGCCCGGACGGGCATCCGTGCGCTGGTGCGGGCGTACGTCGGTTTCGTCCAGGAACATCGTGCGGTGGGCATGCTGCTGCACTCCTCGCGCGCGGACCGTCTGACGATGACCCAGGCGCAGATGCTCCGCGACGCGCAGGAAGCGCGTCTGACTCCGCTGTCCGCCTGGCTGCGCACGCATGTGGAACGCGGCGAGGTGGCTCCCCTGCCGGAGCCGGTGCTGGAGTCGCTGATCCTGGGCCCGGTGATCGGCGCGAGCCGCCGCTGGCTGACCATGGGAGACATCGACCTGGACGAGGCGGCGAGGGTCCTGCCGGACCGGATCTGGCGGTCGATCAGCGCGGACCAGGACTGACCGTGGCCCGCGCCGTCCTCGTCACTCGCCGCCGTCGAAGATCTCTTCGGTCTCGGTCGCCGTGACGGCCCTGTCGAGCCAGAGATCCAGCAGCTCGGGATTCCTGCATTCCGTGACCCGCCGGCGAACCTCATCGGAGACCGCGAGCCCGCGCTTCTCGAGGATGCGCAACACGGCCTCCGCAATCCCTTGCTCACGGCCTTCCTCGCGGATCTCTTCGGCGATGTACGACTTGTAGAAGGAAAGGTCCACAGCCACCAGGTTCCTCCAGATGTGCTTGGCCGGGCCGCAAGACTGGCCAGCACGAGATCCTCGCGGGCTTTGGCCGCGTCGGTGATGACCGGCATGTTGTGCGGACCGGCGACCAATGGCTGAAGAGTGAGCGCGGGGATCTGCGGGAGGCCGCTGCTGACCGACTGCTGGGCCCACTTGGCGGTCGCGTAGTCCTGGCAGACGACCAGGAGAACCGTCGGAAGCTTGTACTTCGTCCAGAGGTAGGCGGCGTAGTAGGCCCAGGCCGCGGGCTTGTCCGGGTGCTTGACCATGGAATTCCTGTTCCGTGCATATGCCTTCTGAAGTTGCGCCGAGCGTAGGGAAGTTGTCGTGGTCGGGATCTCATGTTCCGGTGATGTTCACGCGGGCGGGTGAGGGCGGAGCGAGGGCTTGTCGATCTGGTGGGGCGGGGACAACTGTTCTGCGCAGGGCGGTGGATACGGGGGCATGGGATGGTGCGTGCGGGGGTTTATGTCGGTGCGTTGATCGTCGTGGCCGGGGTGGTGGCGTATCGGCTGGTCGTCGCCGTCAAGGTCGCGGTGGCAATGAAGGCGGACGTCGCCGTCCGTGAAGGGCTGACCGTCGAGGAGCTTGGCTGTCTGGCCGGTGGGCGGCGGCGGGTCGTGACGGCCGTGCTGGCGCGGATGCATGCGCAGGGGCGGATGTCCGTCATCGACGGCGGTGATCGGGTCGTCCTGCATGACGGGGCTGCGCGGGGCGGCGTGGAAGGGGCCGTCGTCAAGGCCGCCGGCGTCGCGCGAAGTGAGCGGGCCGGGAAGCTCGTCGCCGAGGTCGCCAGGAGCGGTGCCGTCCGGGAAGTGGAGGAACGGCTGTGCGGCGAAGGGCTCTTGGTCGGCTCCGCGCTGTTGCGCAAGCAGTATCGGGCGAGACTGCTGCTGTGGTGTGCGGCCCTTCTCGCGCTGGCGCCTACCGCCTATGAACTCATCGGCGGCGACCCGCACCTCTGGTGGACCGGCCTCGCCCTGGCCGTCCTCGCCGCCGCACCCGCCGCCCTCGTCAAGCCGACGGAGGAACGCGTCCCGCACCGCGTCCGGTTCACGCTCGACCTCCTGCGCGGCGAACGCGAACGCCCCGCATCCTCCCGCCCGCCGAACGCCCTCACCGCCCTCGCCGTCACCCCCACCGGCACGCTCGCCCTCTCCGGCCCAGCCGCCGTCCAGGATCCCGAGCTCAGGGCTCTGGCCGCCGCGGAGACATGGCGCGCCGGAGACCGGCCCCTCTGGGGCGACTCCGGCCTCGGTACGAGTGCGTACGGCGGCGGTGGTGGTTGCGGGGGTGGTGGGAGCGGCGGCTGCGGGGGCGGAAGCCAGTAGGCACCGTCCTCGTCAGGCTCCCGGTTGCGAAGATCCGCGAACGGCCGAGGTGAACGCCGTCCAGTTGCGAGGGCCGTTTCGCGAAAGGGTTGTGAGAACGAAGATCAGAGGCAAGCCGGACAGGCTCCAACAAGGGTCCGCGATCTCGCAGACCTCTCATTTCTGCGTACCGTCGCCTCGCCTCCGAGGTGTGCGATCCATGGAGCGGACCGAATCCCCTGTGTGCTCGGCGTGCTGGCCCGAGGAGCAGGCAGGAGCGATGACGTGATCGAGATCCGCTGTTGTGGTGCCCGGTTCCCCGAGGCGTGCACGGATGAGGTAGCCGACCTGGAACCGGCTCTCGGCTCCGAAGGTCTCCATGATCTCGGCGATGTGCTTTCGGCATGTCCGCACCGACATGCCGAGTCGGCGGGCGATGACTTCGTCTTTCATGCCTTCGGTCAGCAGGCGGACGATGGCCTGCTTGGCTTCGCCGGCCAGAGAGGGGCTGCTGAGGTGCCCGGGGCGGTATGGGGTGGCAAGGACCCAGGCGTGGTCGAACACGGAGCAGAGGTAGCTGACGGTAGCGGGGTCACTGATGATGACTGCCCCGTCAGGTTCTTCGTGGTGCGGGATGAAGACGGTTCTCCGGTCGAAGGCGACCATCCTGCCGAACAGGTCACTGAGGGTCCGTACCTGTGCCCCGGAGGCCAGTAGCCGGTCTACGTGCCTTTGGGTCGCGTCGTGATAGCGGGCCGTGTGCTGGTACAGGGTGTGCATCCGCACCCCTCTCTGAAGTGCCCCCCGTTCGCCCGCATAGGCGCGCTCGATCAGGCTGTAGGGCTGCTCCCGACTGGGTTCGCAGGCAAGTACCTCTTCCTGGCAGCGGGCCAGAGCGTCGTCGATCAGGTCGACGACGGTCTTGAGGTCCCGGACCTCGTGCGCGGTCGCACCGGCGCCCGTGGCCTGCCGCCCCTCGGCGAAGACACTCTCCAGGAAGTCGTACTCACTGCGGAGCTCTTCAGCGCGGGCCAGCTGGTTCCGCAGAAAGGTCTCAGCCGGGGTCAGCGCGCTCGCTGCGGCAGCCTGAGGCGCGACGGGAACAACCCGGGGCTCTTCTCCCGGACCTGCGGGCGCCGTGCGCAGGAGATGCCGCTTCACGAGGGCCTCGACAGCCTGCTGAACCTCCTCAGGCGGCAGGTTGAGCGTCGCGGCTGCCGCAGGCACGTCCACCCAGCCCTCGCGTGAGGCCCAGCGGTAGATGCTGATCTCGGTCTCGTCCAGCCGCCGCACATCCCACATGCCCGCGTTGTCCATATTTACCCCCTGGAAGTTTGCTGCATGCAGCTTAGTGCGGGGCTATAACGCTGGACCAGGAAATCCGGGAACGACAGCCTGAAATGGCACCAAGGCCCCGGGAGAAACCGCCCGGGGGGACGATCATTTTTCGCCAGTTCCAGATTCCGGAACGGCCGAATCCACGGAAGAGCTACAAGTACTGAGCCGCCTCCCTGAACTGACGTCAGGGAATCTGATTTCCGTGGGCGGGGAGGGAGCACTGCTTCCCCGCCCGCGGAGGCTGAAGTTCCGGATCGCCTCTATGGAGGAGCTGATGAACCGACCTCCAGGACCGGTCGGCGGACGCCTCGCCGGCAACGGCCCCGCGTACGACCAGGACCGTCTTGGCTTCATGACCAGCATGTCCCAGGAGCACGGGGCGATCTGGTCTTTCGACCGTCATATCGTGGTCGCCGCCGACCCGTCCCTGGCCGGGGAAGTCCTTCTGCGGACCAACAGAGATTTCGGCGGGGAAGTGGACTTCCTGCACCGAAAGCAGAAAGAAGACGCAGCCACGCAGCAGCAGTGGATGTCGTCCCGGGCTGCGCGCATGCGCGGTATGCGCCCTGCCGCAATGCAGGAAAAGATCCCGATGATCGCCGCGGAGATGCGCAAGGCGATTCCGTCGTGGAAATCCCACGGTGAAGTCGATGTGGTCGCGGAGATGCGTTCCCTCACCTCCAGGCTCGGATCGATGATCTGTTTCGCCGAGGACGCTCACCTCACGGAGGGACTGGAGCAGGAACTGTTTGATTCCCTCCTCCCGGTCATCCGCAGCCTCATCGCTCTTCCTTCCTGGCTTCCGCTTCCCCGTCACCGCCGAGTGGCCCGCGCCAACCAGGCACTGGAGAAGGGCATCGCACGGGTCATCGAGGTACGGCGGCGGGACGACCGGACCGAGGGTGACGATCTGCTCGGCGTGCTCATGAAGCCGACAGGGAGGCATGGACGCCTGTCCGACAAGGTCATTCGGGAAACGCTGGCCGCCACGTTGCTGGCAGCACAGAGCGCCCCCTCATCGGGGTTCGGATGGACCGTTCACGAACTGGTCAAGCGCCCAGACGTCCAGGAGCGCATCGCCGCGGAAGCCACGGCCGTGCTCCCCGCGTCGGGCGACATCAGCCATGACCACTACAGGAAACTGGAGTTCACCGCCCGCGTGGTCAAGGAGGCACTGCGTCTGTGGCCGCCGAACTGGGTGTACGCGCGCCACACACTCAAGGAGACGGACCTGGGCGGCTACACCCTGGCACCGGGCACAAAGGTCATGGTCCCCTCCTACGTCATCCAGCGCGACGCCCGCTGGTTCCCCGAGCCGCTGCGCTTCGACCCGGACCGCTGGCTTCCGCAGGGCACGGGCACGGCTGCCCCGCAGTACGCCTACCTGCCCTTCGGGGCCGGTCCCCTGGTGTGCATGGGGCTCTCCTGGAGCCTCATCGAGATGACACTGGCCGCCGCACTGCTCGTGCGGGACTTCCATCTTGCCGCTGTCCCCGGATCGGCTGTGGTCCCCGATCCCTCCCGGGAACTGACGCCGAGCGGACTGCGCGTTCGGCTGACACCACGGCCGGCTGTGCCCGGTGACGGCGTCCGGCATACCGCCGTCCTTGCGCCTGAGCCGACCGCACGATGCCCGATGGCCCTGGGCAAACCGCGATGAGCGAAGCGACCACCTACCGGAAACTGCTGGCCAACCGTGAGTTCACCGGGCTCTTCGCCGCCCACTCGGTCTCGATTCTCGGGGACGTCCTCAGCAAAGTCGCCTTGTCCGTGCTGGTCTACGACCGCACCCGCTCGGCGTTCATGACCGCGCTCACCTTCGCGCTCGGCTTCCTGCCCCAGGTGCTGACGGCAGCGCTGGCTTCTGCCGTGGTGGACCTGCTGCCCGTACGACGCATCATGCTCATCGGCGACACGATACGGCTGCTGTGCGTGTTGTCCATGACGGTGCCGGGGATACCTGTCTGGGCCCTGCTCGTGCTGGTCACCGTGTCCGGTGCCCTGACACCCATGTTCCGTGCAGCCCGGCAGTCCATGCTGCCGGAGATCGTGGGGATGGAGGGATACGTCCTGGCCCGGTCGATGTTCTCCGGAACCGTGCAACTCGGCCAGACCCTCGGATTCGGACTGGGCGGCCTGCTGCTCGTCCTGGTCACACCGAGGACCGCGCTGCTCCTCGACGCCGCGACGTTCGTCTTCTCCCTCACCATGGTTCTCCTGATGGTCCGGCCCCGACCGGCCGCCGCCCAGCGCTCCGCGCACACAGGCGGCATCATCCGCGCGACGACCCGGGGCAACTGGGCCGTTCTCGGCGATCCGGCGTTACGCCGTCTGCTGCTCCTGCAGTGGATTCCGACCGCACTGCTGGTCATGCCCGAAGGGCTCGCCGCCCCCTACGCCGACGAGCTCGGCGGAGGTACGGCGGCAGTGGGTCTCCTGCTGGCCGCCCCTGCGGTGGGAACCGTGCTCGGAGAAGTCATCGTCGCCCGCTGGATGAGCCCGGCGGCGCGTGTGCGCCGTATCCCGCTGCTCGTCCTGGTCGCCGCGGGCCCGCTCATCGGCTTCGCCATCGGCCCCTCCTTGCCCGTGGCGTTGGCCCTGCTGTTCCTCAGTGGTATCGGCAGCGCCTTCGTCCTCCCGCTCGACCAGCTCTTCGTCGAGCGGGTCCCCGTGTCCCTGAGGGGACGCGCGCTGACACTCAGTGGCGCAGGCTCCATCGCGGCACAGGGCACAGCCCTGGCCGCAGGCGGCCTCCTGGCGGAATGGCTTTCGCTGTCCTGGGTGTTCGCCGCCGCCGGAACCGCGTCCCTCGCCTCGGCTGCCCTGCTCTGCGGACGCCGCCACTGGCGGCGATCCGGCCGTTCTGCGCCCATGGCCTCGAACCAGCCGCCCCTGCCCGTCGACAGTTAAGGATTCCCCCGTGTCCACTGCCTCCACGACCTCGGTCGGTGACGCGACCTGGTCCCATCTGCCGCCGGCCGTCCCCCTCGGCCTCACCGCCGATGCCGCACGCCTCGGGGCCGAAGTCGACGCGCTGTCCGGGTTCACCTGGCGGCCCAACCGACCCGTGAGTCAAGACGGTCTGGGAACGGAGGACGCCTTCGACTGGAAGATCATCCCCCTGCGGAGCCCCACGGGCAGCCTGCACCGCACGGACCCGGGCGGAGCCGGTCTCGAAGACCATCTCGACACCGCGGCACTGGACCGCTGCCCCTACCACGCCGAGGTCCTGGCGCAGATCCCCGCCCCGCTGCACAGCGTCCGCCTCATGGCCCTCGGCCCGGGCGCCGAGACACACGAGCACCGCGACGGACGGACCAACTTCCCCTGGGGTTCCCTGCGCCTGCACATCCCCGTCGTGACCCAGCCCGGCGCCGAACTCATCGTGGGCGGCCAGACCTACCACTGGGAGGCCGGACAGCTGTGGTACGCGGACTTCGACCGTCTGCACATCGCTCGCAACCGCAGCCCGCGACGTCGTATCCACCTGGTGGTGGACTGCGTCCCGACCCCCGCCCTCATGGCCCTCTTCCCTGATGGCTTCCGCGCCCAACTGCCGTGGGCAGACGTGCTGATGGCCCGCCGAGAAGCGCCGTTGCCGACAGCCGAACAGGAAAGGCTCCGCTGTGAACTCGACATACCCGCCACGTTCCCGGACTGGTCGGACGACTCCGACGCCGACCCCGCTGACAGCCTGCCCGGGGCTGTGGACATCATCGCGGGCCGTCTGACGTTGTGCATCGCGGGTGAACCACGCTTCGGGCTGGTTCACATCGGCAACGCCGAGTTCCGGCTCCAGGGGTGGACAGACGAGCGCACCCTCGTCCTCGACCTTGAACGCCCCGACCCCACGGCTCGTTTCCGGGTGCGCTGCGGCCGGTCCACCGACGAGCAGATCAGGAAGGTACGCCGACCCGACCAGGACCGAAAGCAGTGCTGAAGTGGAGCGTGGTCGCCGCTGCCGGAGTCATCGCCGGAGCAGCCACTGTCGTCCTACTCCAAGGACATGTTCAGCAGCGACGCCTCGGCAAGGTTCACCAGCCTCTTCCTCGACCGATGTCCGGCTCCCCGCCGGTTCAGGCACGCACCAGGCCGCCCGCGTGGTGATCTCCCGGTATGGCCCTGATCACCGTGATCCGCGAACGGCCGAGGTGAACGCCGTCCAGGCGGAGCGGGTGATCAACAGCACCGGGCCGTCAGGGTTCTTGCTGTCTCGGACGGGGACGGTGGCGGGAGATCCGGGGGCCACCTCGACGCAGTTGCCGCCGTTTTCTCCGCTGTAGCTGCTCTTGATCCAGGTCGTCGCGCTGGCTTCGTGGCTGGCCATGGTGCCCGTACCCTTCCATCGCGTCGCCGATGAGGGCGATAGTCTCGCGGGCCGACATGACGTCCGCCCTGAGCACATCATAGGTGTGGGCGTGACGTGCGTAGACGGCCGGATCGCTGTTGAAATGGCCCCGGTCGAGCGACTCCGAGTACACCCACCGCTCCCCGTCGGGGAGTTCGATCAACGACATGGAGACGTTGGGGCGGAGCAGCTCCGGATAGCTTGCCGGTGCTACCTGAATGCGGATGTTGGGCCGCTTCGCGAGGTCCAGCAGGGCGGCGCACTGGTCCCGCATGACCTCCGAGCCTCCCACAACGTTGCGCAGACAACTCTCGTCCATCACGACGACGTACGAGGGCCCGCCCTCCGCCATGAAGCGCTGCTGTCGGCTGAGCCGAGCCCGTACACGCTCCTCCAACTCCTCACCCCGAGCCACACGCGCGAACAGCGCCCTGGCGTACCGCTCCGTCTGCAACAGGCCCGGAATCAACCGCTCTTGATACTCCCGAAGCGACACAGCCACCGCATCCATCTCAGCCCGTCGCCGGAACCAATCCGGATGCTCCACCTGCGGATACCAGTCGATGCGCCCCCACAGCCGCAGCAACACCCCACCCGTGCGCAGCAATTCATCGCACAGCTTGGCGAACGTGTCGGTCGGCACGCGCGTGCCCGCCTCCACCCGCGCGACATGCGACCGGTCGCACGGTATCTGTGCGGCCAGTGCCTCCTGGGTGAGGTCCGCCGCCTCGCGGAAGTGACGCAGAACCTCCCCGAATACGGCAGCCGTACTGGCCCCCGAGCCACCCTCGGCGTTGCGTCGGCTCACGATGCCCCCCTCCCAACCCTCCGTGACAGTGGTCGAGTGTCACGCGTCGAGCATTGATACGGACGATTCCCCTAAGCCACGCTCGATACACCGAGAGTGACGAACGGGAGGGTGTATGGAACCGGGAACGCTCCTCTACGACCGCCGCATGCGCCGGGTCGGTGAGTACCAGGACCGGGTGGGGCCGTACGTGATGCTGCGCCCCGTCGGCGGCGGCCGGGAGTGGCAGGCGGATCCGGAGGCGGTCCGGCCCGCGACCTTGGAGGAGCGGTTGAGCGCGGAGGTGCGGGCCGCCAACAGCCGTTCGCGGACAGGCATGTTGACGTCGTACCCGCTCGTGACGATCGGCCCGCCGCCCGAGCCCGTTCCCGGCTGCGCCGACTGCGCTGAACTGGGCGCGCGGCGGGCGCTCGCGCGGGCCGCCGGTGACGGCAGCGCGGAGACGGACGCGGACGTCCTGCTCGCCCGGCATCAGAGGCGGGAGCACGGCGGGGGCGGCCGGCGGCTGTTCCGGTACGTGCCGTACGCGATCGTGCCGGACACGTCGGCCCGGCCGGAGTACGAGGCGTGTTGTGTGTCGGGCGGCGAGGGCGGGTGCGGGGCCTCCTCCGGGCCGTGCGAGGGCCCGGAGGAGGTCGCGGAGTGGCAGCGCGGGCACGCCCAGGAGACCCGGCATCTGCGCTACCGGCGCCGCATCGCGGACTATGTGGTGCTGGAGCCGGTCAGGAGCCTGCTGCCTGGTTCCACAGGTCGCACTTGTGATCCTCCGGGAAGCTCGTCGACGCCGTGATCACCTCGGGGGCGAGCACCTGGACCTGCGGGTACTGGCTCCAGCGCGGGGCGTCCGCCGCGTACGGGACGCCGGTGTGGGCGAAGGCGGTCCAGTAGCCGAGCATCCTCGCGGCGAGGGCGTTTTGGGCGGGGGTGCCCGAGACGCCGCCGAAGACGTACCGGATCTCCGAGCCGTGCGGGGCGCCGAGCGGGAAGCTGACCGGCAGGTTGAGGTAGTCCATGGCGTGACGGTCGGCGAACTCGTACTGGTATGAGCGGGTGTGGCTGGCCATCAGCCGCGCGGTGCGTGACTGGAGGCAGGCGAACTGGGAGTCGGTGAGGATCGCGCCGAGGGCCTCGGCGGGGGTGCCGTACTCCGCCAGCGGGTAGCGGGCGAGGACCGCGTCGGCGCGGACGCCGTAGAGGGCGCGGACGGCGACCGGGTAGCCGGCCGCGGTGAGTGGGCGGCCGGCGAGGTCGTACGTCGTCGCCACGGTGAGGCGGCCCTCGTCGGCGGTGGTGCCCTGGAGGACGGGGACCCGGTGGAAGCGGCCCTTCTCCAGCGCCTCGGGGATCTGGAGCGGCAGGACGCGGCCGTCGACGTTGGGGACCCAGCGGGCGCCGGGGTTCTGCGCGGCGGTGAGCAGTGCGGAGGCCGGCTTGGCGCGCAGGCAGGCCACGTCGGCGCAGCCCAGGGTGTCCGCCCAGGACGTGCCGGTGTGCTGCTGGGACTGCTGGGTGGGCAGCGGGAAGCCGCAGCCCGACTGGGCGATGGCGCGGTGGAACAGGCCACGCGCGCGTGGCGAGACGAGGTGCTGGCAGACACTGCCGCCGCCCGCGGACTCCCCGAAGACCGTCACCTCGCCGGGGTCGCCGCCGAACGCCGCGATGTTCTGCCGCACCCAGCGCAGGGCCGCCTGCTGGTCGAGGAGGCCGTAGTTGCCGGAGACGCCCTCGGGCGATTCCTCGGCCAGTCCCGGGTGGGCCAGGTAACCGAAGGCGCCGAGGCGGTAGTTGAGGGTCACGACGATGACGTCGCCGCGGGCGGCCAGCTCACTGCCGTCGTAGAAGGTGCCGGAGCCGATGGTGAAGCCGCCGCCGTGGATCCACACCATGACGGGACGCGCGCGCGGGGAACGCTCGGCGGGGGCATGGACGTTGAGGTAGAGGCAGTCCTCGCTGGGGGTGCCGGGACCCGCCAGATCACCCCAGGGGGTCGATGAGTTGGCCTGCATGCACGGGTTGCCGGGCGTTGTCGCGTCCCGGGCGCCCGTCCAGCGGGCGGGCGGGGCGGGCGGCTTCCAGCGCAGGTCGCCGACCGGGGGTGCGGCATACGGGATGCCGAGATAGGAGTACGCGGACTCCCCCGCCTCGCCCCGCACTTGCCCGTACCGGGTGGTGACGGTCGGGCTGTCCGGTTCGTCGGCCGCTGCGGCAGGCACGGCACCCACACCGGCCGCCGCCAGCAGCAGCGCACCCGCCAGCACCCCCCGTAAGCGGCGCGTCCAGAACCATGACGAGCGGTACGGAATCCTTGCCTTGCGTCTGCTGAACGGACCGGACATCGGCACCTCCGGATACGGAGTCGGGTGGTGACACGGACACCGCAGTGTCGACGCCGTCACGCACCCCGCGTACCGCGTAAATCACCAGTGCCGTAGCCCCGCACTCACCGCAGCCGCGACGACGACAGGATCGACAGCAGGTGGGCCGGGACCATCACCCACGTGATCACCGCGAGCGCGCCCAGGGCCCAGCGGGTCGGCTCGATGCCGCCCGTCGCCGCGTCCGCCAGCGCGGCGATCAGGAGGACCAGGGACGCCTCGATGCCGTTGGTCACGCGGTGGATCTTGAACGCGGCGGCGATGCGGCGCACCGTGGCGACGCCCTGGGAGCGGGGGCGGGTGGACTCGTCGTCGGCGACGGCGAGGCCGCGGCGGGCGCGGGCCACGTCCACCAGGTCGGTCGAAGCCTTGAGCAGGACCACACCGAGAGCCGTGGCCACACCGATCGACAGCCAGCCGCCGACGCCCGACTCGGCGGCACGGTACCCGGCGCCCGCCATCAGGGCTGCGTCGGCGAGATACGCGCCGAGGCGGTCGACGTAGATCCCGGCGGCGCTGTTCTGGCCCTTCCAGCGGGCCACCTCGCCGTCCACGCAGTCGAAGAGGAGGAACAACTGCATCAGGATCACGGCGAGGACGGCACCGGTCAGGCCCGGGATCATCAGGGCCGCCCCGGAGGCGACCCCGCACACCACCATGGTCCAGGTCAGCTGGTCCGGCGTGACCGGGGTGCGGACCAGGTGGCGGGTGGTGCGCAGGGAGATCCGGCGCATGTAGAGCCGCCCGGCCCAGTGTTCGCCGTTCCGGCTCGCCATCTTGGCCTGCGGCTGGCAGACCTCCCGCAGCTCGTGAAGTGCCGGAGCACCCATCACATTCCTCCCAGCCCAGCCCAGCCCACAACTGCCGCCCGTGCGGCGATGATCGGGCCAGGGTACAGAGCCGCCAGGACACACTGAGCACATGGACTCGATCACCCCGGCCACCGCCCGCACGTGGCTCAGCACCGCCCTCACCGAGGCCCGCACCGGTCTCGCCGAGGGCGGCATCCCCATCGGCGCCGCCCTCTACGGCGCCGACGGCACGCTGCTCGGCCGCGGCCGCAACCGCCGCGTGCAGGACGGCGATCCGTCGCTGCACGCGGAGACCGCCGCCTTCCGCGCGGCGGGACGGCAGCGCTCGTACCGGGGCACGACGATGGTGACGACCCTCTCCCCGTGCTGGTACTGCTCGGGCCTGGTCCGCCAGTTCGGCATCTCCCGCGTGGTGATCGGCGAAGCGGTCACCTTCCACGGCGGCCACGACTGGCTGGCCGAGCACGGCGTGGAGATCATCGTGCTCGACGACGCCGAGTGCATCGCGCTGATGCGGGACTTCACCGAACGTCATCCACAGCTGTGGAAGGAGGACATCGGGGACTGACGGCTACGGGCGCTCGCCCCGCTTGTCCACCACGGCCCGCTCCAGGACGGCGAAGCGGCCGGTCACCTCCCCCTTCTCGAAGCCACCGGGCAGGTCCTCGACGGCGACCTCGCGCTCACCGAGGAATTCCTTGGTCTTCTTGTCGAAGATCAGCTCGACACGCTCCCCGTCGTCGATCCGGGCGACCGCGACGCCGTGCCGGCCCGCCGCGTCGACCGCGTCGTCGACGACGAAGACACCGGGGATCTTCGCCGCCGCCCGGTAGAGCGCGGCGGCCTGGGCCGGGGGCACCAGGGACTCGCGCGAGAGATCGCCGACGAGGAAGAAGTTGGCCTCGTCCTTGCTGTTGCCGCCCTCACTGACGCTGTTCAGCCACTCGTACATCTCGTCGGGGTCGGTGGGGAGGGTCTGAAGGTGGCGGTAGTTGGTGTTGGACGGGATGCCGGGGGTCTGCTTCTCGAGCGGTTCGTGGTCGGACCGGACGTGAGGGGCGTGCAGCATGCCCTCGCGTGAGCCGTCCACCGACAGCCAGACCTCCCGCTGGTGGACGGGCTGCAGTCGCGCGGGGCCGTCGCCAGTCTGCGTGGTCCAGCCGCCCTTGCTCCTGATGTACACGAACTGGTCGTCCCTGACATCGGTCGGCGCCTGCGCCTTCTCCGCCGCCAGTGCGACCTCTTCCAGCAGGGACACGGCCTCCTTCGAGGCGGCGGGAGTGGACTCACCGGACGGCAGGGCGACGGTGAAGGTCGCGACCACAGCCGCGGCCGCGGCCGCCACCAGAGCGGGCCTCCGCCACCTGGGCGATGTACGTGCGGGGGCGGGCGGGGCGGTGTGCCGGATCTCGGTCATCAGATGCTCCTTGAGGAGTCGGTGACGGCCCGGCGGAAGGTCTCTCTCGGGAAGCTGGGTCATCGGTTTCCCTCCGTGATGGGCCTGACCGCGGTGGTGCGGTCACCCTTCATCTGTCCGTGCGCTTGGGGGGGTTCCATATGTTTCGCGAGCTTTGCGCGCGCCCGGGAGAGCCGGGAGCGTACGGTGCCGATGGGGACGCCGAGGGCCTCTGCGGCGGCGGCGTAGTCGAGGCCGGACCACACGCACAGCGCCAGCACCTCGCGTTCGGGGCGGCGGAGCTTCTCCAGGGCGGTGCGGACGAGCGCCAGCCGGGCGGTGTCGTCCAGCCGGCCCGACACCTCGTCCGCGAAGTCCCGTACCGCCTCGTCGCGCGGCAGCCGGGCGATCGCCGCGGCGTGCCGGCGGGCGGCGCGGCGGGTGTTGCGGGTGACGTTGGTGGCGATGCCCAGCAGCCAGGGGCGCAGGGAGCCGCCCTCCTCGTCGAGCTTCGCGCGCAGCCGCCAGGCGTCCAGGAAGGTCAGGGAGACGACGTCCTCGGCGGTCGTCCAGTCGCCGGTGAGCCGGTAGGCATGGTTGTAGACGGAGCGCGCGTACGCGTCGAAGAGGTCGCCGAAGGCGTTGTGGTCCCCCGCACGGATGCGTCTCCGCAGATTCGTGTCCACGTCCCTTGTCTGTCCGGACGACGAAGGCCGGTTCCCGTGACTCAGGTCACAGAAACCGGCCTTCCGCGGCGAGCGAGCGGCAGGGCTGTGCTCAGAAGCCCACCGACGTCAGCGCCCCCAGCCCCACGTCCGCGTACGAGTGCTTGCCCGAGACGAAGATGTTGACGCCGTAGTAGTTGAAGAGCCAGCAGCCGAAGGCGAGGAGGGCCAGGTAGGCGGCCTTGCGGCCCTTCCAGCCTGCGGTGGCGCGGGCGTGGAGGTAGCAGGCGTAGGCGACCCAGGTGATGAAGGACCAGGTCTCCTTGGGGTCCCAGCCCCAGTAGCGGCCCCACGCGTCGCCCGCCCAGATCGCGCCCGCGATGATCGTGAACGTCCACAGCGGGAAGACGGCCGCGTTGACGCGGTAGGCGAACTTGTCGAGGGAGGCCGAGGCGGGGAGGCGTTCGAGGACCGACGTCGCGAAGCTGCCGGGCTTGCCGCCGGTCGCGAGCTTGTTCTCGTAGGAGTCCTTGAACAGGTACAGGATCGTGGTGACCGCGCCGAGGTAGAAGACCGCGCCGCACAGGATCGCCGTGGAGACGTGGATGTACAGCCAGTACGAGTGGAGGGCGGGAACCAGCTGGTCGCTCTCGGTGTAGAGGACGGTGACGGCGAGACCGAGGTCGAGCAGGACCGTGGTGATCAGGAACAGCCCGATCCAGCGCACGTTCTTCTTCAGGGCGAGGAGCAGCAGGTACACACCCACCGCGACCGTGGAGAAGGTGATGTTGAACTCGTACATGTTGCCCCAGGGCGCCCGCTGCACGGACAGCGCCCGGGTGAGGACGCCGCCGAAGGCCAGCAGGAAGCCGAGCACCGTGAGGGACACGGCGATACGGCCGTAGAGGTCGCCCTGCTCGTCGCCGCCGTGGGCGCCGGGGCCGTCGGGTACGTCGCGCGTGCCCGCCGCGGCCCGGACGACGACCTTCGGCCGCTCCAGTACGGCGGTGCCGCCCGCCTTCTTCACCGTCACCGCCGGTGCCTTCCGGCCCTCCGCGCGCGGAGTGAGCGCGGCGGCCGTGCGGGCGACCTTGCTGCGGCTGCCGAAGAGCCATTCGGCGATGTACGCGAAGAAGGCGAGGGTGTAGACGGCCATCGCGGAGTAGATGAGCACATTGCTCATCTCCGCGAGGCTCTCGTTGGTCGCGGTGGCGAGAGTCACGGCTGCTCAGCCCCTTCGGCAGGTACGGCCTGTTCGGATGTCTTCGGGGAGGTGTCGTCCGGTTCGGGGTCGGCCTCGGGGGCGCCCGGGGCCTGGTCGTAGAGGATTTCGGCGAGGTCGCCCAGTTCCTCGGGCACCTTCGCGGACTCGCTGCGGCCGAGGCCGGCCATCTCGACGACCGCCACGCCGTCGGCGCCGCGTACCGCCCGCACCCAGACCCGGCGGCGCTGGATGAACAGGGACGCCGCGAGGCCGCCGATCGCGGCGATCGCGCCGGCGAGGGCCCAGCCGCCGCCCGGCTCCTGGACGACCTGGAAGCCGGCCCACTCCTTGATGTCCTTCTCGAAGGTGACCGAGCCGGCGCCGTTCGGGAGCGTCATGGTCTCGCCGGGGGTGAGCAGCTTCTTGAACAGCTCGCCCTTGGCGTCCTTGAACTCCTTCATCTTCGTCTTGTCCATCTGGTACACGCTCTGCGGAATGCCGGAGTCGGCCTTCAGGTCGCCGTGGTAGGCGTTGAGCGCGAGCACCGGATAGTCCAGCGCGGGGAACTGGGAGAGCATCGTGCCGGTCGCCGAGCCGCCGAAGGTGGGCACGAAGAACGCCTGGAAGCCGAGCTGTTCCTTCTTGCCCTCGGGGTTGCGGTAGCCGTCGAGGACCTTGACCACACCGGAGGAGGTGACATTGCCGTCGAGCGGGAGCAGCGGCACCGCGTCCCGGAAGACGACCTTCCCCTTGCCGTCGCGGACGGTGACGACGGGCGCGTAGCCGTGGCTGACGAGGTAGACCTTCGCGTCGCCGATCTCCAGCGGCTCGTTGACCTTGACGGTGGTCTTCTTCTCGTCGCCGTAGGCGCCCTCGCTGTAGGTGAGGTCGGCCTCGTAGGTGCGCGGGGTGCCCTTGTTGGGGCCGGTGCGCTCGTAGGTGCCCTTGAAGTCCTTCAGGTCGAAGCTGAACGACTCCAGGTCGCTCTCGGAGAAGAGGTTGCCGGACTTGAAGTCGTCGTACTGCGTGAGCGTGTTGGCGAAGCCGCTGCCCTCGACGATCAGCTTGTTGCCCTCGTACTTGAACAGCTGGCCCCAGGCGAAGGCGATCAGCATCACGATCAGGGCGATGTGGAAGGCCAGGTTGCCGACCTCGCGCACATAGCCCTTCTCGGCGGCGACCGCGTCCCCGGCGACGTGGGCGCGGAAGCGGCGCTTCTTCAGCAGTGCGAGGGCCGCCTCGCGGACCTGCTCGGGCTCGGCCTCGGTGCGCCAGGTGGTGTAGGCGGGCAGCCGGGTCAGCCGCTTGGGCGCGCCCGGCGGTCGGCCGCGCAGCTGGCCGACGAACTGCCAGGTGCGCGGGACGATGCAGCCGATGAGTGAGATGAACAGCAGGATGTAGATCGCGGAGAACCACACCGAGCTGTAGACGTTGAAGAGGCCGAGCTTGTCGTAGATCGGCGCGAGGACGTCGTGCCGCTCGCGGAAGTCGGCGACCTTCGTCTCGTCGATGCCGGTCTGCGGGATCAGCGAGCCGGGGATCGCGCCGAGCGACAGCAGCAGGAGCAGCAGCAGCGCCACCCGCATGGAGGTGAGCTGCCGCCAGAACCAGCGGGCCCAGCCGATGACGCCCAGGGAGGGCAGGTTGGGCAGCTCCTCCTTGGGGGCGGTGGACAGCTGGGAGCCGGCGGCGCCCAGGTCCTGGTCGTCACCGGCCTTCGTGGTGTCGTCGGTCGTGGTGTTGCTCATCGGGTCAGATCCCCACAGTGAAGCCGTTGGACCAGGTCTGCATCTGCGCCACCAGGCTGTCCCACGCGCCGGTCAGCAGCAGCACACCGGTCAGGATCATCATGGTGCCGCCGATGCGCATGACCCACACGTAGTGCCGCTTGACCCAGGCGAACGCGCCGAGCGCCTTGCGGAAGGCGACGGCGGTGAGCACGAAGGGCACGCCGAGCCCCAGACAGTACGCGACGGTCAGCAGGGCGCCGCGTCCGGCGCTCTCCTGCTGGGCGGAGAGCGTCAGGACGGAGGAGAGGGTGGGGCCGATGCAGGGCGTCCAGCCGATGCCGAACAGGGCGCCGAGGACGGGCGCGCCGACGAGCCCGGTCGCCGGGCGCTTGTGGAAGCGGAACTCGCGCTGGGTGAGCCAGGGCATCAGGCCCATGAAGAAGACGCCCATGAGGATCATGAAGACGCCGAGGATCTTGGACAGGACGCCGGACTGTTCCTGCAGGGTCTGCCCGAAGTAGCCGAAGAAGGCCCCGCCGGAGACGAACACGGCCGTGAAGCCCAGCACGAACAGGGAGGCGCCCATCACCATGCGCCCGCGCCGGGCCTCGGCGAGGTCGGTGCCGGAGACGCCGGTCACGTAGGAGAGGTAACCGGGGACGAGGGGCAGGACGCAGGGCGAGAAGAAGGAGATGAGGCCGGCGAGCAGCGCGAGGGGCAGCGCCACCAGCAGGGCGCCGTTGAGGACCGTGCCGTTGTACGACGGGTCGGCGGCGAGCGTGTGCAGGGCCGTCACGTCACTTCTCCGCGACGACCGGCTTGAGCATCTTCAGCAGCCGTTCCTCGCTGAGCGGCGACAGCGAGCGGGCGGCGATCCTCCCGTCCCGGTCGAGGACCAGGGTGGAGGGGATCGCCTGCGGGTTGAGCGTGCCCTTCTCGAAGCGGAGCATCAGCTTGCCGGTCGGGTCGTACAGGCTCGGGTAGGGGACGTCGAAGTCCTTCTCGAAGGCCCGTGCGGCGGTGATGTTGGTGTCGCGGGTGTTGATGCCGACGAACTGGACGCCCTGGTCGGCGTACTCGTTGGCGACCTTGGTGAAGTACTTGGCCTCCGCGCGACAGGGGTTGCACCAGGAGCCCCAGACGTTGAGGACGACGACCTTGCCCCTGTAGTCCGCGACGTCGAGCTGCTTGCCGTCGACGGTCTTGCCGGACAGCTCGGGTGCGGCGGCGCGTTCGCCCTTGTCGGCGGTGGCGATGCCGTCGGTGCCGGTGACGAAGTTGGTGTTGCCGCCTCCACCGGACGTGCCGCCCGAGCCGCACGCGGTGACGAGCAGCGCGGCCACGGCGGCAGCGGCGCTCAGGGCGGCGCGGCGGCGGACGGTCACACGGCGGGCTCGGCTTGCGGCACTCATGTGAAAAGTTTCGCATGCCCGTTCAGGGGATCTTGCGCACCCCCCTGGCGGGCGGAAACCCGCATTTCAGGCGGCGCCGCCCGTCAGCCGCTTCCAGCCACCGGCCGGTTCCTGGCCCACGTCCAGCGTGCGGAGCCGGTCGAGCACCTCCGGCTTCTGCACGTCCAGCCAGTCGGTGAACTGCCGGAAGGAGACGAGCCTCACGTCGCCGCCCTTCTCTTTCTCCCGCGCGATGTGCTTGAGGGCCTCCTCGACGGCGTCCATGTAGATGCCGCCGTTCCACTGCTCGAAGTGGTTGCCGATGAAGAAGGGGGCGCGGTTCGTCTCGTATGCCCGCTTGAAGCCGGATATGTACGCCTGGGCGGACTGCTCGCGCCAGGCCGGGTAGTTGTGGGCGGGCGCCTTGGTGGAGTTGAGGGACTGGTTGGCGAGCATGTTGTAGTCCATCGACAGGACCTCGAAGGAGCGGCCGGGGAACGGTATCTGCTGCAACGGCAGGTCCCATATGCCCTGTTTCTTCACCGGCCAGGTCTGGCGGCCGCCGGGCGAGGAGGCGTCGTAGCGCCAGCCGAGCTCGCGGGCGACGGGCAGCAGGTTGTCCTGGCCGAGCAGGCAGGGCGTACGGCTGCCGACGAGTTCCTTGTCGTAGTCGAAGGGCAGCGACGGCAGATCGGTCCAGCCGGTGTGGGTGCGCCACTGCTTCACGAACGCCTTCGCCTGGTCGATCTCGCTGCGCCACTGCTTCGGCGTCCAGTTGCCGACACTGCCGGAACCGGCGCAGAAGTGGCCGTTGAAGTGGGTGCCGATCTCGTGGCCCTCGAGCCAGGCGCGGCGGATGTTCTTCAGCGTGTCCTTGATGTGGTCGTCGGTGAGGTAGCCGATGTCGGACGCGCCGCGCGGGTTGTTCGGCGGGTCGTAGAGCCGCTTCTTCGACTCGGGCAGCAGATACAGCCCGGAGAGGAAGAAGGTCATGGACGCGCCGTGCTCCTTGGCGAGGTCCAGGAAGCGCGGGAAGAGGCCGTTGCCGACCTCGCCGGCGCCGTCCCAGGAGAACACCACGAACTGCGGCGGGGTCTGACCCGGCTCCAGCGGCACGGGCGCGTCGGGCTGGTGGGGCTGCTTGCCGGTGAAGGAGGTGGAGCCGTCGCCGATCGGGCGGGCGGTCCGCGTGGGTTCGGGCTTCCTCCCCGGCCCGTGGCCGTCGCCGCGGGAACCGTCGGCGTGGGTCGAACCGTCCGAGCCGGTGAGGCCGCCGCAGCCGGCCAGTGAGACGGCGGCCGCGGCGCCCGCGCCGAGTCCGAGCATTCCCCTGCGGGTGAGAGTGCGCATGGCCTCCCCGTTCGTCACATCATCTGCTGGTCACCCAGTCAGAGGGTGTGACGGAGGGGGAGGTTCCTCTCAAATGGGGAGGTTCTGCAACGAACGGGACACAGGGCGCGTGCCTTGTACGCCGCCTTGTACGCCGCTCTATGCGCCGAACGCCTTGTCCTTCCCCTTCACCCGCTTGGCGCCCGCCAGCAGATGCGCGGGGACGAGATCGCGGGCCGGCTCGCTGTAGCCGACGGAGACGATCCGGTCGCCCTGGTAGGTGAAGGTGGTCAGCGAGGCGAGCGTGCACTGCCGCTTGCGCGGGTCGTGCCACAGGCGCCGCTTCTCGACGTAGGAGCGCACGATCCAGATCGGCAGCTGATGGCTGACCAGCACCGCCTCGTGCCCGCGGGCCGCGTCCTTCGCCGCGTTCAGCGCGCCCATCATGCGGATGACCTGGTCGACGTACGGCTCTCCCCAGGACGGCTTGAACGGGTTGACCAGATGCCTCCAGTTCTCCGGCCGGCGCAGGGCACCGTCGCCGACGCCGAAGGTCTTGCCCTGGAAGACGTTGTCCGCCTCGATGAGCCGCTCGTCGGTGACGATGTCCAGGCCGTGCGCCTTGGCGATCGGCTCGGCCGTCTCCTGCGCCCGCTCCAACGGGGAGGCGACGACATGGGTGACATCGCGGCCGGCGAGGTGGTCGGCGACCCGGTCGGCCATGCGCCGGCCCAGCTCGGAGAGGTGGTAGCCGGACAGGCGGCCGTAGAGGATGCCGTCCGGGTTGGCGACCTCGCCGTGCCGCATCAGGTGGACGACGGTCAGCTCGCTGCTCGGGTTCGCGCTCACGCGGTGGCCTCCGCTGCCGCTCGGGCCGCCGCCGGGAGGGCGTCGGCGATCCGCTGGACGGCCCGCTCGTCGTGCGCGGTCGAGACGAACCAGGACTCGAAGGACGACGGCGGCAGATAGACGCCATTCTCCAGCAGGCTGTGGAAGAACGCGGTGAAGCGGAAGGACTCCTGCGCCTTGGCGTCCTCGTAGTCGCGCACCGGCCGGTCCGTGAAGAAGACGGAGAACATGTTGGAGGCGCTCTGCAGGGTGTGCGCGACGCCCTCCTTGGTGAGCGCCTCGCCGACCAGCGTCTGGATCTGCGCGGAGACCGCGTCGATCCTCCGGTACGCCGCGTCGTCGAGCAGCCGCAGCTGGGCGAGCCCGGCGGCGGTGGCGACGGGGTTACCGGAGAGGGTGCCGGCCTGGTAGACGGGCCCGGCGGGGGCGAGGTGCGCCATGACGTCGGCGCGCCCGCCGAACGCCGCGGCCGGGAAGCCGCCGCCCATCACCTTGCCGAAGGTCATCAGGTCGGGCCGCACGCCGTCGACGCCGTACCAGCCGGCGCGGCTGGTCCTGAACCCGGTCATGACCTCGTCGGAGATGTACAGCGCGCCGTTGCTCGCGCAGGCGTCCTTGAGGCCCTGGTTGAAGCCGGGCAGCGGCGGGACGACGCCCATGTTGCCCGGCGAGGCCTCGGTGATCACGCAGGCGATCTCGCCGGGGTGCGCGGCGAAGGCGGCGTGCACGGCGTCGAGGTCGTTGTACGGCAGGACGATGGTGTCGCCGGCCTGGGCGCCGGTGACGCCCGGGGTGTCGGGGAGGGCGAACGTGGCGACACCGGAGCCGGCGGAGGCGAGCAGCGAGTCGACGTGGCCGTGGTAGCAGCCGGCGAACTTGATCACCTTGGTGCGCTGCGTGAAGCCGCGGGCGAGGCGGATGGCCGACATGGTGGCCTCGGTGCCGCTGGAGACGAGCCGCACCTGCTCCAGGGGCTCGATGCGGTTCACCATCTCCTCGGCGAGCGCGACCTCGCCCTCGCCGGGCGTGCCGAAGGAGGTGCCGCGGGCGACGGCCTCCTGGACGGCGGCGATCACCTCGGGGTGTGCGTGCCCCAGGATCATCGGGCCCCAGGAGCAGACGAGGTCGACGTACTCACGGCCGTCGGCGTCGGTCAGATACGGGCCGCTGCCGGACACCATGAACCGGGGCGTGCCGCCGACGGCACGGAAGGCACGCACCGGTGAGTTCACGCCACCGGGAGTGACGGCGGCGGCACGATCGAACAGCGCCTGCGAGGCGGGGGCTTCGTATGGATAGGGCAGTGCGCTCATGACCTGCGACTTCTCCGACCTTCTGGCGACTTCTGGGGCCCCCGGACTCCGGGTGCGAGTGACGTGTCAAGGGTAGGCCAGGGCCGGGAACGGCCCCGCATCCGCGGTGATCTGCGAGACTGACGTCTGATACACACAGCTCACGGGGGCAGGGGGTGCGCGAGGGGCCGGTAGGTCGCGAAGATCCCGCGGGTGGATGTGTGAACCGCACGTTTCGGCGGGCGGCCGTGGGGGAGGTCACTGACACGATGATCGGGTTGCGCGGCGGGGGCCGGGCGTCCTAGAAAAGCAGTCGGGTGGAGATATGCATCGCGGTGGCGGACTGGGCGAGGGGACTGACGACCTGGGTCCTCGGCGTGCCCGGCGGGGAAGGCACCGACGCGAGGCGCAGCACGCGGACGACGCGGCGAACGCGGCAGGCACGGACGCCGCAGGCATGGACGAGGCACGTCAGGCATACGGTCAGCCCGGCGAACCCGAGCGGCTCGACGGACGTATACACGGACGGATCGAGCGGCTGGGACCGGGACCGGGGAGCAGGAATGGTGGTCGGGTGGGGGTGACGTACAAGTACTTCGGCGCGCCGGACGGCGCCACCGCGGCCCGCGTCCCGATCTCGATGCGCCCCGAGGAGCTCGGCGGCGACGAGCTCGGCATGGGCGGCATGTTCACCAAGATCAAGCCGGAGACCATGGCCGCCATGGTGCTGACGGGCATCGAGGGCGTCCCCTTGCACAAGGTGCCCCCGCTGGAACTGGTCGTCCTGCACCCCGACTACGCGGTGGTCAAGCTCCCCATGACGGTCGTCGACCCCCTGCGCGGCATCGGCGAGGAGGCGGTCGGCGCGGCAGCCTTCATCTGGTCCACGGTCCCGGACCGCGGCGGCCCGCGCGACGCGTTCAACGTGTACCAGCTGCTGCACGAGTGGCAGGACTTCTCACACCGGCTGCATGAGGCGGGGCATCAGCCTTATTGCCTGGTGTGGCCCTGAGCTGGGGTTTCGTGAGGGGCGGGCGGGGTCTTCGGGCCTCGCCCTTGTGCTTGCCGGGGAGGGGCCGTCAGGCGGCCAGGGCACATTGAGGGCACATTGGTGCAGCCGAGGCACTGATGCGCCGTGGGCTTCTGGTGCTGGCTACTGCCTGAAGGCGTCGTCGATCATCTTGTGGGTCCGCGTCTCGCTGGACGACAGCGGGTGCGTGTACGTCCGCAGCGTGAAGTCCGGGTCCGAGTAGCCGGCGTACTCGGGTTCCCGCCGGTCAGTCGCTCGGCCCAGTCAGCCCCCGTGGCCCCCCTGACGGGCGATCCTCATCCAGAGAACCGCGAGGTCGGCGATGGCGTCGAGGTGCAGGCAGCCGCCTCGCGCGCGCCAGGGTCGGATCGGTGTCGGCGACGCTCACGTCGCTAAGGCGACCGTGCTGTTAACTGAGCTCGCTGAGCAGCGTCGGCCCGCGCTTTCGCAACAGGTCTTGGCGGCTTGGCCTACTGCAGGCCCTGATGGCGTCGCTCTGCCTCTTGGTCTTCCCGCCGGGCGTCTGCCTCGTACGACTCCGCAAGCCCTTTGAGCAACTTCCGGGTTCGCGGCCACGCGCGTACGCGTTCGGCCTGCTCCCGGAAGGACCGGGCCAGCTCCGTCTCCTGCACTCCACCGTCTAGGAGCCCTCGGCTGGTCACACCTCGTTTGTTGTAGATGCCAATGCTGAGACCGCTTTCGAGATCGTTGCTATTGATCTCTTCAAGTAGATCTCGGACAGCTTCCGGAACTTGCAGGTCGTCCTGGTCGCGCGGCGCGAAAGCAAGGACCTGACCGATCTGCACGTCACCCACCCTGGCGCGATCCCTGGAAGCCAATTCTGCCCGTGCCGTCATGACCCACGTGCGCAGCGCAACCGGGTCGAGGGTTCCGTCGGCCTTAAGCCCTGGACACGTTCGCAGCGTGCGAAGGGCTCGGTATGAATGGTTCGCAATATTGCGCCTATTCTCCTTTTCTACGGCATCTACCGTATCTTCGTCAGAAGCGGTGCTGGGACGGAAGGACCACGTCACCAAATCCGCGAACGCCTCAGGGTCCTCGACAAGCGTCTTGTGGAGGATTGGAGCCTTAGCGTCGAATCCGAGCGCAGGCAAGAGTTGCCACTCCAGCCTGAGGATGCGTTGACGCCCGACCTGCTCACAATGCCGTGCCAGCAGCGTGAATAGATCCTGGAAACGTGAACTGAGTCGCCTGATCTCAGGATCGCTCAACCTAGCTTCGATGAGGTCTTCGAGCCCGGTGACGACAATCTCAGCGGCCTCTGGAGCACTCCCTTCCTTGTCGTAGAGGAGGATGAGGTCCAGCGCGGCTGCAGGACGGCCTGCACCCAGCAGCGACCGGGCGGCATCAAGCGCTCGTGGGAAATTAGAGCCGAGCCCAAAGTAGGAGAACTCGCGCCAATAATGTCCCGCTACTTCCGGACTGAGTTCCGAGAGCTTGGACCACGCGGCGGCTGGTTCTGGGGCGAGTCGCAGGATCACTGCCTGAACATGCGGAAGCTCTGTAAGAGAAAGAAGCCTGTCGCGGAGATCATTCCCCCGAGCCCACATACGCCGACGCAGGTACCCAACTGCAACCTCCTTGGCTGGTGAGGCGTCCTCCTCAAGCCAGGACAGCAGCTCTTGGTCATGGTCATCGGAGTGCTCGGCAAGAGCGATGCCCACCAGGTCGGCGAACTCGGCTACGGAAGCCAGCTCGACAAGAGCCGTCAGCCCTCCATTCACGACTATCTCCCCGACTGCGGCGGCCCGCCGGGCGAGGAGTTCCGCGTCGTAGGCAGCGAAGTCGTCACGCCGCCTGATGTCGCCGAGCGTGATCCAACCGGATTGGAACAACCATGCGTATCGCCTCACCGGATTCCGAGGCTCCAGCGCTTGACATGCGGCTTGGAGGGGGGCCAGCTCGTCCGCAGGAAGCGCCCACGCGGCGTCCGCATACTCTTGGTGGCGGGCGACCTGGTCGCGCAGTGCGCGGTGGAGAACCGCGCGCTGATCGTCATCTTCCAGGTCGCCGCCCAGTTCAGTCAGTCCTCGCGCGACCTCAGCGCGGTGTTGGGGAGGGAGAACGTCGATTTTGCCGATCAGTTCGGCATACAGCTCGGGGGCAGCGTTGACCTCGTCCAGGAGTAGGTCGACCACGGCGGTGATCACACTCCATCGATCATGCGGGGTGACGACGGGGTCCCTTTTCCAATCACGGAAGCGCGGACCAGGATGGCTCATCTGTATAGCGTGACTGTCAGGAATGAGCTGGAGGAGCAACTTGCGGCCGAGTGCTGGCTGTCTCCGCACCAGACGTCGGATTACCCTTATGCGGTCCTCGGCAAGGGCGGTCGTGTTTGGAGCCCATGCGCTGAGAATCCCCACCAGACTCGCGAGGGGACGATTCGAGAGCCGGCCGCCCGGGTCCACGACAGCCAGCGCAGTCAGTACGTCGACTGCGTCATCGAGGTGCTCCGGAGACCACGCCAGGCTCTCCAAGGACCACAAGAAGCTTGTATGGGGAGAGCTGGATCCAAGCCCCATGTTGTCAGGCTGGTTGTCTGTGAACATGGCGGTGTGAAGCGGCGTGGTGCCGCTGAGGCCCTCGTGCACGGCTTCCATGAACTCCTCCGGAGCGGCCTCAGCCAGCAAAGTGAGCACGTCGCCCAGGGAACGCCACAGGCTATACGTGTCATCAGCATTGGCCCGTTTCAGCAGATCACGAACTAGCAACCGTGCCCACCGATCGCCCGTGGCACCGCCCGGGCCCCGTAGGTCTGCGCCCAGGGTGCCGAGGAGGGCGAGCGACTGGGCGAGCCCGGCGCGAAGGGTGTGTGAGAAGCACCGTCGTACGCCCATCACCCCGGCCTTCCACTTTTCACCAGGGTCTAGGTCGAGGGTCGGATCTGTTTCAGTCAGCACCTCCAGGACTACCCTTCGGAAGAATTGAAGATCGTCACTGGTGAGAGACGTACCGAGCAACGCCCAGGCATCCTCGGCGGCGAGCACATGCCAAATTCCTTCCTGATAGCCAAGGAAGGGGATGTCGGCCCCGGCGGCGAGCTCCCGAGCTCGCTCCTGCAACTCGTCGTACTCAAGTCCCGAGCACTGCCCAACCACACGGCGGTCTTCCTGATTGTCTCCGGCCCAGGAGTTCACCAGGAGCAGCCGTCGGCGGACCACATCGAGAGTGGAGACCCGCTCCGTTGTGAGTGGCTCCGGGTGGTGGGCCAGGGCTCGCCGTAGCGCAAGCAGGCTGCGGCGACCGAGCGCGCCGAGTCGAGCCGCACGCTCACGCGGCATGTCGTTGGAGAGCAGCAGGGACTCGATGACTTGGCTGTGAAGCCTGGGTACCTTCACGTCGCACCGGGCGCCCGGCATAGCCGCCCACACCAACTGGTGAGGCTGCTGCTGCGGAATGTCCCGCGCGAGGGCCGGGTCGGCGAGGACCAGGATCAACGGCTGGCGCTGCGTAACCAGTTGCTCAATACCACTCTTGTCGGAAACAAACAGGACCCGCGCACCCACCTGAGTGGCCCCCAGGATGCCTTCTTGTTCTAGGGCAGCGGCGACGAAAGCGCAGACTTCATCGGGACGCAGATCACCACCTAGCGTGGTTACCGACCGGCCGGTGGCGAGGAGGGCACCAAAGTCGGCGGCTGCCTTCTCTCTTCCTGCCAGCACCACCGTTCGGTCCAGCGGGATGCGCGTCGACAGGAGCCAACTGTCCGTCCACCACGAGTCCAGAGACCGCACGCCCGGCAGTGCCTTCCCCAGCCGGGCAGCAAGCCATGCCGTGGTGGCCGGCGCTTGCTCCAGCCATAGGTCGATCCCGTCGAGGTTGTACCCACGTACCTCCCGCCACCGACCATCCTCGGTGTGACGCTCGGCCCAGGTTCGAGCATCTCTCCACGTGTCAAGGACGACTTCTACGTAGGTGACGTCTTGGGTCGCGAGCCCCTTCGGGCCTTTGATCCTTTTCTCGTAGTCATCCTCGGCCTTGCTATTGCCGCCGCCAACAGACAGCTCCCACACCGAAGTTCCCTCGGGCACGAACGCCGACGGTCGCGACGCTGTGACGATGCCGTCGTATCCCCCGACGGCGGTTCCGGACCCGCCGGGCATGTCCAGCGATTCCAAGCCGCTTGCGGTCTCGGCTATCAAGCGCCTAATCAGCAGCGGGAGGACGGTATCGAAGCCCGCGTCACCACGTGCCTTGCGAAGATCGTCACGATCAATTGGCGGCCACACAGTCATGCTCCGACGGTACTGCTACCCACTGACACTCCCTTCGGCTTCAACTCCGTCGACGCCATCGTCGTCCGCCTCATGCTCATCCACAGACCGCGGTTCGACATCATTCGGCGGCCTGGAAGCTGAGGTCCGGGGCCTGATGCATGTGATCAAGCTGAGGCCCCCAGCTGTCTCAGACCGCGGTTCGCCAACTGAGATCCTCAATCGCACCCGCTGCTGCACTCCGAAGTTCGGACTCCCTGTGTTCGGTGAAGGCATCGTCGATCGCCTTGCGGGTCCGGCTCTCGCTGGACGGCAGCAGGTGCGTGTACGTCCGAAGCGTGAAGCCCGGGTCCGAGTGGCCGAGGTACTCGGAGAGCGCCTTGATGCTCTCCCTCGCGTCCAGGAGCACGGAAGCGTACGCGTGCCGGAGGGCGTGCATGCCATCCTCCGGGGCCGCCTGGAGATACCTCGCCCCGCGCTCGCGGGGAGGGATCACGCCAGCGGCGACCAGGGCTCTCTTCCAGGCGCCCATGTTGAAGACGCTGCGGTTGTACGCTCGGCCCTTCTCGTCGACGAAAAGCAGCCGGAAGGTCTTGGGCTCGCCGTCGGGCTTCGCCCAGGGCAGCGTGACCGCCGTGGGCGGGAATCGCCTCATGTGGGCCTTGAGGGCAGTGACCAGCTGCGCCGACAGCGGCACTGACCGGATCCGGTTGCCCTTGGGCAGAGCGAAAACCGGCTTCGTGCCGACGAGCCTCACCTGGCGGTTGACGTGGATCCAACCGCCTTTGCAGTCGATGTCCTCGACAGCGAAGCCGAAGACCTCCCCTTGACGTAGGCCGCACCCGAAGGCGAGCTTGCCGGCTGCCTGGAAGCGCTCGGGCAGCCCGGCGATGACGGCACGCACACGCTCCAGGGGCCAAGGGACGATCTTCTTCTTGGTCGCGGTCGGCAGCTTGACCGACTTTGACTTGCACGGGTTCTTCGGCAGTAGCCCGTCCTCCACAGCCATGCCCAGGATGCTGGAGAGGATGTCGAAGATGCCCTCGATCGTCGACACCTCGAAGTCGCCGTCCTGCAGCGCGCGAATCCAGCCCTGAATGACCGAAGGCTTGTTCAAGGACCGCAGCTCGCGCCGACCGAGGTGGGCGACGATGTGGTTGCGGACGGTGGCCTCGTAGCGGAGGGCCGTGGTCGGGCCTACCGAGTTCCCGTCGAGCCACTTCTGGGCGTAGGCGCCGAGCGTCTGCTTCGTCTCGGCGGGAACGACGTATCTGCCGCTGCGGATTTCGACGTCGACCTCGGCCGCCCTCCCTCCCCAGGATCCGAGCACGCCTGGAGGCTACCGACCCGCAACCCACCAACCAGCCGAGCAAGCGCTCTCCTCGCTCTCCCAACCCTTGGCACCAGGCCACCGCCGCCACCGAGTGGATCCCCCACCACCTCACCGGTCACGACGATGGAGCCTCCCAGGCTCACCTCGCCGCCTTCGGTGAAGCCCTGGACGTCCTGCCCCTCCTCGCTCCCGCACCCATCCGCGCCCAGCTCCGTGAAGCCGCTTCCGCCTTCGAGCGCGCCACACGCTCCCGCATCCAGGCCGAACACCACCACGCCCGTGCCCTGCGAAGCGCCACACGTGCGATGCTCCGCGAGCCCGCACCAAGCGACGGTACGGCGCTGGCGATGCTCCTCGATGCCGCGATCCTCGTCACCATCGCGGCCACCCGCTGGCATCAGCTCCGCCACCACGACCAGCAGGTCACCGCCGCCCAGCAGACCCTGCTCCACCTACAAGCCGCCTACGACCAGGCAGCAACCGCTCCCCTGACCGCCCTCATCCGACGCCGACCGCCACAACCGACTGTGGACCCGCACGTCCACCACATCCGTCGGGCCGTCCCCGAGCACTCGGAGCACGTCCTGGCAGATCCCTCGATTGCTGCCCTCACTGCCGCACTCGCCGAAGCGGAAGCGCTTGGGTACGACCCTGAGCGCCTCCTCAGGCAGGCCGCCGACCAACGTGCCCTGGATGACGCCCGCTCCCCCGCAGGGACGTTGGCATGGCGAGTTCAACGCTTCAGCGCACGGCCGACGCCCAACGCACGCGCCCGTGCAGCACAGGCCCGCAGCGCAGCACGGCCCGATGGGACACCGAGCACTCCGGCCCACGAGGCAACCACCGTCTCGCTCCCGCAGCCGCGAGCACATCGGCGCTGATCACGACCGCGCGGACAGCCTCGGGGCAAGCAGCTCCAGCACTTCCTCCCAGCGGTAGCGGTCGGCCCCGCCGCCCGCCTTCGGCCGGTGAGGCTCGTAGGAGCCGACCAAGACACCCATCTCGCGCAGCAGGTCCAGACTCCGTCGGTATGCAGGGTGAGCGGCCTGGGCGGAGTTCAGGTAAGGCAGCACGGCGACCGGTACCCCCATGGCGGGCGCCTCGCACAGGATGCCCAGCGCGAGGTTGTCGGAGATCCCGGCGGCCCACTTGTTGACCGTGTTGAAGGTGGCCGGGGCGACCGCGATCGCATCCGCAGGCCGGCTCGGGCGTGGCTCACCCGGTGACCGCCAGGCCGAGCGAACGGGGCGGCCGGTCTGGGCCTCGACCGCCTCCGCATCAAGGAAGCCGACTCCTTGCGGGGTGGCAACGACGCCGACGTCCCAGTGCCGTTCCTGTGCTGCCGTGATCAGCCGGCCGACGTCGGCGGCGACCCCGGCCGCGCAGACCACGATCTGGAGCAACGGCTTGTCGTGCTGGTCACTCACGCGGGCACTCCCAGTTGGCGGCTGAAGTGGTGGAGCTCGGGCAGCGCCCGGCGACGGTCACGGGCTGCCATGTCGGCAACCAGTTCGCGTACGGCCGGGCGGCGGACGTCCTGTGCCGCGCAGCTCTCGGCGATGCGCAGGGCCTGGTAGCCGTCGGCGAGTCTGCCCTGCTGACTGTAGGCGCGGGCGGCCTCCACCCAGAGCGCGGCCCGTCGCTCGGGGACGGGGGATGTGCCGCCGCATGAGGGGGCGAGCGGTTTGGAGGGCGATTCCGGCGTCGCCGAATGAGACAGCCGCGCTGATCTCGTGCAGGGCTACGTTGGTCGGGCTGAAGTTCGCCCAGGCGTCCGGCCTGTCGAATGCGACGTAGCGGGCCACCTCTCTGGCCTCGGTGAGGAAGTCGCGGGTGGTTTCGCGGTCGCCGTTTCTGCTGGCGGCGGTTGCCCCGCGGAGCAGCAGCAGGCCGACCGCTGCCAGGTATCGGGGCGAGCGTCGGTCGTAGGAGCCGCTGAGCTGGTCGACGGTGTGGCGCACCATGTTCACGGCTTGGGCTGTGTGCTTCTCCCGTACGAGCACGTGAGCGTGAACGCGGACGCTGGCGGCGAGGACGACAGGGTCCCCAGACCTTTCCGCCTCGGCCATGGCCCGGCCGGCCGCGAGCCAGGCGTTGCCCTGGTCGGCTCGCTTCAGCAACAGGCTCACCGACGTCTGGTAGGTGGTCGCGAGCAACCCGGATGCCTCCGCCGAACCGGAGGAGCCGCCGGCGACCTGGCGCAGGTCGGCGATCAGGCCCGGCAGGGCCTGCTCCAGTTTCGCGTAGTCGCACGTGCAGAACAGCCGGCGCACGGTCCGCGCTCGCTCCCGCAGCTCGTCGATACCGGAGGAGTCACCGGTGGCGGCGGGGTTCGGTCCCGGCAGCAGGACCTGGATCAGGTCGTGGTGCGCCATGGTTGGCGTCGGCGTTGCCGCGAGCGCGGCGACGCTCGCGGCAAGGAAGGTGCGGCGGTGCATGTCCTCGGTTCCGGGATCGCTGGGGCTGGCGTCGGGGGCAGCGGCGAGGCCGAGGCGTTGCGGTGGGATGTCCAGTACCTTCGCGATCTCGCGCAGCACGCGCACGTCCTCCGTGCCCCTGCCGTTCTCCAGGCGGCTCACCTTCGACTGGTGGTAGCCCAGTGCGGTGGCAACGTCCTTCTGCGAGCGCCGCTGTAATACGCGTGCCTGACGGATGACTTCGCCGATCCGTCCGGCTTCACTCTGTGCGTCGGCCATCTGCGCCACGGCCCCTTCTGCCGTCGCCGATCCTGCCTGCTCAACCGAGCGTAACCGAGCATCGATTGGCCGCGATGCAGCTCCTGCATAAGTGATGCGGCCCCGGCACACGGCATGGTCCCGCTTGTCTCCGGAGCGGTTGCCTGGAGCAGCCGCACCGACCCTGGAGGCAGCTCGTGAAAGCGCACCAGTTCGCACTCTCCGTATCCGCCACACCGACCGCGGTCACCGCCGCCCGGCACCGGGCCGTGGACGCGATAGAGGGCTGGGACACGGTGCTGGGCAACGAGGTGGTGCACACCGCCGAGCTCGTGATCAGTGAGTTCGTCACCAACGCGGTCCGGCATGCCGAAGCCGGCCCGGTTTCCCTGTCCGTCCGTCTCGACGAGCAGTCACTGCGGATCGAAGTCTGCGACGACTGCCCGGAACTGCCCCGGCCGGGTCTCCCGGATCCGTGTAGCGAGAGCGGCCGAGGTCTGTTCCTCGTGGCCGCGCTCGCGGATCGATACGGCGTCGAGCCGACGGCGGTCGGGAAGTGCTGCTGGGCCGAGATCGCACTGCCCACCAATCCGGACCATCCGATCGTGTCCCCCCTTGTTGCACAGAAGAGTTGCTGATGACGACCACTCGCGTCCCCGGCGTGGCCGCCGAGGTGATCGCCGTTCGTCCGGGCCCACCGCTCACCGGCACTGTGACTGTCGACGGCTCCAAGAACGCGGCGCTCCCGCTGGTGGCCGCCGCGGCTGCCCTCGGCTGTCCGGTGCGGCTGAACAACATCCCTGCCAACACGGACGTGCAGACCATGCTCGCGCTGCTCCAAGAGTCGGGCTGGCATGTAGCGCAGCCGGTCGGGAAGCCGACTGCGGCGGTGATTCTGCCGACTGAAAACCAGCCCGTGCGCCCCCACCTGCCCCAGGCCGCGCGTATCCGTGCCTCGTACTACCTGGTGCCGGCCCTGCTCGCCCGGCACGGAGAGGCACGGCTGCCGTGGCCGGGAGGCTGCCGGATCGGCGCACGCGGGATGGATCTGCACTTCAAGGTGTACGAGGCATTCGGCGACCGGAGTGTCTTGGGTGACTCCGGATATCGCGTCGAGGCCGCCAGACGTCGCTATGGCACCGTGTCCCTGGTGCTGCCGTTCCGCTCGCGCGGGGCGACCGTGGCCGCCCTGCTTCGAGCCGTCACCACCGGCCGGCCTCTGCGGCTGGGCGAGCCCAATCTCTCGCCGGAAGTGCTGTACGTGCTGGAGGCCCTGCAGGCGGCGGGATGGGAAACCCGGGCCGGCGAGCGCCTGCTCGCCCTCTCGCCACCCCCCTCGGCACCGAGCGACGCCGCATGGGTAGTGCCGGGAGACAAGGTGGAGGCAGGGACACTCGCCTGTGCAGTCGCCACCACCGGCGGAAGCGCGCGCATCCGAGGCGCGCGAGCCGACGACCTGGGCCCCCTCGTGGCTGCCCTGCACCGACTGGGCATCTCCACCGTCAGCGAGGCGGACACCCTCACCGTGAACGCCCAGGACGGCCGCTTGGCCAGCCGGCCCTTACGGGCCACCGCCTCGCTCAGCCCGGGCGGCTTGGACGCCGACTTCGAACCACCACTCATGGCACTGGCCCTCGGCCTACCCGGTACCCACCTGTTCGCCGACGCCATCAACCCAGGTCGCCACGGCAATCTTCTGCCGCAGTTGGCCCGCCTCGGGGCGGACATCGAGGAGATCTCCCCCACCGAGTGCCGCCTTACCGGTCCTCAACGGCTGACCGGGACGGGCGTGGAGGCCACCGACATCCGAACCGGATCCGCCCTCATGGTCGCCGGCCTCACCGCCCAGGGCGTCACCACCCTTGGCGGTCTCGACCAGCTCCGCCGCGGCCACGCCGACCTGCCCGGCAAGCTCCACACCCTGGGCGCCGACATCTGCGAGGTCACCCCATGACCACCGACGGGCGCAACCTGCGCCAGATCGTTGCCACAACGGACGTCCACTCCGCCTTCGACAACGCCGCGCCGTTCCTGACCCACCTCCACTCGCTGCGGCCGACTTCCCTCATCGTGGACTGCGGCGACTTCTTCGAAGGCAGCGGGTACTACCGCCTCGCCCGCGGCACGATCGAGCGGGGGATCCTGCTCAGGCTGTACGACGTGCTGGCCCCGGCAACCACGGCTGGCCCCACTACTTCGAACCCGACCTTCACCGGCGCACTGTCTGCGCCAATGCCGTGGATGCCAACACCGGCGACGCTCTGTTCCGCCGCCTGTACATCGCCGACATCGATGGACGGCGCGTCGGCGTAACCGCTGTGATCGGCCGGCAAGCCTTCCACTCGATCCCGGCTGCCCAGCGAGTCGGCCAATGCGTCACCGATCCCCTGCAGTCCCTGCGCGAGGTGATTCTCGCCCACCACGAGGTGGACAGCTGGGTCCTGCTCAGCCATTCCGGCTTCGACGAGGACCGGAAACTCGCGGCGGCCTGCCCGTTCCTCGACGTGGTCTTCGCCGGGCACTGCCACAGCGATCAGTACGGACCGGTCCGAGTCGACGGCACCCTGGTCGCCAAGGGTCGGGAACTCGCCGACGGCTATGCGATCGCGACACCCGTAGGCACGGGATGGGGTGCCGGCAGTACAACCTTCCCGAATCGGGCCCCGAGCCGCTTTCCCATGGAGCTTGCGGATCTGTGCTCCCTCATCGAAAACGTCAAGCAGCAGCTGGCCGCCGTCCTCGGCCCGATCAGTCCGGCGTACCGCCACCAGCCCCTCGACCGGCGCAGCCTACTCGTGGAGCTCACCGCCCGCCTGCGTACGGCACTCGGGGCAGACGCGGTCATCCTCAACGAGACGGCACTACGTGCCGTCCCGCTCTGCGACACACTCACCCAGGGCGACCTGCTCTCCATCGAGCCGTTCGCCAACCAGCTGGTGCACGCCCACGTACCTGAGCCGGCACGCAGCGGCCTCCGTGGCCTGCTGTCAGGTCTGACCGCCCAGACCGGCCCGCTCGTCACGGCCCCCGATCCCCTGCCGGACGCCATCACCACCGTGCTGACCACCGACTACCTCGCCGACACCTACCTCGGCGGACGCACATATGAGGTCGGCCTGCGCCTGGACCAGGCCGTCCAGCACGTCCTCATCATCACCGCTCCTGTCACCGCGGAAGGAAGCAGCTAATGATCCTCACCGGCCCGGAGATCACCACTGCCGCTCACGACGGCCGCCTCCGCATCACCCCGTTCGCCGCCGACCAGGTCAACCCCAACAGCTACAACGTGCGTCTGGGCCCCACCCTGATCACCTACACGAGCACGGTCCTGGACCCACACCGGCCCAACCCCACAAACGCAACCAGCATCGGCTCGGACGGGCACATCCTCCAGCCAGGCGAGCTCTACCTCGGCCACACCCTCGAAGAGGTCGGCTCCGACACCTTCGTGCCACTGCTTTTCGGTCGCTCCTCCGTCGGACGTCTCGGCCTGTTCGTCGAGATCACCGCCCCCATCGGCGACATCGGCTTCCACGGCCAGTGGACGCTCATGCTCACCCCGATCCGACCGCTGCGCGTGTATGCCGGCATGGCGATCGGGCAGATCATGTTCTTCGTCTCCACCGGCGCCATCGACCTCTACCGCGGCAAGTACCAGGCCGCCGCAGGACCGCAGCCTTCCGCCTACTGGCGAGACCTCGCCCGACTCCGGGCGGTGGCATCGTGATCCTCACCGGCCCCGCCATCGCCGCCGCCGTCCAGGCCGACGAGATCACCATCGACCCGTACGAGCCCAGCCGCCTCTCCCCCAACGCCTACGACTGGCGGCTCGGCGAAACGATCCGCGTCTGCGACGGCAACCTCGACGCCGCAACCCCCACCGCCTTCACCGAGCAGCCCATCCCCGACACCGGCCTCGTGCTGCGCCCTGGCCTGCTCTACCTCGGCATCACGCTGGAGCGGACCGGTTCGGAGACGTACGCGCAGCTACTGAATGGCGACCGCACCACCGGGTCCCTGGGCATCTGGGTTCACGTCTCGGCTCCGCTCGGACACCAGGGCCATGCGATCCGCTGGACGCTGGAGATCCGCGCCACGCGACCGGTGCGCGTGTATCCGGGCATGACCTTCGGCAAGCTCGTCTTCCTCACCACCTTCGGCACCCCGGCCAGCTACCAGCAGCAGCCTGCCAAGTACGCGTCCACGGAAGGCATCGACATCTCGCGCCTCTACGAGGAGATCGACGGAGGAGCGCGGTGAACGCTCGCTCGGCCACCGGCCCGATGGCCGCCACCTTCCTGGACCTCCCCGTCGGAAGCCCCGGCGGCAGCATCGAGCTCTTCCTCGACCTCTACACCGGACCGCAACCCCTCATCCCGGCCCGCGCCTTCATGCTCGCACCACCTGGTCACGCTCCTCGTCCACCCGCCGGACTCAACGTGCTCCCCGTAGCAGGCAAATGCCTGGAAGGAACGGCCTTCAGCCGCTACGTCGCCACCCTGCGCAGAGCACTTACAGCCACGCTCGATCCCACACAGATCAGCGTCCTCCACTTGCAGCACCTCGCATTCGGCGCCACTCCTGCCCTCATCCGCGCTCTGCCCGCGCATCCCCGGATCGCCCTCGTCCACGGCACGGACCTGATCTTCGCCGAGACCCACCGAGACCAGCTCCAGGTGCTGCGCGAGACAGCCGGGGCCGCCGACGCCATCGTGGTCCCGACCAACGCAATGGCCGACCGCCTCCTCAAGCTCGCCCCACAGATCGAACGCCGCAAGATCACCCACATCCCCTGGGGCATCCCCGACCACCTGCTCACCGCACCGCCCGCCCGGCCGGCACGCACCTCCACCAGCCACCTGCGGCTCCTGTACGCAGGACGCCTGACCACCGAAAAGGGTGGCGAGACCCTGATCAAGAGCCTGGCTCCCGTCCCCGGTGTCGAGCTGAGCGTCGCCGCGCCCAGAGCCCAGTTCCACGCACTGGCCCCGCTGCTGCAACGCGCCGGCGTACGAGTCCGCTACCTCGGCTGGCTGCGCCGCCCACAGCTGTGGAAAGCCTTCACCGAACACGACGTACTGGTCATGCCGTCCACCATACTGGAAGCCATGGGACTGGTCGCACTGGAAGCCCAAGCGTGCGGACTGCCCGTCCTTTACCAGCCTGTCCCCGGCCTCAGCGAGGCGCTCGCCGCTTCCGGTATGACCACCGACTTCACCCACTCCGCCGCACTCGCACGGGATCTCGACCGGCTGATGAAGACCCCTGGGTTGCTGTCCGCCCTGCGCCAGGCGGGCTACGCCAATGCGGCACGCTACCCCCTCTCGGCAACCGCACGATCCCTGACCGACCTCGGCCGACAGCTCACCTGAACCGACCGTCAGACGTCCCGACACGTCACTACCCGAACCGCTCTGCGAACGTCACTACGCTGTCCGACGGGATACCCCGGCGAAGAGGGAGACCATGACGTACGAGCATGACCGCATCGAAGCCCTACTCGACGAAGGGGTCCGCGACAAGGTGTACCCGGGCGCCGTATGGGCCCTCGGCGACGCCACCGGCACCCTCGCCCAGGGCACCACCGGCGTCCTCGACCCCGACGAGCCGGACGTGCCGATGCGCACCGACACCGTCTTCGACGCCGCCAGCCTCACCAAGATCCTGGCTGTCTGGTCCTCCGTCGGCGCCCTGTACGAGGACGGAACCCTCGACCTCGACCAGCCGCTCGGCAGCTTCTGGCAGGAGGTCACCGGGCACCCACTCGGAGCCGTCACCGCCCGGCATCTGCTGACGCACACCGCCGGCGTCCCACTGCGAGCCCAGCTGAAGAACCTCTACGGCACCAACCCGGACGACATCCGCCGCGGAGTACTGCACGAGGCACTCCACCGGGCACCCGGCGAAGCCGTCGAGTACACCGACCGAGCCGCCCTCATCCTCGGCTACCTCGCCGAACACCTCTCCGGCAGCCCCTTGGACCAGCTGGCCACCGCCCGCACCTGGCATCCGCTGGGCATGACCGGCACCCGCTTCGGCCCCCTGCCCGCCGACCTCGCCGCCCGCTGCGCACCCACCGAACTCGACCACGACACCGACACCCACCTCAAGGGAGTCGCCCACGACTTCTCTGCCCGCCTTCTGGGCGGCGTCTGCGGCATCGCCGGCGCCTTCACCGTCCTCGACGACCTCGCCGCCTTCCTCCGGTACATGCTCGCCCCTGCCGCTTCCCAGTTCCGGGCTGGTTTCGGGAGCGAATGGATCACCCGCTCCCTGACAATCCAGACGGGCCGGCTCCAACCTGCTCGCGGCCTATTCTGGCACCCCGCTCCCGGCACGAGCGCCGACGAAGGCGTCTGGGTCCACTACGGCTTCACCGGCACAGGCATGTGGATTTCCCCCACCAAGTGCCGCTGGGCGGTACTCCTGACCAACAAGCTCTACTACACAAGGGAACGTGGCCCGTTGACCGAGGTTCGCAACACCTTCCGTGGGCTCGCCTTGAACTGACGTGGCAAAGCAACCCATCGCGTCCCGGCCGGGTCTACTGCAGGGTTGGGCGAGCGGGCGGCTCGGCGTTGTTGACGGCGACGATCAGGTACGGGTCGATCTGTGCCCAGAGGGCGCCGCCCTCACGTTGCACTGCTCCGTCGAACCCCAGCCTGCGCAGACGCTCCCAAGCCGCTTGGACATCGTCGATGGCAACCCGAAGTTGGACGCCTGGAACGCCCGTAGCGACTTTGCTGGTGTGTGCCTGCCTGATCACGAGATTCTCATAAGAGACCCAGTCGCTTCCGCGGCGGTGCGCGCTCAAACCGAGGGCGGACATGGCCGCCGTCACGCGTCCGATGTCGGCGACGGGCAGATAGGCACCTTGGAGCCGGACCTGGTTCGGTGGCCAGACCGATCGATGCTCGTCAGCCAGCTCCGCATCGGTACGAGGGGCTTCCTCGACACCTTCCAATTCCGCTTCCGCCCGCTGGATCCCGCGGATAAAGAAAAGGTTCTGACCGTCCGTGGTGACGATATGTGTACGTCGCGCCGTCCACTTGCCGGACGTCAGGGTGCCAGCTGCGACCACGCGTGCTTGGCGCCGGTCCGGGAGCAGCAGATCAGCTCGGCTGTCGGCCTTGTCGAGCTTCTCGATGAACCGCGACCGAGCTTCGCCAGCCGCGGCGCGAGAAGGCAGGGACAGGATCGGAGAGACAGGAGTGAGCAGATTCTCGGCCAGCGTGACGAGCAGGGCCGCATCCTGAACAGTTCGCCCGAACGAGCCCAGCCATTCCTGGCCCAGACCTGCGCCGAGCAGGCTGGCGGCCATAGATGCCAGTGTGTCCGTGTCCGCGCCCTCCTGGCGCGCGGGGACACCGATGCCACGCTCCGGGCTGGCGGCCGAACGGGCCGCGAGGTAAATGGCTGCCACCGCGCACAACGTCCCCGACCCACGCGTCTTCGGCCGAGTGAGGCCGTGTTGCTCGAGAAAGGCGGAGGGCGCACTCAGCGCGCCGCTGTTCAGTGAGGACCGTGCGCTGGTGAGGAGATCCTCCACCTCCCGCACGGCGTCATCCCAGCCTTGTTCGTAGCCGCCGGGGAACGCCTTCGCAGCGGCATCCAACCAGTTTCTGTCCAGCCCCTGCCACACCGGTTCCCGCCAGTCCTTCAGACCGTCCAGTGTTGCTTCGACGAGCCAGCCGTAAGCCAATGGCGCAGGTTGCCGCAAACTGGTCCACAGGGCGTAGGCATGCACCAAGGCACCCAGCAGGGCTCGCGGGTGCCCGTGTGTCGTCGCGGCGTCGCGGACCACGTCGTGCGCCAGGTCGCCGAAGGAACCCTTGTGGTGGACTATGACGTGCGGCGCGATGCGCATGGCCGCGCCGTTGGCCCCGCTACTGAAGTACTTTTCCTGGTCGTCGGCCCTCTTGCCCCAGGCCGATTCATGCTTCTCCCAGGCGCGGCAGGCACGCTTGACGCTAGCCCCGGCACCACGTTCGTAATCGAGGAGGAAGGGCCACTCGACTCGTTGCAACCAGGTAAGCCAGTCGTCTCCTGCGGTGAGGCGAGCACGAGCCACGGCGATGAGCATCTGTGTGTCGTCGCTGTACTCGCCTGGTCCGATGTCCTCAAGGATCGGGCGGAAACGGCTGCTTGCCGTTCGCTGCCAGGCGAAAAACCGACCCGCGACCTGGCTGAGTGGCGGAAGTGAGCGAGTCCGGTCCCGCCGCTCGTAGGGCCAGCCCATGGCGTCCCCGACGGCTGCTCCTAGCAGCATGCCGCAGGCTCTGTCGGTCCATGGGTGAAGCTCAGCGTTCACGTGTTCACTCTGCCAGAGTTGTTCGGGGGATGTACGGGCTCTCCGGTGGCCGATTGCCGGAGCGCACCGAGCGGCTCAGGACGTACTTGTCGAAGAGCATGGGAGCGACAACCAGAGGTGGCAGCAGAACCGCCATCCCGAACTGGGCATGTCTGAAGTGCTCCAGCTCTGCCTGCTTCTCGTCCCGGACGATGACAGAACGTACGGCGGACAGTGGGATGATCCCGGGTATCTGTATCTCTGCCTGGTCGTCCGTAGGCCACCAAGACGGGTGCCCACTTTCTCGCCGCAGAGTCACCTTGCCGGTCACCGTGGGCGCGAACATGGCATTGAAGCCGTCGGCACCCAGCCGGGCGCCGGCGCTCCTGTCTCGTGCGGAGTTGTAGGGACAGAAGCGTGCGCCGGAAGTGGCGAGCAGGTCGACGTCCAGCGTGAGAACCACCCAGTCCTGAAAATGGCGGTCCCGGCTCGCTGCCTGGGCCAGGTACCAGGTGTTCGGATACTCCACGCTCAGGAAGGTGAACTCCAGTGCGCCGTCCAGGCGCTGGGTATCGGCAGGCCGAAAGGCGTCCGCAGCTGTCTGCAGAGTGGCCACGGGACGTATCTGCCGGGTTTCGAGGATATGGGACAGGTTGGCCGACTTGGTGAGATGGCACAGACGGGTGATACCGCGGGCCCGGGCCTGCTCAAGGACGTCACTCACAAGCTCACCCGCACGTACAGGTCAGACATCTCCTGCGGCAGCAGACCGGTCAGCTTGCTTGAGTGCAGCATGATGAGGTCTGTACGAGCCCGGGTGATGGCTACGTACAACTGCCGGGCCTCGCGCGCCTTGGCCTCGTCGAGGCCGTGAGCCTCCACCTCACTCGGTTTCGGCAACTCGTCCGCATCACAGAATGGGAGGATCACCGAGTCGAACTCGAAGCCCTTCGCCGCAGAGTAGGTCCCGTAAAACACCCCCGGCTCGTCCGTCCACCGCGCAAGCTCACGGTGCAGGCGGTGAATGGGGACACGACCTCGGTCGAGGAGAGATCTGAGTTTGTCCTCGTGGACCCGGGTGCGCATAAGAATGGCGACCTGGCGGTCCGCGCCCAGCGCCAGGGCGTTGCTCGCCGCCTGAACGAGCTGTTCTTCCTTGCCCGCGGTCTCCAGGATGGTGGGTTTCGGGCCGTCGGCCGCCGCACCGGTCGGCTGGACCAGATCGACGTCATCCTTGAAGTGCGGCATATCCGAAAGGGACTGGGCGAGTTGGGCGACCTGACGGCTGTTGCGATAGTTGTGGGCGAACTCCACGACATTTGACACATGAAGGCCCAGGGCACGCCAGGACATCCGGCTCCCGTAGATCTGCTGCGCGTAATCGCCGAAGAAAGTCAGTGATCCGTCGCTAGGAATGGCCGCTGCCAGGCTTCGAATCATCTCGGGTGTAAAATCCTGGCCCTCATCGACGACGACATGCCGGTAAAGCCGCTTGGTGGGATCAACCTTCAGGGCGCCCAGGACCGTCGACGCCATGTTGTCGAAGTCGTACTCGTACCCGGCTTCGGCACGCAACTGTACGTACCGTTGGTAGACCTCGAAGACGACTTCACGATCGGGTTGCTGAAGTGGCCTGCCCCGGCCAACCCGACGAGCACGGCCTTCCACATACGTCTGCTGGTCGACTATGCCGTGCCCGACCATCCAATGCAGCTCATCCAGGAAGAAATCGAGCGGACGGTGAATCACGGCCCGGGAGGGGTGGCGCTCACGAGCCTCCCCCAGCGCCCGCTCAACCATTTGCTTCTTGGACTTGCATATGCGCACCGGCGCTTTGGTGCGATGCGCGAGATAGCCACGCGCGAAGGTGTGGTAGGTCTCGATCTGCAGGTTCGTAGACGCGGCGCTCATACCCCTGAGGTAGGTTACGAGAGCCTTGTTGAAGGTGACCAACAGCGTGCGGCCTCCGATACCCGGGGCCGTGGCCAGATAATGAGCCCGATGGACCGCCATCGTCGTCTTGCCGCTGCCCGCCGTGCCCAGAACGACGCAGTGACCGCGTTCGTTCAGGAAGACGACGTCCCGCTGGTGACCCTTCGGGTCAGGTAACGAAAGCCCCATCGCGCCATTATGACGCGTCCATGGCCACTTGGTACAGATGATCCACGGACCGGTCCCTCAACTGGGCCTCCACCAACCGACGAAGCCGCAGCCCTCTCCGCTGGAGCTCGCGCCCTCGGCGATTAGGCAGCTTGGCCCGGGGGGTGGTGCATAGCTTCGTCCAGCCCTCGCGCAGGCTGCTGACGACCGCGGACTGCCGCCCCGCAAGCCACACCGCGGCACCTGCCCCGTGGCCAGCCGATCACTTTCGAGGGCACATCCAGGGCACATGAGCCCAGGAAACGGCGTTAACCCGCGAGAACTACCGGGACGACTTCCCGCAGGTCAACGCGGATTTTATCGAAAATACCCAGGTCAACGCCCCGCCGCCTTCAATCGCTGCACGAGTGGCAGGACTTCTCGCACCGGCTGCATGAGGCGGGGCATCAGCCTTATTGCCTGGTGTGGCCCTGAACTGGGGCTTTACAGGGGCTGGGCGAGGCCTTCGGACCTCGCCCTCGCCACCTCGTCGAAGGTGTCGTCCAAGGCCCCACAAGCCCGGTTCCTGGTCACGCCTCTCGCTCCAGCAGTTCCAGGGCTTCCTCCCAGCGGAACCGGTCCGCGCCGCCGCCCGCCCTGGGCCGGTGCGGTTCGCATGAGCCGATCAGGACGCCCATCGCGCGCAACTGATCGAGGCTTCGCTGATACGCGGGATGGGCGGCCTGCGCGGAGTTCAGGTAGGGGAGCACGACGGTCGGGATGCCCATGCCGTACGCCTCGCACAGAATGCCGAGGGCCAGGGTGTCGGAGATCCCGGCGGCCCATTTGTTGATCGTGTTGAAGGTGGCCGGGGCGACCGCTATCGCGTCCGCGGGTGGCAGAGGGCGAGGGTCCCCGGGCGAACGCCACGCCGAACGGATCGGGTAGCCGGTCTGTGCCTCGACCGCCTTCGCGTCGATGAACCCGAGACCCTGCGGTGTGGCAACGACGCCGACATCCCAGTTCGCCTCCTGGGCAGCCGTGATCAGCTTGCCGACGTCACGGGCGACACCGGCGGCGCAGACGACGACGTACAGGAACGGCTTCTTGTCCAAGGCGGTCGGCTCGGTCACGCGGGGACTCCCAGTCGGCGGCTGAAGTGGTGCCGTTCCGGCAGCGTACGTCGGCGGTCACGGACGGCCATGTCGGCGACCAGGTTGCGGACGTCGGGGCGGCGGACGTCCTGGGCGGCGCAGGTCTCGGCGATGCGCAGGGCCTGGTAACCGTCGGCGAGGCGGCCCTGCTGGCTGTAGGCGCGCGCTGCCTCCACCCAGAGTGCGGCGCGGCGCTCGGGGACCGGAATGTCGCGGCGCATGAGCGGGCGGGCGGCTTGGAGGGCGAGGCCGGTGTCACCGAGGGCCACCAGGGAGCTGAGCTCGTGCAGTGCGACGTTGGTGGGGCTGGAGGTGGCCCAGGCGTCCGGCCGGTCAAGCGTGACGTACCGGGAGACCTCCTTGGCCTCGGTCAGGAACTCCTTCGGTTGCATGAGGCGGGGCATCAGCCGTACTGCTCGTCATGGCCCTGAGCTGAGGCTTCTTGACCTCAACTGGACATGACCCGCGGCGTTACCGCGCCGCCCGCAGAAGCTGGGCGGCGCGATCAGGACCGGTGGGAGTCGAACCAGCGCCATCTCAGCAGCTGCCGTGTCTCCTGGGGCAGCAGGCGCTCCAACGCCAGCAGGTCCTGGTAGAGCCGGTAGCCCCGGCTCGCCAGAGGTCCGGTGAAGGGGGCGATGACCGTGATCACGACGGCCGGGCACGTCCGCTCAGGTCTTCCGGTCGCCACGGGGCAGCCTGGTCTTGAGCAGGGCATGTGTGAGCAGACCCAGCAGCAGTCCCCAGAAGGCGGAGCCGATGCCGAACAGGCTCATGCCCGAAGCGGTGCACAGGAAGGTGACCACCGCGGCGTCCCGGGTGCCGACTTCTCCGAGCGCCGTGGTCAGGCTGCTCTGGAGCGCCCCCAGCAGTGCGACGCCGGCCACGACCGCGATCAGCGCGGCCGGCAGACCCGCGAACAGGAGGACCAGCACGCCCCCGCAGGAGCCGATCAGCAGGTACCAGATGCCGCAGGACATGCCCGCGATGTAGCGGCGGCGCGGATCCGGGTGGGCCTCCGGGCCGGTGCAGATGGCGGCGGTGATGGCGGCCAGGTTGACCGCGTGTGAGCCGAAGGGGGCCAGCAGGAAGGACATCGCGCCGGTGGAGCCGACCAGCAACCGGTCGTCCGGCGTGTATCCGGCGCCCTCCAGCACGGCGGTGCCGGGGGCGTTCTGCGAGGCCAGGGTGACGACGGCGAGCGGGATCGCGATGCCGATCAGGGCGGCCAGCGAGAAGTCCGGCATGGTCAGAACGGGCCGCACCAGGACACCGCCCCCGCCCAGGGCGAAGTCCAGCCGGGTCGTGACGAGAGCGGCGCCGGCTCCGGCGAGCAAGGCGACCGGTACGGCCCAGCGGACGCTGAGCCGCTTCATGGCGAAGAAGGCGATGAAGGCGCTCAGCACGATGGCGGGAGAGGTCTTCAGCTCGGTGAAGATGCTGACACCGAACGAGAAGAGGATGCCCGCGAGCATCGCGTTGACCACACCGGTGGGCACGGCCCGCATCAGCCGGCCGAACAGGCCGCTGTATCCGATCACCGCGATCGCCGCGGCGCTGATCAGGAAGGCGCCGATGGCCTGCGCGTACGGGTAGTCACCGAGGTTGGTCATCAGCAGGGCGACACCCGGCGTCGACCAGGCGGTGATGACGGGCATCCGGGTGCGCCAGCTCAGGAAGAGACAGGTCAGCCCGGAGCCGATGGAGACCGCCCAGACCCAGGACGCGGTGTGGGCCTCGTCGAGATGGCCGGCGCGGGCCGCCGCGAGGACGACGACCAGCGGTCCGGAGTACGAGACGATCACGGCGATGAGACCGGCGAGCACCGCGGGGAACGACACGTCCCGGCGCAGCGAATACCGCGGAGGGGCTTCCGGGGCTCCGGGGCAGCCTTCGGTGGGTGCCTTGTTCTCGGTCGTGGCCTCAGAGGTGTCGCCGGCGGGTGGAGCGGTGGGTTCTATGCCCGTGGACACGGTGTCAGATTTCCTTCGCGGCTTTCTCAAGGGCGTGCTCGAGGTCGTTGATCAGGTCGGCCGGGTGCTCCAGGCCGATGGAGAGACGGACCATCTCACGCGGCGCACGGCTGCCCGCGCCCTCGAAGGTGAAGCGGTGTTCGATCAGGCTCTCCGTGCCGCCGAGCGAGGTCGCACGGATGAAGAGCTCACAGTTCTTCGCCGTCTGCAGCGAACGCTCCCAGGGACCGTCCACATAGAGGGAGAGCATCCCGCTGAAGCCGCCGGTCATCTGCCGCGCGGCCACCGCATGGCCCGGATCGGACGCCAGGCCCGGGTAGCCGACCCGGCTGACCAGCGGGTGGCCGTCGAAGTGCTCGGCTATCTCCAGCGCGGTCGCGGAGATCTGCCGCATCCGGGGGTGCAGGGTACGCATCCCGCGCACCAGCAGGTACGTCTCCAGCGTGCCGAGGATCGGGCCGGCGAGCTTGCGGTGCAGGTCGATCCGCTCCCACAGCTCGGCGAGCACCGCGCTCCGGCCCGCCCCGCCGCGCTCTCCGGCGACCAGGAAGCCCGCCACGATGTCGGAGTGGCCGTTGAGGTACTTGGTGGCGGAATGCATGACGAGGTCGGCGCCGAGCTCCAGCGGCCGGGTGTGCACGGGTGTCGCCACGGTGTTGTCCACGGCCAGCAAGGCGCCCGCCGCATGAGCCAGTTCGGCGCAGGCGGCGATGTCGGTGACCAGCCAGGTCGGGTTGGCCGGCGTCTCGATCCACAGCAGGGTGGTCGGCGCCGCCGCCACCGCCCCGGCGACCGCCGCGAGGTCGGTGGTGTCCACCCGGACCACCTCGAGGCTGCGCTGCGGCGCGAACTCCAGCAGCCACTTCGTCAGCCCGAAGTAGAGCGTCTCGGAGACCACCACACGCGACCGGTCGGGCAGGCACTGGAACACGGCGGTCGCGGCCGCCATGCCGGAGGAGAACAGGGTGGCGTCACTGCCGCCCTCCAGGCCCGCCACGACCAGTTCGGCCTGCTCGTAGCCGGGCGCCCCCTGGTCACGGAGGTACGCGCGCCCGCCGCGGGTGTCGTACGCGCCGTCACGGCCGAAGGTGACGCCCAGGGCGATCGGCGGCGGGACGGCGCCGGTCGTGGGGCAGCGCCAGCCGTCGGCCTGGGCGGCGAGGGTCTCGCGCCGCACCGTGCCGGGCGCCCAGGGGGTGTAGAGCTCGCGGTTACTGATCTTCATGACGCTGCTTCCTGGTCGAGCCGGAGAAGTCTCGCGGCCAGCCGGTCCGCCTCACGCAGGGCGCGCGAGGGAGAACCGGGCGACGGAACATAGTGGTTGTAGAAGCTGGACCCTTCGGTGAGCGGTCCGAAGGCTGAGACGGTGGATGACGCGTCACCGGCGGCGTCCCGCACCCGCAGGGCGCCGTCCACCTCGATGCCGAGCGACGTCCCGGCCGCGCCCAGCCGGCGCAGCCGGCCCCGTGCGAGGAGCCGCCGCAGCAGCTCCCCGGCCGTCTCGGGGGACTGAAGAGCCGCCAGATGGGCGCTGACCAGCCAGTCGACCCGTACGGTCGCCGCTGTGGCCAGCGTGGTGGACTCCAGCCGCCAGCCGGAGCCGTCGCGGACGGTACGGGGCGCGGGCCCCGGCCCGGGGGTGAGCACGCCCGCGTCGGCGAGGGCCAGCACCTCGGCGGTCCGCTCCGCGTGCGGGCCGGTCACCAACCGGTTCAGCTCGCCCGTGAAGCGGGTGAAGAACCAGCGGGTGGACTCCTCGGTCAGGCCCGGGGCGTCCACCGCCTGCCGGATGGTCTCGCGGTGGTCCCGCAGCACTTCGAGGGCGGCCTTCAGCGGGCTGGCCTCGACCCCGCGCAGCGCCTCGGCCAGGTCCTCGTTGACCGACTGCAGGAACCACTTTCCGTACCGGTCGGCGTCGGCCAGCGCCGCACGAGGCACCGTCTCCGCGAGCAGTCCGGCCGCGGTGCAATCCGGGCCGGCAGCCGGTCCCGTGCCGAGCCGGTCGTCCATTTCCGCCCGCAGCAGCGGCAGTACGCGGCTCTCGAAGTCCAGCCGGCCGCCGGCGGCACCGGAGCGCAGCTCCTGTACCGCTTCGGGGGTGAAGTGCCGTGCGGGGGAGGCGACCCGGTCGGGGCGGAACTCCGGCCGCGACCGGTAGGGCAGCCCGGAACGGCTGACCCAGGTGATCCGGGGCTCCCGCCCGCTCGGCACATACCGCGGGCGCCCGTCGGACCTGGTCCCGAAACGTCCGCCCCGGCCCACGGTGAGCGCCGCGATGACGTCCATCGCGGCGAGCCCGGTGCCGAGGACGGCCACCCGGCCGCCGTCGGGGACGCCCGCCACGGCCTCGGGCAGCGGGTAGGGGGTGCGGACCCACCGGTCGGCGGGCACCGGCGCCCGCTCGGGCAGCCCATGGCCGAGCGCCAGCACCACGGAGTCGGCCGTGAGCTCCCGCCCGTCGGCCAGCCGCACCCGCTCGCGGCCGTCCCGCCGGACGACATCCGTCACGTCGCTTTGGTGGTGCGTGACGTGGACCCAGGGCGCCGCCCGGCCGCAGATCTCGCGCCAGCACCAGGCGAGGTACTCGCCGAGCACCCGGCGGGGCAGGTAGTCGGCCGGACGCACCGGGCGCCCGCGGCCGCCGTACTCCCAGCCGTCACCGGTGCGGCCGAGGCCGCGCTCGCGCGCCCACTCGAAGAGGGTCGGCCCGCCCGGCGCGGTGACCGGACGGCCGAGCATCGGCCCGTCCGCGAACCCGGTGACCTGCGCGGCGATCGTGTTGAGCAGCAGGTAGTCGGGCTGTGGCCGGTGCAGCCCGGTGCCGCCGACGCCCGGGTCGCACACCTCCACGGCGGCGGGGGTCCGGTGCTCGGCGCAGAGCGCGACGATCCGTTCGAGTACGGACAGGGCACGCGGCCCGGCGCCGACCAGCGCTATGCGTACCGCGTCGGTGCCGTCGGCTACCACCTGCGCTCCTGACCGAAGAAGCCGGGAACGGCGACCGTCTCCTCCCGCTTGCGGGCCTGGTCCAGGACGTACGCGCCGACCGCCAGGTCGAGCACGCCGAGCCCGAACGGCGAGAAGACCACGGCCCGTCCAGGATCGGTGGTCACCTCGCCGGACAGCACCTGGGCGAGCGTGCCGGTGACGAACTCGCGCCCGCCGGTGAGCTGTTCGGCCAGATGGGGCGACGTCTGCGCCTTCATGCAGTGCTCCACGTCGTCGAGCACGTTGTCGGTGCTGAGCAGCAGCTCCGGCGGCAGGTCGCGCAGCGAGATGTTCAGCACCACCTGCCCGGGCCGCAGCCGGGTGCCGGCGGGCACGTACGGCTGTGCCGCGGTGGTGGCGAGGACGACCAGGTCGCAGTCGAGGGCCTCCTCCAGCGAGCCGGTGGTGCGGGCGTCGAAGCCCAGCGAGCCGGCGTGCGCCGCGAGGCGGGCGGCGGACGGCTCGTGCAGGTCGTGGCAGAGCACCTCGTCCGGCTGCCAGCCCGCCGCGGCCAGGTAGTCGGTGATGGTGCGGGCGATGACGCCCGCGCCGATCACGGCGGTACGCCCGCTCAGCGCCGCCCCGCCGCCCAGGGTCCGGGCCGCCAGGGCCGCGGAGGCCGCGGTACGGGCGGCGCTGATGCCGGCCGCCTCGAGGAGCGCGATCGGGTAGCCGGTGCGGTAGTCGTTGAGGACCAGCACGGCCGAGGCCCGCGGGTTGCCCTCGGCGACATTGGACGGGAAGCTGGCGATCCACTTGATGCCGGCCAGGTCGGTGCCACCGCCGAGGTAGGCGGGCAGTGCGATGATCCGGGCGTCCGGCTTCTCGGGAAAGCGCAGGAAGTAGCTGTCGGGGTTGACGCTCAGTCCGGCCTCATGGGCGAGGTACGCGGAGCGCACCAGCGCGATGACGGCGGCGCGGTCCTCGTCGAGGACGCGGGAGGCGACGTTCCCGGGGACGATGTCGAAGGTGGTCATGATGGCGGATCCCTTATGTGTGGGCGGGGGTCGGGTGCGCGGGCTCGCTGCGCCAGCCGGGCAGGCGCCGGTCCGCCCAGCCGTCGTCGTACACGGTGTCGAGGTAGCGGTCGCCGAAGTCGGGTGAGATCACGACGACGGTGCTGTGGTCCGCCAGCTCCGCCGCCAGCTGCTCGACGCCCGCGAGGACGGTGCCCGTCGAACCGCCCACGAGCAGGCCGTAGTCGGCGGCGAGCCGGCGGCACACGCGTACGGCGCTCTCCTCGGGCACCGACACCGTCCGGTGCACCTGCTGCTCGTCGAAGAGCCGCGGTTCGCGGCTGGACCCGAGGCCGGGGATGTGCCGGGGCCCAGCCGGTTGCCCGAAGGTGACCGAGCCGACCGAGTCGACGGCGACGACCTTGGTCCTGGAGGGCGGCCCGAAGTAGGTGGCGCAGCCCATCAGGGTGCCCGCGGTCCCGGTGCCGACGAACAGGTAGTCGGGATCGCCGACCGAGATGCGGATGGAGTGGGCGGTGCGGGCCGCGTGGGCGGCGACCGAGGCCCGGTTGGCGTACTGGTCGAGCCAGATCAGCCCCGGTTCCTCGGCCAGCTTCCGCTCGATGCAGCGGATCCTGGTCTGCAGGAAGCCCCCGCCCGCGTCGCGTTCGCGGACGATCACAAGTTCCGCGCCGAGCACCTGCATCAGCCGGACGCTCTGGGCGTTGGCGTTGGGGTCGGTGACGACGGTCAGCCGGTAGCCCTTGGCGGCACAGACCATCGCGAGCGCCACGCCGAGGTTTCCCGACGTCGACTCGATGAGGCGGGAGCCCTCCTCAAGGAGACCGCGCTCCTCCAGGTCCTCCACCAGCGCGACGGCGGTCTTGAGCTTGACCGATCCGGCCGGGTTGAGTCCCTCCAGCTTGAGCAGGACCCGCAACCGGTCATGGAATCCATGGAGGTTGAGGAACAGGTCGTCGGTGACGACGTCGTGCACGCTTCCGAAGATCACGTTTGCTTCCTGGGCTTGCGGACGATTCCGGGACGCGGAGCGGCGGTGCGACGCCGGGCCCTCATCGGGCGGGCAGGAGCACGGGCGCCACGGCCGGCACACCGTGGTCGGTGGAGGGCAGCGCACCCCAGATGAGAGAGGCGGCGGCACCGGCGAGAAGGGCGCGAACGAATGAGCGCATGACTGAGAAACCCCGTTGGTCGTGATGAAGACAGGAGAAAGCCGTCAGAGCGGTGGCCGACGCGTTGGTCGGGAAGCGCCGTCCGCCCCCGGCGACTTCTCGATACTCACGCACCGCCGGTCCTGTGCCCAGCGATCAGGGCTGCCGGATCAGGCCGTGGCCGTTACCGGACACGTCTTTGATCCAGCGTTCACATATCTCACGAACTGATCACCCGTACGCGGCAGTTGCCCCTTCCAGTACATTGCGCAGTCGATTGGGCACTGGTAGTGCGCGAACGGGGGGATAGATGGAGGACACCGACACTCACGAACGGACGAGGCTGCTGTACGCGCATGCGCTGCGGGATCCCGAATGGGATCCGCACGCTTTCGCGGACGCCCAGGGCTGGTCGAACGACCAGCTCACGCAGGCGATCCTGCACCTGGCGGACCTACAGCTGCTCTGCCCCAACCCGCACGCGCCGAGCGGCTGGGCCGCCGCGGCACCGAGCGGTGCGCTGGGCCATCTACTGGCCCACGGGCACCGCACGGTCGACGGGCTCACGAAGGAACTGCACCAGGTGTGGAACGCGGTGAGCAGGGTCATCGCCGACTATCACCCCGTACATACCGACCAACTGGCGCACTCCAGCACCGAGTTGCTGACCGGCGTGGCCCGGGTCACCGCCGCGCTGGAGGACATCACCCGCTCCGCGCAGCGGGAAATCGTCTCGCTGCACCCGGGCAGGGCCGTACCCCCGGAGATGATCGAGGAGGGCCTGGCCCGCGACCGCCACGCGCTCGCGAAAGGCATACGCATCCGGACAGTGCACCTGCACACCACCGCCTCCACCCCGCACATGGCCGCCTACCTGGACGATCTGCAGGCCCTCGGCGGCAAGGTGAAGACCACACAGATGCTGCCGCTGCGGATGATCGTGGTGGACGGCGCGTCGGCGATGGTTCCCGCACCGGCGCCCGAGGGCGAGTTGGCGGCCCTGCTGGTGCACGGAGGCCCGCTCGCCGCTGTGTTCCGCCAGATCTTCGAGCACTGCTGGGTGACCTCGGTGCCCCTGCCGCTGTCCGGCCCGCAGACCGCCGACCACGCGAAGGCCGGCCTCGGCGACCGCGAGTCCACCGTGCTGGCGCTGCTCGCGACCGGCGCCACCGACGAGTCGATCGCCCGCCGCCTCGGCGCCTCCGAACGCACCGTGCGCCGGATCGTCGCCGAGCTCATGGAGCAACTGGGCGCGACCAGCCGGTTCGAGGCAGGCGTACTGGCCACCCGCAGCGGCTGGCTCGGCCCGCCGCCCGTCGACGAGGACTGGCTGGTGCCTGCCCCGGGATCGCGCGGGCTGCGCCCCGGGGGCGGCTCTGCTTGAGCGGGCCTGGGGCGGAAGCCATCGTCATCGTGATCAGGGGCTGCCGTGCGCGTAGTTGTCCGGGCGGGCGGTTGTGTGTGGGGCTGGTGATCGTTGTGCTGGGCTGGGTGCTGAAGGAATTGCTCGGTGAGGGCTGACGGGTCAGGGGCGGGCGGCCAGGTCGGTCATGAGCCGCAGCAGCCGCCCGCCCCCGCCGGGGCTTGCTCGGTGAGGTGTACGAGCTGGGGTTCCGGTGCCGTGCAGCAGCCGCCGGCGTCGGTCTGTTCGGCCTCCGGGGTGTCGAACAGACCCGCGCCGCCGCAGACTCCCGTCTCGGGGAGGGTGAGTTCTACGCGGTCGGCGGCCTCGAGGTCGCCGGCGATCGCGGCGGCTACGGAGCGGGCCTGTTCGTAGCCGGTCATGGACAGGAACGTCGGGGCGCGGCCGTAGGACTTCATGCCGACCAGGTAGAAGTCCTGCTCGGAGTGAGAGAGCTCGCGGTGGCCGTGCGGGTAGACGGTGCCGCAGGAGTGCTGGTTGGGGTCGATCAGCGGGGCGAGTGCCACCGGGGCCTGGAGGCGTTCGTCGAGGTTCAGGCGGATCTCGGAGAGGAAGGACAGGTCGGGGCGGAAACCGGTCAGCACGATCACCTCGTCCACCGGTTCCAGGCAGCGTCCGTCCTCGCCCACCAGCACCAGCCGACCGTCACCAGCACCATCGCCGTCGCCATATCCATATCCATCGCCATAGCCATCGCCGTCGCCATAGCCATCGCCGTCGCCATCTCCGGCAGCGGCACCGGCACCAACACCCGCACCCGCCCGCTCGAACGCCTCCACACGGAACCCCGTGACCGCCTCGGCGTAGCCCTCCTCGACCGCCGCCTTCGCCGCCAGGCCCAGTGCGCCGCGGGCCGGCAGTTGGTCGGTCTCGCCGCCGCCGAAGGTGGTGGCGCAGAGGCCGCAGCGCAGGATCCATACCGCGTGGGTCCCCTCGCCGTCGGCGGACTTGGCCAGCTCGGCGAGGTAGGCGAGTGCGGTGAAGGCGGAGGCGCCGGAGCCGATGACCGCGGTGCGCCGGCCCGCGTAACGGGCGCGTACGGCGGGGTCCTTGAGGTCGGGGACCCGGTAGGTGATGCGGTCGGCCGCGGCCTTCTCGCCCAGCGCGGGCAGGCCGCTGCCGCCGGCCGGGGACGGGGTGGTCCAGGTGCCGGAGGCGTCGATCACCGCGCGGGCGAGGAACCGCTGCTCGCGGCCGTCGGCGTACTCGACGTGGACGACGAAGGGCTGGTTCTCCCGGCCGGCGTCGACGATCCGGTCGCGGCCGGACCGGGAGACCCCGGTGACCGTGGCGCCGGTGCGGACCCGGTCGCCGAGGGCGTCGGCGAGCGGCCGCAGGTACCGGTCCGCCCAGTCACCGCCGGACGGGTACGTCGCCGGGTCCGGGCGTGTCCAGCCGGTGGGCGCCAGGAGCTTCTCGGCGGCCGGGTCGACGACTTCGCCCCAGGGGGAGAACAGGCGCACATGGCTCCAGTGGCGCACGGCCGTGCCCGCGCTGTCGCCCGCTTCCAGCACGAGCGGCTCGATGCCGCGCTCGACGAGGTGGGCGGCGGCGGCGAGTCCGACGGGGCCGGCGCCGATGACGACGACGGGAAGCTGGTGCGTGCTCATGGGCTCCGTCTCCTCCGTGACGACGTACTTCGACATTCGTCGATACAGCGCACCTTGCCACCGACATCGGCGGGCGTCAATATAGACGCATGTCGAATTCAGAGGTCGTGGAGCTGCCTCTCCTCCAGGACAGCGACGCCGTGCCCTGCTGCCCGCCGCTCACCGCCGGGGAGCTGTCACAGGCGGACGCGGAGAAGATGGCCGCGATGTTCAAGGCGCTGTCGGAACCGGTGCGGCTGCGGCTGTTCTCGAAGGTGGTCTCGCATCCGGGCGGGGAGGCGTGCGTCTGCGACATCGCCGACGTCGGGGTCTCCCAGCCGACCGTGTCCCACCATCTGAAGAAGCTGCGCGAGGCCGGTCTGCTGACCTCCGAGCGGCGCGGCACCTGGGTGTACTACCAGGTCGCGCCGTCCGTGGTGGCGGCCATGGCCGCGATGCTCGACCTGCGCGGCCGAGCACCCCGGCAGCCCCTCAGCTGAACCTCTTGCGCCAGGCCAGCGCGACGTGGACCAGGCCGATCAGCACCGGCACCTCGATGAGCGGGCCGACGACCCCCGACAGCGCCTGCCCGGAGGTGACGCCGAAGGTGGCGATGGCGACCGCGATGGCCAGCTCGAAGTTGTTGCCCGCCGCCGTGAAGGCGAGGGTGGCGGTGCGGTCGTACGCCAGGCCCAGGCCCTTGCCGAGCAGGAACGTGCCGAAGAACATCACCGCGAAGTACACCAGCAGCGGCAGCGCGATCCGGGCGACGTCCAGCGGCTGGGAGGTGATGGTCCTGCCCTGCAGCGCGAAGAGGATCACGATCGTGAACAGCAGCCCGTACAACGCCCCCGGCCCGATCTTCGGCAGGAAGCGGGACTCGTAGCGCTCGCGGCCCATCGTCCGCTCACCGATGCGGCGGGTCAGGAAGCCCGCCAGCAGCGGGACGCCCAGGAAGACGACCACGTTCAACGCGATCTCCCCCGTCGAGACGTCCAGGCGCTCCCCGTCGCCGAGGCCGAGCCAGCCGGGCAGCAGGTCGAGGTAGAACCAGCCCAGCAGGCCGAACGCCAGAACCTGGAAGACCGAGTTCAGCGCGACCAGCACGGCCGCGGCCTCCCGGTCGCCACAGGCGAGGTCGTTCCAGATGATCACCATGGCGATGCAGCGGGCCAGGCCGACGATGATCAGACCGGTGCGGTACTCGGGCAGGTCCGGCAGGAAGATCCAAGCCAGCGCGAACATCACGGCCGGGCCGAGGACCCAGTTGATGACCAGGGACGAGATCATCAGCCTGCGGTCGCCGGCGACCGCGTCGAGTCTGTCGTAGCGGACCTTGGCCAGGACCGGATACATCATGATCAGCAGGCCGAGCGCGATCGGCAGGGAGATCCCGCCGATCTCGACCTTCGCCAGCGTGTCGTTCAGCCCGGGGATCGCGCGCCCGAGCCCGAGGCCGGCCGCCATGGCGATCAGGATCCACACGGCGAGGTAGCGGTCGAGCGTGGAGAGTCCGGCGACGACGGACGGGGCCTCGATCGTCGCGGGTGCTTCGGTGCGGGTCACGGGCAGGCCCTCTTGTTGCCGGCGGCGGTACGGGCCTGCTCGGCCAGCTCGGCGAACTGCCTCGCGAGCCGGTCGATGACGTCGGGGCGCAGCTTGTAGTAGGTGAAGCGCCCGCACGGCTCGGTCTCCACGACCCCCGCCTCGCGCAGCACCCTCAGATGGTTGGAGAGGTTGGTCTGGCGGGCGCCGGTCTCCTCGACGAGGTGGGTGGTGCACAGCGTCTCGCGGGCGAGCAGGGTCACGATCCGGAGCCTGAGCGGGTCGGCCAGCACCCGGATCAGGTCAGTGTCGACTGACGTCATCATGGGCTGATACTGTCACATCACCTGAGGCTGATATCAGCTGGGGCTGACTTCTGAGGCGCCTGCTTCTCGTACGCGATCTGCCCCACCCTCCGTGAAGGAAGAACGCATGTCCTCCGCTCCGCTCGCCTCCGTGCTGTTCGTCTGTGTCCACAACGCCGGCCGGTCCCAGATGGCCGCCGGTTTCCTCCGGCACCTCGCGGGCGACCGCGTCGAGGTCCGGTCCGCCGGGTCCCTCCCGGGCGACCAGGTCAACCCGGCCGCCGTGGAGGCGATGAGGGAGGTCGGCGTCGACATCGCCGGCGCGCAGCCGAGGACCCTCACCGCCGAGGACGTCCAGGCGTCCGACTACGTCATCACCATGGGCTGCGGCGACGCCTGCCCGATCTTCCCCGGCAAGAAGTACCTCGACTGGGCCCTGGAGGACCCGGCCGGCAAGGGCGTCGACGCCGTCCGCCCCATCCGCGACGAGATCAAGGCCCGCGTCGAGGCACTCGTCGCCGAGATCGACGCGCAGCGGGAGGCGTGATCGCGAGCACCGCCTCCAGCCCGGCCCGGTCAGGGCAGCGGAAGCGCCGGTGTCACCTCCTGCCGGTGGACGAGGACGTCGAACCACTGCGCCAGGGAGCCGCCGCTCGCGACGGAGCCCGGGCCGGGGCCGCGAGTGGTGACCGGTCCGTGGAGCCATGCGCGGACGGGCGGGGCCGCCGCCGGGCCGTGCAGGTTCAGGACGAACTGGTCGGCGCGCACCTCGCCGAGGGGCTTCTCGAACCATCCCGGGGCGGGCGGCGGAAGCTCGGCCGGCTGACCCGCGCCGGTGGCGACCGTGCCGTGGTCGAGGGTGAAGCCGACCGACCGGTAGTCCCGGCCGTACCAGCCGCGCAGGTGTGAACCGGCGCTGGCGAAGCTCATCTCCGGCTGGGTGAGGCGGAGTTCAGGGGCGTTGGCGGTGTGCGGGCTCGCGGCCCAGTAGGCGGTCTTGTCGCCGGTGAACTCGTGCCACCAGCGCAGGTTCTCGGCGGCGCGGGCATCGCGGTAGGTGCCCTGCTCGTCCTCTCCCAGGGCGTAGAACTCGTAGAACGACAGGATCTGCCGGGCGTTGTGCAGCGCCAGGGCGTGGGAGCGGTCGCCCGGCGTGTGCGGGATCTTCGCGACGAGCTGGTGCGCCTGCCGGGCGCGGTCGACGTAGGGCCGCTTGTTCTTGACGCCCTGGTACCAGGAGATGTGCTGCCAGATGTCGTCGGTCCTGGGGCGGAGGTCTTCATAGAGGCCGCGGAGCTCGTCCGCATGCTCCGGTGCGGTGCCGGTGACGTAGTCGGTCACGGCGTCGTAGGCGAGCCGGCGCGTCATGAAGAACTCGACGCCCACGAAGCGCACCTGATCGTCCGTCGCGCGCCCGGCGTTGAAGCCGCGCAGCCGGCGCAGTACGTCGGCGACCTCGCGGGAGCCGGACCACTGCGGGCCCATGTCCCGGACCAGGGCGTCCGGATCACCCTGGCCGGTGCGCAGGTACGTGTCGATACGCACGCCGGTCGTCCAGTCCTCCTCCCAGGCGAGGGACCGGAACCCCATGCGCTCTACGAGCAACCGCAGCGCACGGTGCTTGAGCCCGCCGACCTCGGCCGCCCCGTGCACGGCCTCGCCCAGCCCCACGATCCGGGCCCGCCCGACGGCGTCCCGCAACGGCCCCAGGTCGTCCAGCGGGCGGCCGGGCTCGGGGGTCCGCAGCGGCTCCGCGTGCCGCCGCGCCCATCCGGCCACCGGATCGCCCTGCCGTCCGCCCGGTTCCGTCGCCGTGGCGGCCCCCGGCACGCTCACCGCGACCGCCACCGCCGTGACGACGGCGGCAACGACGCGGTACATACGCCCACGCATAGGCCCTCACTCCCTCTCGCTCCATCTCCAATCGCGTTCACTCACCATCCCTCCGCACCCGACGCCCCACATCCGGCGAGGGGCGGCGCGCCCCGTACTCCGCCCGGAGTACACAACCCGACAAGAAGGGTGAGGCACTGGTGATTTCGCCGATGGCCTGCGCGCGGTGGCCCCTGACGCTGAGCGGGTCGAGCATCCGCTGCCTCGTCTGGAGGGCTTCATGCGTCGTCGTTCACCGCGTCGGCTTCTCGGTGTGCTCGCGGCCGCAACGGTCGCGTTCTCCCTGTTCTCCGCGGCACCGGCGGCCGCAACGGAGGGTCCGGCCGGGACCGCCGCCCCCGCCGCCCCCGCCGCCCCC
>NZ_JAOCQE010000299.1 GCF_025290915.1 Streptomyces sp. 15-116A | reverse complement strand
GCCCTCGGGCGAGCAGGCCACCACCCGGCTCACCGGGTCCGTCGGCGCCCCGTGCGCCCGCGCGGGTGCCGCCGTCGCAAGCGGCAGCAGCAGCGGGGTCACCAGGGCGGCCGCGAGCGCGACGCGGTGTGCGGTCGTCCGGGACATCCGAAAAACGCCTCCTCGGCGCGGGGAAGTGACGGCCGGGCGCGGCCGTCCCGCGGAGAACCGCTCCCTCCCGTGCAGTACGGACGAACCACCCGCCCCGTTCACACCCACTGCCCTCAGGGGCGCGGGGAACTGCGCGACCAGCCACGAACAAGCCGCACGCGACCACACACAGTCCGCACCCTCCCATGACCTACGGCAAGGCACCCAATCCCGGTCAAGTCCCGCGCCCCCTAGGCCATCAAGGGTGGTTTTCCAGCCGGATCGAGGGTTTCCCCCGTATCCCACCGCACCGCCCCTTGCCTATCGTTCCAGCGCAGCTGACCCACAGGTAACCCCGAACGGGTCGCCGCAAGCGCCTGGCCGGCCGACGCCGCACGTCGATGCACCCCCGCCGCTTCGAGGACGAAGCGAATCGACCCATCTCCCCACTCCGCTGCCCGGAGTCCCGGCACGAAAGGCACACCCTTGCGTACCTCCCCCACGAACTCCCCCCGGAGACGGACCCCCCTGTCCGTCGCGGCGATATCCCTCACCCTGCTGACGGCCGCCTCCACCCACCTCGCCGTCGCCCAGGACAACCCCACCGAGCCTCCTGCAGTCCCCTCCGCGCAGACCGAGGCCGCCCCCGGCACCCCCGCCGAACGCCTCATCGTCGGCTACAAGTCCGGCGCCGCCGAGGCCACGTCGAACAAGGCGGCCGCCGCCGACGCCGCCGCCAAGGGCGAGCAGACGGGCGAGGACGTCGACTTCGAGCGCCGTCTCGGCACCGGCGCCGCCCTCGTCGACCTCGGCGAGCAGGCCACCAGGACCGACGTCGCCGACGTCGTCGCGGAGTACGAGGCCGACCCGCAGGTCGCCTACGTCGTACCGGACCGCCTCAACAAGCCGCTCGCCACCCCGAACGACACCGAGTACTCCCAGCAGTGGGACCTGTTCGAGTCCACCGCGGGCATGCGCGTACCGGGCGCCTGGGACCTGACCACCGGCAGCGGTGTCACCGTCGCCGTCATCGACACCGGCTACGTCAGCCACTCCGACCTCGCGGCGAACATCGTCGGCGGCTACGACTTCATCTCCGACACCGCCGTCTCCGTCGACGGCAACGGCCGCGACAGCAACCCGGCCGACCCCGGCGACTGGTACGCCGCCGGCGAGTGCGGCCAGGCCGCCGGCAGTGACTCCTCCTGGCACGGCACCCACGTGGCCGGCACCATCGCCGCCGCCACCAACAACGGCAAGGGCGTCGCCGGCATCGCGTACGGCGCGAAGATCTCCCCGGTGCGGGTGCTCGGCAAGTGCGGCGGCTACGACTCCGACATCATCGACGCCATCACCTGGGCGTCCGGCGGCACCGTCTCCGGCGTGCCCGCCAACACCAACGTCGCCAAGGTCATCAACATGAGCCTCGGCGGGGGCGGCGCCTGCTCCACCGCCACCCAGAGCGCCATCAACGCCGCCGTGAACCGCGGCACCACGGTGGTCGTCGCGGCCGGCAACGAGAACCAGAACGCCGCCAACTCCTCCCCGGCGAACTGCGGCAACGTCATCACCGTCGCCGCCACCAACCGCTCCGGCAGCCGGGCCTCGTACTCCAACTACGGCTCGGTCGTGGACATCGCCGCGCCCGGCGGCGAGACCCGCACCTCGACCGCCAACGGCATCCTGTCGACGCTCAACTCCGGCACCCGCACCCCGTCCACCGAGAACTACGCCTTCTACCAGGGCACCAGCATGGCCACCCCGCACATCGCGGGCCTCGCCGCCCTGATGAAGTCGGCCGCCCCCGCGCTCACCCCGGCGCAGATCGAGTCCGCGATCAAGTCCAACGCCCGTGCCCTGCCCGGCACCTGCTCCGGCGGCTGCGGCGCCGGTCTGGCGGACGCGGCGAAGACCGTCCAGGCGGTCACGGGCGGCGGTACGCCCACGGGCTCCACGTACGCGAGCAGCACCGCCTTCTCCGTCCCCGACAACGGCTCGGCGATCGAGTCGCCGATCAGCGTCACCGGCCGCAGCGGCAACGCCCCGGCGGCCCTGAAGGTGGGCGTGGACATCACCCACACCTACCGCGGTGACCTGGTCGTCGACCTGGTGGCGCCGGACGGTTCGGTGTACCGCCTGAAGTCCGCGAGCTCCTCGGACTCGGCGGACGACGTCCGCACCACCTACACCGTCGACGCCTCCGCCGAGAGCGCGAACGGCACCTGGAAGCTGCGCGTCCAGGACACGGCGGCGCTGGACACCGGGCGGCTCAACAGCTGGCAACTGACCTTCTGACAGCAGGACTTGCTCCGCCCCCAAGCAGGCGGGCCGACCGGTGCGGATGGGCGCCGGCCGGCCCGCCTTCCTCTTGTCGCTCTCGAACTGCCGCACTTAGATACCGCCAGCGCTGTTTCTTCTTTCAACAGCTGTGCAGTTTTTGCCGGTTGTGTGCCGAGTCTGAGGGGGACCGGTGCGATGAACGGAGTCGTAGGGTAAGTTATCGTGTACGCGCGGTTAAAAACAAACGGCATGACCCGTTCCTTTCCCGGCACAGGAGTTCAGTCGATGGCGAGGCAGGTACGCGCCGAGCAGACCCGCGCGACGATCATCAGGGCCGCCGCCGACCTGTTCGACCGGCAGGGCTATGAATCGACCAGTCTCAGCGACATCGTCGAGCACGCCCAGGTCACCAAGGGGGCCCTCTACTTCCACTTCGCGGCGAAGGAGGATCTGGCCCACGCCGTCCTGGAGTTGCAGTCCTCGACGTGCCGCCGTCTGGCCCGCGAGACCGAGAGCCGGGGCCACACCTCGCTGGAGGCGCTGATGCGCCTCACCTTCGGCATAGCCCGCCTGTCCACCGAGGACCCGGTCCTGCGGGCCGGACTGCGCCTCGCCACCGGCGGCATCCGGCCCCGCCCGCCGCTCAGCCATCCCTTCACCGAGTGGCTGGAGATCGTCACGGCCCGGCTCCTCGGCGCGGTCAAGGAGGCCGACATCCACCCCGACGTCGACGTCGACGTCGTCGCCCACTCCCTGGTCTGTTTCTTCGTCGGCACCCGCGTGGTGGGCCGCTCCCGCGAACCCGTCTCCCGGCAGCCCCGCCGGACGGCCGAGATGTGGCACCTGCTCGTCCGCGGCCTGGTCCCGGTGACCCGCCGCGCCCGCTACCTCAGCCTGGCCGCCCGGCTGGAACGGGAGATCGCCCCGGTGTGACGTGCCGCGTCCGCTCACGGGCGCGCGTTACGGTGAGCGGCATGTCCGACACCCCCACCGCCCCCGTGATCCTCGGCGACGAACCCGGCTCGTTCCCGCACAGCGTGCTGGCCGAGCGGCACCCCGCGATCATCCGGCAGGTGCGCGAGGCCTTCCCGTACGAGCCCTGGCAGCGGCGCGCGCTCGACGCGCTGCTGGTCAACTGCACCAAGGGCGAGATCGAACCCCTCCCGGCGGACGCGCACGATCGCGCACGCTGGGAGAGCTGGGGGATGACGACGTACGCCGGACAGTCCTGGTACGACGTGCCCTGGCTGTGGTCCGAGAGCTGGTTCTACCGGCAACTCCTGCACGCCGTCGGCTACTTCGCCCCCGGCCCCTGGCAGGGCGTCGACCCCTTCCGCCCCTCCAAACGCGCCGAACTCGACTCGGCCGCCACGGACGAGGAACTGGCCGCGCTGTACGCCCTCGCCGACCGCCCGGCCGACGAGCGGGCCCGCGCCCTGCTGCACGGCTCGCTCTGGGGCAACCGCGCCGACCTCGGCTTCCGGCTCTCCGCCGAGGGCGCCGAGGAGACGGCCGCCGTCCCGGGCCTGGTGGCCGACGACAGCGAGCGGCTCTGGTCGCTGCTCGGCACCTCCGGCACGGGCACGCTGTGCCTGGTCGCCGACAACGCGGGCCGCGAACTCGTCCCCGACCTGCTGCTCCTCGACCATCTGCTGACCCACGGTCACATCGCGCGGGCCGTGCTGCACGTCAAGCCGTACCCGTACTACGTCTCCGACGCCACCGGCGCCGACGTGGTCGACGCCCTGCGCCGGCTCACCGGAGCCGGGGGAGCGGCGGCCGGGTACGGCCACCGCCTGTGGTCCGCCCTCTCCGACGGCCGGCTAATGCTCCGCGCCCACCCCTTCTCCTGCTCCCCGCTGCCGTACGCGGACATGCCGGACGACCTGCGCGCCGACTTCGCCTCGGCCGCCGTCACCGTGGTCAAGGGCGACCTCAACTACCGCCGCCTCGTGGGCGACCGGTACTGGCCGCCGACCACGCCGTTCGCGGACGTCACCGGATACTTCCCGGGTCCGGTCGCCGCGCTGCGCACGCTCAAGTCGGATGTGATCACGGGACTGACCGCGGACACGGAGGCGGCGCTGGACGCGGCGGAGACGGGCGGGCGCTGGCGCACGAGCGGCACGCATGCGCTGATCCAGGTACGGACTCGCTGATCCAGGTACGGACTCGCTGATCCAGGTACGGACTCGCAGATCCAGGTGCGGACATGGCGCCTGAGCTCCCGTTTCGGGGGCGGTTCACGCGATGGTGTGATCATGTCCGGGCCGGTGGATGCGGCCGGAGACCCGCGGGTAGCTCCCGGCCATGACGCAGCCGTTCGAACTCCCCCACTTCTACCTGCCGTACCCCGCGCGGCTGAACCCGCATGTCGACGAGGCCCGGGCCCACTCGACGGCGTGGGCGCGCGAGATGGGCATGCTGGAGGGTTCCGGGGTCTGGGAGCAGTCCGATCTCGACGCGCACGACTACGGACTGCTCTGCGCCTACACCCACCCCGACTGCGACGGACCGGCCCTGTCGCTCATCACCGACTGGTACGTGTGGGTCTTCTTCTTCGACGACCACTTCCTGGAGAAGTTCAAACGCACCCAGGACCGCGCCGGCGGCAAGGCCCATCTGGACCGGCTGCCGCTGTTCATGCCGCTCGACGACTCGGCCCAGGTGCCCGAGCCGCACAACCCGGTCGAGGCGGGCCTCGCCGACCTGTGGGCGCGCACCGTACCGGCCATGTCCGCCCACTGGCGCCGCCGGTTCGCGGTCGCCACCGAGCACCTCCTCAACGAGTCGCTGTGGGAGCTGTCCAACATCAACGAGGGGCGGATCGCCAACCCCGTCGAGTACATCGAGATGCGCCGCAAGGTCGGCGGCGCCCCCTGGTCGGCGGGCCTCGTCGAGTACGCGACCGCCGAAGTCCCCGCCGCCGTCGCGGACTCCAGGCCGCTGCGGGTCCTGATGGAGACCTTCTCCGACGCCGTGCACCTGCGCAACGACCTGTTCTCCTACCAGCGGGAGGTCGAGGACGAGGGCGAACTCAGCAACGGCGTCCTCGTCCTGGAGACCTTCTTCGGCTGCACCACCCAGGAGGCCGCCGACACCGTCAACGACGTCCTCACCTCACGGCTCCAGCAGTTCGAGCACACGGCGTTCACCGAAGTCCCCGCGGTCGCCCTGGAGAAGGGGCTCGGACCCGGCGAGGTGGCGGCCGTCGCCGCGTACGCGAAGGGGCTGCAGGACTGGCAGTCCGGCGGCCACGAGTGGCACATGCGCTCCAGCAGATACATGAACGAGGGCGCGCTGGACAGCAGCCCGTGGGCCGGTCCGAGCGGGCCGGGGACCTCGGCCGCCGACGTCCGCGCCCTGCTCGCCTCGGCCGGGGCCGACCGCCTGCGCGCGTACACCCACGTGCCGTACCAGAAGGTCGGCCCCGCCCGGATCCCCGACATCCGCATGCCGTTCCCGCTGGAGCTCTGCCCCCACCTCGACGCCTCCCGCGCGCACCTCGTCACCTGGTGCGACCGGATGGGCATCCTCACCGAGGGCGTCTGGGACGAGGACAAACTCGCCGCCTACGACCTGGCGCTGTGCTCCGCCGGACTCGACCCCGACGCCACCCCCGAGGCCCTCGACCTCAGCGCCCAGTGGCTCGCCTGGGGGACGTACGGCGACGACTACTACCCGCTGGTCTACGGCCACCGCCGCGACCTGGCCGCCGCCCGGCTGACGACCGCCCGCCTGTCGGACTGCATGCCGGTCGAGGGCGAACCGGTGCCCGTGCCCGCCAACGCCATGGAGCGCGCCCTGACCGACCTGTGGGCGCGCACCACCGCGGCCATGACCCCCGAGGCGCGCCGCACACTGAAGCACGCGGTGAACGTCATGACCGAGAGCTGGCTGTGGGAGCTGGCCAATCAGATGCAGCACCGCATCCCCGACCCCGTCGACTACCTCGAGATGCGCCGGCAGACCTTCGGCTCCGACCTCACCCTGAGCCTGTGCCGCATGGGCCACGGCCCCGCCGTCCCGCCCGAGGTGTACCGCAGCGGCCCGGTGCGGTCGATGGAGAACGCCGCCATCGACTACGCGTGCCTGCTCAACGACGTCTTCTCGTACCAGAAGGAGATCGAGTACGAGGGCGAGATCCACAACGCGATCCTCGTCGTGCAGAACTTCTTCGGCTGCGACTACCCGACGGGCCTCGGCATCGTGCACGACCTGATGGACCAGCGCCTGCGCCAGTTCGAGCATGTCGTCGAGCACGAACTGCCCGTGCTGTACGAGGACTTCGCCCTGTCGGGTGAGGCGAGGGCGGTCATGGGGGACTACGTGACGGACCTGCGGAACTGGATGGCCGGCATCCTCAACTGGCATCGCAGCGTGGACCGCTACAAGGACGCCTGGCTCTCCCGCCGCGCCCACGGCTTCCTCCCGCACAGAACACCGTCGATGCCCGTGCTCGGCTGACCCGCCGTCAGTCTCACTCGTTCGTGTCTCGTCGCCGTCCGGTGCGCCGGGTAGCACTTCAGGGGAGGTGATCCATGGAACAGGCGGCCTTGCGCCCCAAGCCGCTGCCGGGCGGCGCATCGGGGGGTGGCTGGAAGGAGTACGGGAAGGGGGGCTGGCGGCGGAAGAAGGGGAGCGAGGGCGGTCCCGGTCGGCCGCGGCAGCGGCGGGAGCATGCCGCGCGGCGGCGCGGGCGGCGTCTCGTCTCCGCGTTGTTCGCACTGCTGGCCGGCATGGTGCTGGTGCTGTCCGGGGTGGGGCTGGGAGCCGTGGGCGCCACACTGGCCGGGGCGGGCAGGCTCCCCGGGATGCACCAGCCGCAGCCGGGCGGCGGCGGACCGG
>NZ_JAOCQE010000298.1 GCF_025290915.1 Streptomyces sp. 15-116A | reverse complement strand
TGGCGCCCGCCGGTACGGGCGCGCGCGTGCAGTGGACGTTCGCCGCCGACGGTACGGCGCCCTTCCGGCACGCCCTGAGACTCGCCCGCCCGGGCCTCGCCCGCGCCTTCCGCGACGCGGTCACCTCCCTGGACCGGCGGCTGGCACGGTAGCGGTCGGTCAGTCGGGCCAGACGCCGGTGCGCAGCAGGGACTCGATGGCCGCCGTGTACGGGGCGATGTCCAGGCCCTGTTCGGCGAGCCAGGCGTCCGAGTAGTACTTGTCGAGGTAGCGGTCCCCGGGGTCGCACAGCAGCGTGACCACACTGCCCTCCCGGCCCTCGGCGACCATCTCCGCGACGATCTTCAGCGCGCTCCACAGCCCCGTGCCGGTCGAGCCGCCCGCCTTGCGGCCGATGGCCCCCTCCAGGGCCCGTACGGCGGCGACGCTGGCGGCGTCCGGCACCTTCATCATCCGGTCGACGGCACCCGGCACGAAGCTGGGCTCCATACGGGGCCGGCCGATGCCCTCGATCCGGGAACCGCAGTCGCAGGTGACGTCCGGATCACCGGTGGTCCAGCCCTCGAAGAAGCAGGAGTTCTCCGGGTCGGCGACACAGATACGGGTGTCGTACTGCATGTAGTGCACATAGCGCGCGAGGGTCGCCGAGGTGCCGCCGGTGCCGGCCGTGGCGACGATCCACGCGGGCTCCGGGAACCGCTCCAGCCTGAGCTGCCGGAAGATGGACTCGGCGATGTTGTTGTTGCCGCGCCAGTCCGTGGCCCGCTCGGCGTAGGTGAACTGGTCCATGTAGTGGCCGCCGGTCTCCGCCGCGAGGGCGGCCGACGCCTCGTACATCGTGCGCGGGTCGTCCACGAAGTGGCACTGCCCGCCGTGGAACTCGATCAGGCGGCACTTCTCGGCGCTGGTCGTGCGCGGCATGACGGCGATGAAGGGCACGCCGATCAGGTTCGCGAAGTACGCCTCCGACACGGCCGTGGAACCGCTGGACGCCTCGATCACCGGGCGGCCGGGGCGGATCCAGCCATTGCACAGGCCGTAGAGGAACAGCGAGCGGGCGAGCCGGTGCTTGAGGCTGCCGGTGGGGTGGGTCGACTCGTCCTTGAGGTAGAGGTCGATGCCCCACCGCTCGGGCAGCGGGAAACGCAGCAGGTGGGTGTCGGCCGAGCGGTTGGCATCGGCCTGCACCCTGCGCACGGCCTCTTTCAGCCACGCGCGGTAGGCGGGATCGCTGTGGTCGACGTCGAGGGTGGCGCCGGTCATGGTCTGTTGGGGGGTGCTCACCACGGGGCTCCTTACGCTGAGCGCCGACGCGGCGTCTCGCGCGGCCGACACACCGATCATAAGCACCTTGCGCACCACTTCCCACCTGCATAAACACGTCTTTGAGCGGCTCAAAGACAACCCTGGGTGACGGGGGCGCGAAGTGGTGGGGGCGCATTTGCGCCAGTGCTTCTCGCGCCCCTGAGAACCGGAGCGCGTGCACTGGTGCTCGGCGGCGGGTGGGGGCAGACTTCAGCGGCGGGAGCAGGGTCCCGTACAGGGGCACACTGGATCTGGACTCGAGCCGGCCCAGGAGCACGGTCCGGCACACCGACACACGCGCAAGGGGGCGGGTGAACATGGCCGAGCCGGAGTTCACGGCCAGGGGGGTGCGGATCGGCAAACGGCTGCGTTCGCTCACCCGGGCCGGGCAGGTCCGGATCAGCGACGGCCGGCTGGAGTTGCTCACCAGCTACGGCACCGAGATCGACAGCGCGCCGGTGCAGGCGGTGCGCGCATCCAAGCCGTGGTTCGCCCCCGAGGACCGTGCGCTCGCGGACCTCAACGGCAAGCGGTACCTGCTGACCCTGGGCGAGCACGACCCCGCGCCGGGCGAGCCGGGGCCTCCGGCGGCCCGCCGGTTCATCGAGGCGGTACGACGGGCATCGGGGCGCGGCGGCTGAGATGTCCGTGACTTGCGCCACTTCTCCCCTTGCGTCACGCTTGTCACACGTCACTCTGGGTTTACCGGCGATAACGCTGCGAACCAGCCCGCCGGCCACGACAGCAGGCGGCAGCGTCACGCAGGCATCCTGCTGGATCCGTACTCCGTGTTCTTCCGGCCCTCGTTCCGGACCTGACACCGGGGAGTCGCAGCCGTGATCAGTCACCCAAGCAGGCACTGCACGGTGGAGCTCCAAGCCCTGCCGTCGCGGATCGGCCAGGTCCGCAGAATCGTATCTGCGCAGTTGCGCTACTGGCATATGGATTCCCTGATAGACCGGGCCTCGCTCGGTGTGACCGAGCTGTTGTCCAACGTCCACCGGCATGCCCAGCCCGACAAGACGTGCACCGTGGAGATGGAGCTGCTGCTCGAGCGGCTCAAGGTCTCGGTGCACGACCACGACCCACGTCTGCCGATCCTGGAGGACGCCGGTCCGCTCGCCACGTGCGGGCGGGGGCTGGCGATGGTGGCGGCGATGAGCGAGAGCTGGGGGGCGCTGCCGGACGGGGAGTCGGGGAAGGTGGTGTGGTTCACCTTGCCTACGCCGGGGGCGACGGTTCTTGCCGTGCCCGATCGGTATGCGCAGCTTGCTGTGGCGGGGCGGGACACTCACCAGTTGGCTGAGGCGACTTAGTCCGGGCCGGGTTAGAAGGCTGAAGGCTCAACGCGGCCGTACTGCATTGGCTCGTTCGCCTTCGGGGGCGCTTTGTGCCGGTGTCGAGACGGCGATCGTGCTCGGCGCTGCGCGCCTCCGCGCTCCCCCACTCTCGGCTTCGCTCGAGCGGGCGGTGCCCCCATGCCGTCTCGACACCGGCGCGCCCCCTGCGGCTCTCTCGCGGCCGGCGCGTTAGCGCAGTGGGCGTGGGACGGCCCGCAACCCTTGTTGCGGGGCGTCCCACACGGTGTTGGGCAGTGGGCCATGTGTTCTCTCACTCTGTGGCGATCGCCCTCAGGACGTTGAGGCGGGCCGCTCGGCCCGCTGGGCGGAGGCCTGCCAGGGCGCCGGCTGCCAGGCCGACCAGGGCCACCAGGGCCAGTTGGACGGGGGGCATCGCGAAGGCGAAGGCGCTGTCGCTCTCGCCGTCGGAGGCCTTGACCAGGACCCAGCCCAGGAAGGCGCCCAGGGCCAGGCCGCCCGCGGTGCCGAAGGCCGCCACCAGGACGGACTCCCAGCGGACCATGGCCCGCAGCTGTGCGCGGGTCTGGCCGACGGCCCTGAGGAGGCCCAGTTCGCGGGTGCGTTCGTGGATGGCAAGGGTCAGGGTGTTGGCGATGCCGAGGAGGGCGATGAGCACGGCGAGGGCGAGCAGGGCGTAGACGAGGGTGAGCATCATGTCGATGCCGCCCGCCGAGGACTGCGCGTACTCGTCGCGGGTCTGCACCTCCGGGTTGCCGTACCTGTCGGCGACCCGCTCGACCGCCGCCTTGCCCTGCTCTGCGCTCACGCCGTCCGCGAAGGTGACGGCCACCAGGGTGTCGGCGTCCTGGGTGCGGTGCGGGGCCCAGGCCTCGCGGGTGATGACGTAGTCGCCGGCGAGTTCGGACCGGCCGTAGACGGCGCGGACCGTGAAGGTCTGCTCCTGGCCGTCGGTGAAGGTGAGCCGGGTGGTGTCGCCGGGAGTGAGGTTCAGCCGGTCGGCCTCCTTCTCGGTGAGGGCGATGCCGGTGGTGCTCAGGTCGGTGAGGGAGCCGCGGATCTCGCCGAGGTCGAAGGTGCGTGCAAGGGCGACCGGGTCGGTGACCGTCAAGGCGCGTCCGTCGCCCTCCACTTCGGCGACGCCCTGGCCGAGTCCGACCGCGGTGTCCACCTCGGGCAGGTCCTCGATGGCTGGGGCGAGTCTCGGGCTGAGGCCGCTGCCGCCCGCGCCGAAGGAGGGCGCGCTGACGGCTACGTCGCCCGCGAAGGAACGCGAGACGGTCTGGTCCATGGTGGCCTTCAGGGAGGCGCCGAAGACGGTGAACAGGGAGACCACCGCCACGCCGATCATCAGGGCGCTCGCGGTGGCGGCCGTCCGCTTGGGGCTGCGCAGGGCGTTGCGGCGGGCGAGGCCGCCGGTGATGCCGCGCAGCCGGTGCAGCGGGCTGCCGAGCACCCGGACGGCGGTGGAGGAGGCGACGGGGCCGAGGACCACGAAGGCCACCAGGGCGAGGACGGCGCCCGTCCCGGCCAGCCACACGAACGGCGTGACCAGGACGCCGACGAGGGTGACGGCGAGGGCCAGGGCCGCGAGCGCTGTTCCGGTGACCGCGCGGGAGCGGGAGGCGCCGGAGGTGTCGACGGCCGTCTCGCGCAGGGCGGCCAGCGGTGCCGTGTGTCCGGCGCGTACGGCGGGCAGCAGGGCGGAGCCCAGGCACACCAGGATGCCGACGGCCAGGGGCAGGAGGAGGGAGAGGGCGCCGATGACCAGGGCGCCGTCGGGGAAGGGGAAGCCGATGGCCGGGAACAGGGCCTGCAGGCCGGCCGCGATGCCGATGCCGCCGGCGAGGCCGGCCAGCGAGGCGGTGACGGCCACGGCGGTGGCCTCCACCAGGGTGGCGGCCGTGATCTGCCGGCGTGAGGCGCCCAGGGCACGCAACAGGGCGTTCTCGCGGGTGCGTTGGGCGACGACGATGGCGAAGGTGTTGTGGATGGAGAAGGTCGCCACCAGCAGGGCGACACCGGAGAACACCAGCAGGAAGAGCGTGAAGATGCTCAGGAACTGGCCGGCGATCATGTCGTTGTTCTCCTCGGCCGACTCCTGACCGGTGATCGCCTCGACATCCTCGGGCAGGACGCCGGCCAGGCGGTCGACGAGTTCCTGCCGGCTCACGTCGGGTGCGGCGCGTACGAGGATGCTCGCGGCCTGGCCGGGGCGTGCCGTCAGGTACTTCTCGGCGTCGGCGCGGGTCATGCCGGTGTACGTCACCTGGGCCATGCCGTCCTCGCCGCCGAAGGTGGCGAGACCGACGATGGTCACCTTCACCGGGTCGGGGGTGCGCAGGACCGTGGTGTCGCCGAGGGACAGGCCGCCGCGTTCGGCCGTGCCGCGGTTGACGACGACCTCGCCGGACTTCTGCGGGGCGCGGCCCTCGGCGAGCCGGTACGGGTTGAGCTCGGGGTCGGTGATCCAGTTGCCGGCCCGGGTGGGCGGGCCCTGGCCGCCGATCGGCTCGCCGTCGGAGCCGACGAGCTGTCCGGCGCCCTGGATGTCGGGGACGGCCGCGGCGACGCCCGGGACCTGCTCGATGGTGCGGGTGAGGTCGGTGGCGACCGGTTGCCGCACGCCCTGGCTCTCGCCGGGGGTGGTGATGGCGTCGGCGCTGCGGACGACGGCGTCGGTGCCGCGGGCCGCGTTGCCGAACATGCTGTCGAAGCTGGCGCGCAGGGTGTCGCCCATGACGAGCGTTCCGGCGAGGAACGCCACGCCGAGGAACACGGCGAGGAACGTTCCGGCGAAGCGGCGTTTGTGGGCGCGCAGGGAGGCCGCGCTCAGGCGTAGGGAGGCGTTCATGAGGGCACCTCGAAGGCTTTCATCCGGTCCAGGACCCGGTCGGCGGTCGGGTCTTCCATGCGGTCGACGAGCCGGCCGTCGGCGAGGAAGACGACCTCGTCGGCGTGGGCGGCGGCCACCGGGTCGTGGGTGACCATGACGACCGTGCGGCCGGTGTGGCGGACGGTGCGGCCGAGCAGGCCGAGGACCTCCTCACCGGAGCGGGAGTCGAGGTTTCCGGTGGGCTCGTCGGCGAAGACGACGTCGGGCCGGCCGGCGAAGGCGCGGGCCACGGCGACGCGCTGCTGCTGGCCGCCGGACAGTTCGGCCGGCCGGTGGTGCAGCCGGTCGCGCAGGCCGACGACGTCGATCAGGGCGTCGATCCACTCGGGGTCTCCCCCGCCGCCCGCGAGATCGAGCGGCAGGGTGATGTTCTCCGCGACGGTGAGCGTCGGCACCAGGTTGTACGCCTGGAACACGAAGCCCACGCGGTCGCGGCGCAGCAGCGTGAGGCGGCGGTCGTCGAGGCCGCCCAGGTCGGTGTCGCCGATGCAGGCGGAGCCGGAGGTGAGCGTGTCCAGTCCGGCCGCGCAGTGCATCAGGGTCGACTTGCCGGACCCCGAGGGGCCCATGATCGCGGTGAAGCGGCCGGCCGGGAAGGTGACCGTCACCCCGTCGAGGGCCCGTACGGCGGTGTCGCCGGCGCCGTACACCTTCACGGCGTCGACGACGCGCGCGGCGGTGCGGGTGGTGGCGGTTGTGGTGGTCATGCCGCACCGCCCTTGCGGCCGAACTGCTCGTCCAGGACGGACAGGCGGCGCCAGTACTCGTCCTCGTCGATCTCACCGGAGGCGAACCGGTGGCCGAGCACCGTGATGGGCGAGTCCCCCGCCGGCGCGGTCCGCCCGGGTCCATGGCGTCCGCGCCACACGGTCCGCCGCAGCAACGCGATACCGCCACCGATGACCAGGGCCCAGATCAGGGGGAAGAGCAGGATCCACGCGCCGGGTCCACCGTCGCCGAAGTGCGCCAGAGTCTGCATGATCGTTCAACTCCTCGGAAGCGATACCTACGTTCGTGTGTCGCTTCCGAGAGTCGCCCTGAAGGGTGCCCCCGGTCGTCGTACGGCGAGCGGCAGTAGGGGTACCTCGTGGGGAGTACGGCACCGGGTGCCGAGGCGTCCTCGGGCGTACCTCTCGGGTCAGGTCGCTGCCTGGTCCGTGTCGCGCAGGGCGCCCCAGCCGTGCCAGCGTTCGACGTCGATCCAGGCGCTGACGCGGGGACGCTCCCGGTCCGGGTAGGGGCTGCCGGTGTAGTGACGGGCGAGGCGGTCGATGTCGGTCAGGCCCTTGTCGTCGTGGAGTTCGGTGACGCGGCCGATGAGGGTGACGTGGGTGTACCAGTCGTCGCCGTCCAGGACGGTGAGGGTGACGCGTGGGTCGCGGCGCAGGTGCTTCAGGCGGACCCGGCCCGCGTCGAGGCTGATCAGGGCGCGGTCGTCCTCCCACAGGTACCAGGTGGGGGTGGAGACGGGCGCGCCGTCCAAGCGGACGGTGGCCATCACGCAGGGGTTGGCGCGACGCAGGAGGGCGTCGGCCTTCGGGGGGAGCGGGGGCTTGGACATGGGGCTCCTCGGGTGACGTGGGTGAGTGGTCGTCCGGGCGGGCGGCGTCCGGTGCTCAGGCCTCGGGCCCGTCGTCGAAGCTGGCGTAGTACGCGGCGGCCATGTCCTCGTCGCCGTGGCCCTGGGCGGCGGCGCGTTCCAGGCGGGCGGCGCCGGCCGCGGCCACGTCCAGGCGTACGCCGTGCCGCTCGCCGGCCTGGACGATGAGGCGGG
>NZ_JAOCQE010000297.1 GCF_025290915.1 Streptomyces sp. 15-116A | reverse complement strand
GGGCGCGGCCGGCCAGGCCGGTTCGGCGGGGCGCGCCGCGGGCGGGGGCGGCGGGTAGCCCCGGTCCGGCGGGCTCGGGGACGGCACCGAGCCGTTCATGGCGATGGTGGGCTGGTCCTGCGGCCGTGCGGGAACGGCGGACAGGTCGTATCCGCACGCACCGCAGAAACGATCACCCGACTCGAGGGGTTCCTCGCAACTCGGGCACTTCGACAGAGCGGCCTGCTGAGGCATCTGCGACATCAACTACACCCACGTCCGGGGGCGGTAACGGTTGGCACGTTCCACCAGGTCGATCCTCTCCTCACCGCTCCGCGCCAGCCGGGCCAGCACGCGGTACGAGCGCTCCAGACCGAAGCGCAGGCCCCGCTCGTCCAGCCCGCTGCCGAGCAGCGTCCGTCCCCCTGCGCGGGAGAGAACGGAACCCTGGCCCCCGGAGAGTACCCAGTCCAGCGCACAGCCGAGGACCTCGGCCGACAACTGCTCCCGGCGCGCCGGATCCAGGCCGTACGCCTCCAGGGCCTCCACCTGACCGGCGGCGGCGGTCAGATCGTCCAGGAACCGTACGTCACCGGGTGCGGCCGTGCGTCCCCGCAGCCGAGCCCGTACGGACGCCACGCGCGCGGCCGTGTAGTGGATGGACGCCTCCGGCACCGACTCCAGCGTCCGTACGGCACCGGTCCGGTCGCCGGTCGCCAGCTGGACGCGGGCGAGACCGAACGCCGCGCTCACATAACTCGGGTCGGTCGACCACACCAGGCGGTAGTACTCGGCGGCGTTGTCCAGCTGGCCCAGCACCTCCGCGCACAGGGCGAGCGCCAGCTTGGGCGCGATCTCGCCGGGGAAGGCGTCGTAGATCGCGTCGAAGGCCAGCGCGGCGGCCTCGTGATCGCCGGTGACCAGCGCGGCCACCCCGCGGTACCAGACCACCCGCCAGTCGTCCGGGTCCTGCTCCTCCAGCACGCGCAGCGCGTCCAGGGCGGTGCCCGACTCGCCGGTCTCCAGCCAGGCCCGGACCTGCCGCAGCCGGATCTCGGCCGACGGGGCGGGCGCGGCGGCGAGCGCGTTGATCAGCTCACCGGGAGCGGAGGTCAACAGGCCCGCCAGGAAACCCGCGTTGGGGTCGGAGGGGTCGACGTGCGGCACGGGCAGGGCGAGTGCGGCGGCGGGGGTGTTGACGGGGCGCACGAGGGCAGGGACGCCGGGGGGCGGCAGATGGGCGGGTCCGGGGCCGGGGGACGTGGGGCCTCCGGTGCCCGCCGGATACGGGGCTCCGGTGCCGGGGGCCACGGGAGCTCCCGTGCTCGCCGCATGCAGGGCTCCGGCGGCGGGCGCCAGTGCACCTCCGGTGCCCACCGCGTGCGGGGCTCCGCTGCCGAGTTGCCCGGGAACTCCCGTGCCGGTGAGGGGAGCAGAGGGAGCCGGGGCGGAGATGCCCAGCCTCAGGCCCCGTTTGCGGACCGGGAGCGGGCGGGCGCCCAGGGGCGAGACCTCGCCGTCCAGCGGCGGGAACAAGTCCGTGTCCGTCACGCGCAGTTCGGGGCCGAACAGCGTCGACAGCGCCGGACGCGCCCGGCCCGTCTGGAGGGAGACGACCTCGCGCAGCACGCCCGTCAGCTGCTCGCTCATCTCCTGCGCGGAGGCGAATCTGCGCGCCGGATCCGGGTCCGTGGCGCGGACCAGCAGCCGGTAGAACGACTCGTACTGCCGGAACACCTCGATGGTGTCCGGGTCGGGCAGCGAGTCCACGTAGACGTTGGTGTAGCCCTGGAAGTCGAACGTGAGTACGGCGAGCGTCCGGGCGACCGTGTACAGGTCGGACGCCACCGACGGCCCGGCCTCGGCGACCTCCGGCGCCTGGTAGCCGACCGTGCCGTAGATGGCCGACTCCTCGTCGTCCATCCGGCGCACCGCGCCCATGTCGATCAGCTTCAGCTGGTCCTCGGTCTGGATCGCGTTGTCGACCTTGAAGTCGCAGTACAGCAGGTTCCGGCTGTGCAGATGGCCGAGCGCCTCCAGCGCCTCGATGCCGTACGCGCAGGCCTGCTCCACCGGCAGGGGATCCCGTCTGCCCTCCGGTGTGCGGCGGGCGTTGGCGATCTCCTTCAGCGACTTGCCGCCGACGTACTCCATGACGATGTAGCCGTCGAGCGAGCCGGTGCGCTGGTCGAGGTGCTCCACGAAGTTGTAGATCCGCACGATGTTGGCGTGCTCGATCTCCGCGAGGAAGCGCCGCTCGGAGATCGCCGCCGCCATCGCGTCCTGGTCGCCGGTGTCCAGCAGGCCCTTGAGCACCACCCAGCGGTCCGCGACCGCCCGGTCCACCGCGAGGTAGATCCAGCCGAGGCCGCCGTGCGCCAGACAGCCGACCACCTCGTACTGGCCGCGCACCACGTCCCCGGCCTTCAGCTTCGGGACGAAGGAGTACGGGTGACCGCACTTGGTGCAGAAGCCCTCCGTGCGGCCCGGCCTGCCGCTGCGGGCGCGGCCCACCGGCGCACCGCACTCCGAACGCGAGCAGAACCGCTTCCGCTCCGGCACCTCCGGGTTGGCCAGCACCATCGTGCGCGGATCCGGGCGCGGGATCGGCGGCACCGAGACAAGCCCGGCACCGAGGCGCCCGCGGCCCGTGGAGCCGGCCGCGGAGCCGGAGCTGCGCACCGACACCGAGCGGCCCGTGCTGCGGCCCGACAGCGAGCGGGAGAGGCGTCCCGACACCGAGCGGCGGGACTTCGACGACTGCGACGACGTCCGCGAACTGCGGCTGCTGGCACGGGAGCTCCTGCTGCCCGACGAGCCGCGCGAGTCCTTGCCGCCCGCGGTGATGCCGGTCGGGGTCGAGGCGACCATGCCGCTCGACGACACGACCGGGGCGAGGCCGCAGGTGTCGCAGTACAGCTCCCCGCCGCCGACGTCCTCGTACGTGCCGTCGCAGCCGGGGCGCTGGCAGGCACGCGGCGACTGGCCCTGCGGCTCACTCTGCTGCGAGGTGTGCGCGGCGGCGCCGGCGGGCGCGTTCGGGGGTTCGGCCGGGGTGCCGGTCGTGGGTCCGGACGGGGGGCCGCTCTGGGGCGGGATCGGTGGGACCGGTGGGTGGTTCGCGGGCTCGCTCTGTTCGCCCTGCGGCGGGGCCGGTGGGTGGTTCGGTGGTTCGTTCGGTGGCTGGGTCGTCGTCATGGTGCCTCCCCCTCGTCGCTCATGCGCCGGACCCCCTCCGGTCCTCGGGACCGCCCTGGCCGGGCACCCGCCGGGCGGAGCCGAGGAGTTCGGCCGCCGCCTGCTGGTAGCGCAGCACGGCCTGCTCGGCGGCGCGCAGGTCACAGGGCGCGCTCCACAGCATGCGGCGCGCCTTCTCGTACCGCTCGACCAGCAGCGGATCCTCCGCCAGACCGTGCCGGGCCACCTTCGCCTTGTACGCGTCCAGCCGGCCGCGCAGCTCCGCGCGCACCGCCAGCGGCGCGGTGACCGCCGTCAGCGACTCGCGGGCGCGCAGCAGTTCGTCCTCCGCCTTCTGCTCCAGCGACTCCAGCAGCGGCGACAGCCGGTGCCACTGCGCGTGTCTGCGGTACTCCGCGGCCGTCGCCAGCTGCTCCTGCAGCACGGTCGGCGGACCACTGACCACCGGTACCTCCGTCGCGGCGATCTTCGCCAGCACCTCGCCGCGCGCCGTACGGGCCTCGGCGAGCGTGCGGTCGGCGCGGGAGAGCACGTCCCGCAGGCGCACGATGCGCTTCTCCGCGTCCTGCCGGACCGCCAGCACCGCGTCGATCTCCCGGCGCACGTCCTCCAGGGCGCGCGCCTCCCGGTCGTACACGGTGGTGTCGGGCTTCCCGCCGCCCGGTGCCGAACTGCCCTCGGCCGGCTGCCAGAACGCCAGCGGGTCCGACACGACCTCCTCGCGCAGCCGGGTCAGCGTGCGGGTGATGCGCTCCAGATCGTCGCCCGCCGGGTGCTCGCCGGGGCGCACGCCGACGGAGTGCGCCAGCTTGCGGGTGCGCTGGAGCTCTGCGGCCAGTAAATCTATCCGCGCCGGCAGCGCCGACCACACCGCGTCCGCGGCGACGACCACGTCCAGCGAGGACGCGTACAGCTCGTTCATGCGGTCCACGAGGGTGGACAGCGAGTAGCGCTCCGTGAGGCGGCTGCCCTGCGCCCCGTGCAGCGTCGGCGCGTTGGCGGTGGCCGCCGCCGAGCCCGCCACCGTGACCGACTCGCCGCGCAGCAGCTCCGTCAGCTCCGCCAGGTCCTCACGGCTGGACCAGCGGCGACGCGACCGGATCTCGCGGGCCGTGCGCAGCGCGTCCGTGTACGCGTCGAAGTACGTCCACAGCAGCGTGATCGCCGCCTCCGTGGACTTCCAGCGCTCCGCGGTGCGGCCGGTGAGCTCGGCGCCCTCCAGGAGTCTCCGGCCCGCGTGGTCCTGCAGGGCGAGGAGCGAGGTCTCGATCGCCTCGTGCTCGGCGCCGAGACGCGCCAGCGCACGGTCCACCTCGTCCCGGTCCATCACCGGCCCGGCGGGGTCCGTGTCGCCCATCGATCACCTCTCGTTGCGGGTTGGGTCCGGTTGGGGGTACGGGGCGAAGATCACTCAGCTCTTGCGCAAGTACTCCGGGACCGGTGGTTCCGACTTCGATGAATCCCCGACCAGTGTCGCCGACAACCACTTGTCGTACGACGCCTGCCAGCCGTTCTCCGTGTCCTTGCGGAAGTCCACCAGGATCTGGTTCACCCGGCGTACCAGATCGTCCGCGTCCTTCTTCATCGCCACGCCGTAGTACTCGGTCGTGAAGGCGTCGCCCTTGAGCTCCACCGTCGGGTCCTGCGCGGCCTGGCTCGCCGCGAGCGCCCCGTCGTTGACGACCGCGTCCACCTCACCGAGCTGGAGCCTCACCAGGCAGTCGAGTTGGTTGGGGACCGTGGTGGAGATGTCCGTGGACGCCGGGAGATCGCCCTTCTTCTTGTCCTCCTCCAGCTTCGCGTACGCCGTCGAACCCGTCGCCGTGCAGATCTCCTGGTTCGCGAGCGTCTCGTCGTACCCCTCGATCGGCGAGGACTTCGGCGCGAGGACCTGCTGGCCGGTCTTGAAGTACGGGGCGGAGAACGCCACTTCCTCCAGACGCGAGCAAGTGATCGTCATCGTGCGGACGACCAGGTCGACGCGGCCCTCCTGGATCGCCGGGATGCGCTGGTTCGTGGGGATCGCCTTGAACTGGACGGCGTCCGGGTCGCCGAGTATGTCCTCGGCGATGCGGCGCACCAAGTCGATGTCGAAGCCCTCGAGTTGGGCGCTGCCGCCGCTGTTGGGGTTGCGGTAGCCCCAGCGGTAGCTGTTCTGGTCCACGCCGACGATCAGTTTGCGCTTCTCGCCCTGGCGGTTCTTGATCTCCTCGATGGTGGGGCCGTCGGCGTCGGAGGGGGAGAGGGTCTGCTTCTCCGGGGCTGTGCAGTCTTCTGCGGCCTTTGCGTCCACTGCGGCTTTCGCGTCCGCCTGGGCCGCCGGTGTCGTGGTGGTGTTCACCGCCGAGCCCGTGCAGGTGAGCAGCAGCGCGAAGATCAGGGCCACGGCGCAGGCCGTCGCCATCGCGCCCACTCCGCCCCAGCCCCGCAGGCCGGCCCGTACCCGTCGTGCCTTCGTCATCACGCCCCCTCTCACCGGTACTCCGACAGCCTGCGGCCGATGCCGAGCACGGCGCCCAGCGCGCCGAGGACCGCCAGGACGGCCGCGCCCACCGGCAGGCCCGTCAGCGCGTCCCGGCCGTCGGTCGCCGCCCGCTTGAACTCGTTCTGCTCGTGCGCGAGCGCGGTGGCCAGGTTCGCGTCGACGCTGTCGAAGCACTCGCCGGTCGCGCCCTTCGCGCCGATCACCAGGTCCAGCGCCTGCTGGTAGTTGCCGTTCTCGTCCTGCTCGCGGGCCGCGTCGTGGCGCTTGTTCCACTCGGTCATGTTGCCGACCGCGGACGTCACCGGCTTCTCGCCTGTGTCGTCGTCCGCGAGCTGCTCCGCGCGGGCCAGGCCCTTGGCGAGCGTGTCCATGTTGCGTTCGAAGTCGTGGTCGTACGCGTCGACGGTCTCGTCGCCGATCTTCTTGGTCTCCGCCCCGCGGGCCACGAGGGTGAGGTTCTCGTTGCCCCGGGCCTTCAGGGAGGCGATGCGGGCGTCGTGCAGGACCTTGAGGGAGCGGACGCCGTGGTCGTGCGACTCGTTCAGGCCGGAGCGGGCGACGGTGTGGCCGACGAGCAGCCAGAGAAGGATGACGGTGGTGGTCGCGGTGGCCGCGACCAGGCCGTGGTTCAGGACGCGGTTGGTGCGCAGGTAGTTGCGCCGCTGGGCCCAGGCGAGGGCGGCGAGCGTGGCCGTGCCGAGGGCGATGGCGAGCCAGGGGTAGGGTGTCGCGCTCGCGTAGTCCTGCTGCAGGCGCTCGTTCTCCTTGGTGTAGAGGTCCTCCGCGGCCGGGAGCATGTCCTGCTGCATCTTCTCGTTGGCGTAGCGGAGGTAGGCGCCGCCGACCGGGAAGCCCTGGCGGTTGTACGTGCGGGCGCGTTCCACCAGGCCCTTGTACTCGGGGAGCAGGCGGTTGAGCTTGGTGATGATGGGGGTGGACGGGGAGTCCGGGTCGGCGTTGGCCGCGGCGTTGACGAGTTTGGCGGCGGCCGTGCGGATGTCCTTCTCGTAGCGGTCGCGGGAGGCGGCGGTCTCCTGACCGCCGGCCAGGAAGCCGCTGGACGCTGCGGTGTTCGCGTCCGCGAGGGAACGGTAGATGTCGGCGGCGTCGGAGCTGAGGGGCTGGCTGCTGGTGAGGACGGCGTCGGCGGCGGAGGCGCGGTCGGTGGTCTGCCAGGCGGTGACGGCGCCGAAGGTGAGGACGAGGGCGGCGAGGACGGCGCCGATGATGCGGAGGCGGCCGGGTTCTGTGGTGGCTGCTTGGCGTAGGCGGTCGGTGCCTTCCGCTAGCGCGGTGCGGCGGGGTGGTGCCGGTTCTGGTGCCGGTGTTTGTGGTGGCTCGCCGTTCCGTGTGTGTGTCAGTGTCACTTGACCTCCCCCATGGTCATCCGTCGCGGCAAGTATTGCCGCTGGGACTGACATCCGCACCTCCTCACGAATACGCCGGGGGGACGCTGTTCGGTTCCCGTGCCGTTGTGTGGGGGTGCGCGTCTTATGCCTGCGGCGCCACCGCGGCTCCGGTGGGGGCGCGAGTAGCGCCCACGGTGGGTGGGTGAGTCGGGGCCGGGTCGGTGGTGTCCGTCCTCGGTCTGGCGCGAAATAGGTCACTCAACGGAGTACGGGCGCGGACGCGCCAGCCGCTGCGGGCAGACACCACCGCCCCGTCCCCTCCCC
>NZ_JAOCQE010000296.1 GCF_025290915.1 Streptomyces sp. 15-116A | reverse complement strand
CGAGGCCGCCCGTCACACCGCCCGTGGTGGAGCCGGTGCCGCCGGTCGTGGAGCCCGCCGTACCGGAGCCACCGGTGCCGGATCCGCTGCCGCCGGTGCCCGAGCCGGACCCGGAGCCGCCCGTGCCGCCCGGGAGTTCCGCGTCGGCGCTCACGGCCACCGCGAGGTCGGCCGGGTCGAGGGCCGTGCCGGCGGTGTAGAAGTCGCCGAAGGCCTTCGCGCCGGCCCGGGTGAGGGTCGCCGTGACGTCGTCGACGGTGATGACGTCGTCCTTGGCGGACAGGGTGGGCGACGTGGCCTTCAGATCGGCCAGGACCACGTCCTGCGACCGCTCGCCCAGGCTGGTGACGTCGGCGGACAGCGTGCCGGTGCCGTCGTCGAGGGTGACCTCGAGGTCGGTGAGGGTGAGGTCGAGACCGTACGTCCCGTTCTCCTCGTGCCCCTTGAAGTTCACCGCGCCCTTGAAGGCGGCCTTCAGTCTGCCGGCGTCGGTGTCGTAGGTGCCGCTCGCGTCGGGGAAGGTGAAGGCGCCGTTGCCCCCGGCCTGGGTCGCACCGGCCGAGGCGGTGATCTTCCCCTTGGCGACGGGGCCCACGACATACGAGCGGAAGGACTGCTTCACGCCCCAGCCGAGGGTGCCGTCGGCTATCTCGCCCTTGGTGGCGGGCACGGCCGGCGCCTTCGTCGGGGAGACGGAGGCGGAAGCGGTGGCGGACTCCGAGGCCGTGGCGCCCGGCGTGGACGCGGGCGGCGAGGTGGTCGTGGAGGTCGGCGCGGAGGTGGGCGGGGAGGTGGGCGGGGACGACGGCGAACCCGACGGGCTCGGTGCGGGCTTGGTCTTCTGCACCACCGTCAGCGGATCGCCCGCCGCGCCCTCGTAGCTCGCGCTGCCGAAGACCTCTGCGGCCTCCTTGGTCAGCTTGGTCGCCATGTCCTTCATCTCGCGCGTGACGGTGACGGTGGCGAGCGGGACGTCGTCCTCGGTGGTGCCGTTCGCCGTCACGTCGGCGGTGATCTCGGCGGCGCCGCTGTCGAACTTCACGTCCGACAGGGCGAGTTCGAAGCGGTGGGCGTCGGACTTGATGCGCAGGCCGCCCTTGAAGCCGAGGTCGACGGTGTGCGCGGTGGAGTCGTACGTGCCGGTGCCGTCCGTGAAGGTGAACGGCCCGTTGCCGGCCGCCTGGGTGGCGCCGTCCGACGGGGTGAAGGTGCCTTGCGCCATGCCGGTGACGTAGGAGCGGTACGACTGCTTGATGCCCCAGGACAACTCGTAGCCGGTGAGCGGTACTTCGGCCGCCGAGGCGGTGGTCGCGCCGGTGAGGGCGGTGGCGCCGAGCGCGGCGGCGGTGGCCACGGCGGCGGTGAGGGCGGTGGAGCGGCGTCGTCTGACGGGCGTCGTCGGGCTGACGGGCATGGTCCGGTGTCTCCTTGGTGGTCGGGAGGAGTTCAGTGGTGCTGCGGGGTGTCCGCGGCCGGGCGGGTGCGCCGGCGCCTGCGGACGGTGAAGGCGGCTACGGCTCCGAGTGCGAGCAGGGATCCGGCCGCGAGGGCGAGAGGCAGGGTGGGGAGGTCGCCGTCGTCCTGCGAGGCGTTCGCGACGGGCTCGGGCGACTTCGGCGAGTCCGAGGCGGATGCGGCGCTGGGCGCCGGGCTGCTGCCCAGGTCCGGCAGTGCGGGGAGTTCCGCGTCCTTGGTGAGCGCGACCGCCAGGGACACCGGGTCCATCTCCGTGCCCTCGGGGTACATCCCGCCGAGGGCCTTCGCCCCGTAGGCCGTGAGCTTCGCGGGTGCCTCGGTCACCCGCACCAGACCGTCCTTCGGCTTCAGGTCCTTCGCCTTCGCGGTGAAGGTGACCAGCGGGACCTTCCTGCCGCTGTGGTCCGGTGCCGAGACGTCGGCGTACAACGTGCCCTTGGTGTCCTGGACGCGCACTCGGACGCCGCTGAGCCGCAGGTCGAGCCCGTGGGCGCCGGTGAAGCGGACGGTGCCGTCGAAGGCGGCGGTCAGGTCGCCGTCGTCGTACGTCCCCTCGCCGCCGGGGAAGCGGAAGAGCGCGCCGCCGTCCTGCGCGCCCGCCGACAGGGTCCACTCGCCCTTCGCGATGTCGCCGGTGACGTATTCGCGGAAGGTGCGGCGCACGCCCCAGTCGACGGCACCGCCAGCGAGTGTGCCCGGGGCCGAAGTCTCCTTGGGCTCCGGCGACTTGGACGTGCGGGACGGCTGCGGCGAGGCCGCCTTCCCCTGTACGTCGGCCGAGAGGCTCACCGGGTCGAGTGCGGTCCCGGCGGTGTAGTAGCCGGCGAAGGACCGGGCGCCCTGGGCGGTGAGGGTGGCGGGGAGGTTGTTCAGGACGACGGAGGTGCCGCCGCCGCGCATGTCGATGCCGCCGAGGGAGAGGGAGGCGAAGGGCACCTGACGGGACGTCGTGACCGTCCCGGTGCCCTTCGCCTTGGTGGTGACGTCCAGGTGGAGCGTGCCGGTGGAGCCGGAGATGCTCACGGTGGGACGGCTGAGGGTGAGGTCGAGCTGGTACGCACCGGCCGCCGTGCGGTGGCCGGTGAAGCGGACCCCGCCGGAGAAGGCGGCGCGGAAGGTGCCGGTGTCGCCGTCGTAGGTGCCGCTCGCCGAGTGGAAGCGGAAGCCGCTGCCGCCGACGGTGGCGGCGCCGCCCGTGAGGGAGTAACCGCCTTTCGCTATCGGCCCGGTGACATAGCTCTGGAAGGACGACTTGATGCCCCAGTCGAGCCGTCCGCCCTGGACGGTGCGGCTCTCGGCGTGCGCCGTGGCGGCCGGGAGCAGGGCCGTAAGGACGGCCGCCGGAACGGTCGCACAGAGTGCGGTCACCAGGGCACGCAGACGGGTGGGCATGGCGGGTCCTCCGGGGACGACAGCCGGTAGCGAACGAAGGTAAGGCTAACCTAAGCTGCATCACGAGCAACATCCGCAGTGGACGAGCTGTGACCGAAAGGAACGGACACGACCGTGCGACGCTTGCGCACTCGACTGGCGGGAGCACTGCTGTCCGTGCTCGCCCTCACCTTCACCGCGACCGGATGCGGAGGTTCCCCGGGCGCGGCCACACCGTCCCCGCAGCGTTCCTCGGCCGGCGCGGACCGGGTGGAGCCCCTCGGGCGGAAGCCCACCCCCGAACTCCCCGTCACCGTCCGCTCCTCGGACGGCGGGAAGGTGACGGTCGACCGGGCGGAACGTCTCGTTCCCCTGTCCGGGAGCCTCAGCGAGATCGTGTTCACGCTCGGTCTGGGCGACCGGGTGGTGGCCCGCGATGTGACGGCGACCTTCGCGCAGGCCGCGAAGCTGCCCGTGGTCACCCGGGGCCACGACGTCTCGGCGGAGAGCGTGCTGTCGCTGCGGCCGGACCTGGTGCTCGCCGAGTCCACGACCGGCCCGGCGGAAGCGATGGACCAGATCCGTGCCGCCGGGATCCCTGTACTGGTCGTCGCCCCGGCGAGCGGACTCGACGACGTGGGCCCGCGGATCCGTTCCGTCGCGAAGGCGCTCGGCGTGCCCGGCGCCGGCGAGGAGCTGAGCCGCCGCTCCGAGCAACGGATCGCGGCCGTGACCGAGTCGGTGCCCGAGGAGAGGCCCCGTCCCCGCGTGGCCTTCCTCTACCTGCGCGGCTCCGCGTCCGTGTACCTCATCGGCGGCAAGGGCTCCGGGGCGACCTCGCTGATCGAGGCGGCCGGGGCGGTGGACGCCGGGGCCGCGTCCGGGCTGGAGAAGGACTTCACCGCCATCACGAGCGAGGCACTGGTGAAGGCGGCGCCCGACGCGATCCTCGTGATGAGCAAGGGACTCGAGTCCGTCGGCGGCGTGGACGGCCTGGTGAAGATCCCCGGTGTCGCCCAGACCCCGGCCGGGATGGACCGGCGGATCGTGTCGGTGGAGGACGGGGTGCTGCTCAACTACGGGCCGCGCACCGACCAGGTTCTCAAGTCGGTCGTGGCCCAGCTGTACGACGGCAAGGGCGGCGCGGAGTGACCGTCCTGGAGAAGAGCGCACCGGCGACGACCGTCCCCGTCCGCGGGCGCCGCAGCGTCGCCTGGCTGCTGACCGCCGGACTGGTCACCGCCCTCGTCGTGCTGATCCCGGTGGCGGCGGGGACGGGCGCGTATCCCGTGCCCGTGGCGGACGTGCTCGCCTCGGTGCTGCACCGGATCGGGCTCGGCGGCACGGAGTTGGACCGGATCGCGGAGTCAGTGCTGTGGAACGTGCGATTCCCCAGGATCGTGCTGGCCCTGCTCGTCGGGGCGTCCCTCGGCTGCGCGGGGGCGCTGATGCAGGGCGTGTTCGGCAATCCGCTCGCCGAGCCGGGGGTCATCGGCGTCTCCTCGGGCGCGGCGGTGGGCGCGGTCGCCGCGATCGCGCTGGGGCTGAACTTCCTCGGCACCTGGACGGTGCCGGCGCTCGCGTTCTTCGCGGGGCTCGCCACCGTCCTGCTGGTGTACGCGATGGCGCGATCGGGCGGCCGCACGGAGGTGGTGACGCTGATCCTCACCGGGATCGCGGTGAACGCCTTCGCGGGCGCGCTGATCGGGCTGTTCCTGTTCTTCGCGGACACCGCGGCGATCAACCAGATCACCTTCTGGCAGCTCGGCTCACTGTCCCAGGCCACGTGGCCGAAGGTCCTGGCCGTCCTGCCGTGCGCGGCGCTCGGTCTGGCGGTGGCACCGCTGTACGCGCGGCGGCTGGATCTGCTGGCGCTCGGCGAGCGGCCGGCCCGGCATCTGGGCGTGGACGTGGAACGGCTGCGGATCGTGCTGGTGCTGGTCATCGCGCTGCTGACGGCGGCGGCGGTGAGCGTGTCCGGGATCATCGGCTTCGTCGGTCTGGTCGTCCCGCATCTGCTGCGGATGGCGGCCGGTCCCGGGCACCGGTTCCTGCTGCCGGGCAGTGCGCTGCTGGGGGCGCTGGTGCTGCTGGCGGCGGACCTGACGGCCCGTACGGTCGCGGAGCCCGCCGAGCTGCCCCTCGGTGTGCTCACGGCGCTGCTCGGCAGCCCGTTCTTCTTCTGGCTGCTGCGCCGCACCCGGCGCAGGCAGGGAGGCTGGGCATGATCCGTGTACGACGACGCCCCGTCCCGCCGGCCCCGGTCGAGCCCGGCGCGGTCCTCGCCGAGGCCCGGGGGCTGACCGTGAGGCTGGGTGGCCGTGAGGTGCTGAGCGGGGTGGATGTCAGCGTGCGGGCGGGCGAGGTGCTGGCGCTGGTCGGGCCCAACGGGGCGGGAAAGTCGACGCTGTTGAGCGCGCTGGCCGCCGATCTCCCGCCCACCACCGGCACGGTACGCGTCCACGGCCGCCCGGCGCCGGAATGGTCCGCCCCGGAACTGGCGCTGCGCCGAGCCGTGCTCCCCCAATCCACGGCCCTCTCCTTCCCGTTCACGGTCGAGGAGGTGGTCCGGATGGGCCGGGCACCGTGGGCTGCGGCGAGTCCCGAGGAGGACGACGCGGCCGTGGCGGAGGCGATGGCCGCGACGGAGGTGACCGGTTTCGCCGCCCGCCCGTTCTCCGCGCTCAGCGGCGGCGAGCGGGCCCGGGTGGCGCTGGCGAGGGTGCTGGCCCAGCGCGCTCCCCTGCTGCTGCTCGACGAACCGACCGCCGCGCTGGACCTCAGGCATCAGGAGCTGGTGCTGCGCCTGTGCCGGGCGCGGGCGCTGGCCGGGGACGCGGTGGTCGTGGTGCTGCACGACCTGGGACTGGCGGCGGCGTACGCGCACCGGGTCGCGGTGCTGCACGACGGAGGGGTGGCCGCCGACGGCCCGCCGCGGGAGGTGTTCGGCGGGCGGCTGCTCTCGCAGGTGTACGACCAGCCGGTGGAGGTGTTCCCGCATCCTCGGACGGGGGCGGTGCTGGTGCTGCCGGAACGCGGTGGATCGACCTCCGGTTGACCCGCCCTGACCCTCCCTTGACCTACACATGGCACGCCTTTTGGGACACCGTGACCTGCCCGTGCTCATACACCGTCCATGAGAGAGGGATCACGGAACGCACAGGTATCACCCAGGAATTCCTTAGGTACCTTAGGCGAGCCTCACCTTCCTTGAGTGAGGCGTGTCACATCTCCTTTCGGCCATCTGGGAGCCCCGCATGCGACCCGCCAGACTCTCCGTCGTCACCGCCGTAGCCACCGTGGCGGCCCTGGCCGCCGTCACCGGCTGCACCGAGAAGGGCGCCGGCGGCGACGGCGAGGGTGTCGTCGAGGTGACCGCCACCGACGACAAGTGCCAGGTGTCGAAGAAGGAGTTCCCGGCCGGGCACGTCGAACTCGCCATCGAGAACAAGGGGTCGAAGGTCACCGAGGTCTACATCCTCTTCCCCGACGACCGGGTGGTGACCGAGCGGGAGAACATCGGCCCCGGCACCAAGCAGCGCGTCACCGCCGAGGTGAAGGCCGGCGACTACCAGATCGCCTGCAAGCCGGGCATGCGCGGCAAGGGCATACGCCAGGCCGTGAAGGCCACCGGCGGCAAGACGGTCGAGCGGGATCCGCGCCTGGACAAGGCGGTCGCCGCCTACCGCGAGTACGTCCAGGCACAGGCGGACGAGACCCTGCCGAAGGCGGAGGAGTTCGCCCAGGCTGTGAAGGACGGCGACCTGGAGGCCGCGAAGAAGGCGTACGCCCCCTCCCGGATCGGCTGGGAGCGCACCGAGCCGGTCGCCGAGTCGTTCGGTGACATCGACCCGAAGGTCGACGTCCGTGAGGACGGCCTGGAGGACGGCCAGGACCCGGCCACCGACTGGACCGGCTGGCACCGCCTGGAGAAGGCGCTGTGGCAGGACAAGAAGATCGGCGACCGGGAGAAGGAGCTCGCCGATCTGCTGATCAAGGACCTGAAGGACTGGCAGAAGCGGGTCGGCAAGGCGGAGATCACCCCGACGTCCATGGCGAACGGCGCCAAGGAACTCCTCGACGAGGTCGCCACCGGCAAGGTCACCGGCGAGGAGGAGCGCTACTCCCACACCGACCTGGTCGACTTCAAGGCCAACGTCGAGGGCGCCGAGAAGTCGTACGCGCTGCTGAAGCCGGTCGCGCAGGAGAACGACGCGAAGCTGGTGAAGGAGCTCGACGAGCAGTTCGCGGCGCTGAACACGCTGCTGGACAAGTACCGGGCGGACAAGGACTCGTACGACTTCACCTCCTACGACAAGGTCGGCAAGGCGGAGCGCAAGGAGCTGTCGGACGCGGTGAACGCGCTCGCGGAGCCGCTGTCGCAGCTCGCCGCGGCCGTCGTGAAGTAGAGGCAGGTTCCGATGACCGAGACCGACAGCAACGCGCCCGCGCCCTCGCGGCGGGCGCTGCTCGGCTGGGGCGGGGCCGGGCTCGCGCTCGGCGCCGCC
>NZ_JAOCQE010000295.1 GCF_025290915.1 Streptomyces sp. 15-116A | reverse complement strand
GGGCGGTACGGCAGGCGCGGCCCGCACGACAGGCGCCGCCCGCACGGCAGGCGAAGCCGGCACGACAGGCGCGGCCCGCACGGCAGGCGAAGCCCGCACGGCAGGCGAAGCCGGCACGACAGACTCGGCCCGCACGACAGGCGCGGCCCGCACGGCAGGCGAAGCCGGCACGACAGACTCGGCCCGCACGACGGGCCAAGGCCGGTGCGGCGTGCGCGGCAGGTGCGGTGGGCGGGGCCGGGTGCTCAGCCGGGCGCCGTGACGTTCCTTCGGGCTCAACCGCCGGAGGCGCCTAGCCTGCTTCCCGCTCCGGTAACGACTCGTCGCGGTCGGCGAGTTTGCGGAGCATTTCCAGGACGCGGTCGCGGGATTCGTCCGCCGCGTCGATCGCCTCCATGCACTGCCAGTACGTCGCCTCGTCGCCCGCGGCGCAGGCGAGGCCGACCAGGGCTATGCCGACCTCGCCGAGCAGGCCGCCGAGGTACAGCAGGGACTGGCGCGCGTCTCCCAGGTCGGTGAGCTGGGCCGCGCGCAGCTCACCGGGGGCGAGTACGGGGGTGTCCAGGACGCCGCAGCCGCGGCCCGCCAGCTCGGTCAACCCCAGAGCCTCGCCGCGCAGTTCGGGTGGTCCGGCGACGGCGAGGCGGCTGCCCACGGCCTGGGCGAGGGCCTGCGCCTGCCACACCTCGGTCAGCAGCTCCGGGACGCCGCCGCTCGCGGCCAGCGCTCTCCTGCTCGTCACGATGAGCCGCACAGCGTCCATGCGCTGCCCCCGTCTATCCGACGCGCTGCCCACGCGTCCACCCGAACCCCCTTGTTCACTACCCAGAGTGAGGTGCCCTGAGACAAAAAGCCAGAGGAAGACGGAAATCTGCGGACAACAATTCGAACTCGGTGGCCGATTCTGCTACGGAGAGTGAAAGCGGAGTGTCCAAGTCCCCACGGGCGGGTGAGGCTACGGCGCCGGGAACCTGTGCTCGTTGCGCTCGATCTTCGCGGCCAGCGCGGCCAGCGGGTCGACGCCGAGGACCTCGCACAACTGGAGGAGATACGCGAGCACATCGGCGACCTCGTCGGTGACGCGGTGCGCGGTGTCGGGCACGTCCATCACCCGGGCGGACTCCTCGGGCGTCAACCACTGGAAGATCTCGAGGAGTTCGGCGGCCTCCACGCTGAGCGCGGAGGCGAGGTTCTTCGGGGTGTGGTAGGGCTGCCAGTGCCGGGCGGCGGCGAACGAGGCGAGCCGTCGCTGGAGTTCGGGCAGGCCGGGGGCCGGGGAGGAGGCCACGGAGTCGCTGTGATCAGTCACCGTCCAGGTGTACCACCGTCACCCCGTCGATCCCCGCCGCCCAGGACACCTCGCTCACCGCGCCCACCAGCCGGATGTGGCCGCGCTCGCACATCCGCGCGGCCAGCTCCAGCAGGGCGGTGCGCTGGCGTGGGTCGAGGCCCCGGTCGAGGTTGTCGGCGAGCACGGTGAGGGTCCGCAGGGCGTCCGGGACCTCGCCGGGCGCGTCGACCTCCAGGACACCTGGGCCGGTGAGCAGGACGAGCGCGAGGGCGAGGTGGCGCAGCTCGCCGTCGCCGAGCCGGCCGAGCTCGGTGCGGGTGCCGTCGCCGCGGTCGAGCAGGGCGCGGACGCGGCCGTCGCCGCAGGGTTCGGCGAGCAGATCGGCGACGGGGCCGGCGCAGCCGGTGCGCAGGGCGTCGACGAGGAGGGCGTGGCGGCGTCCGCATTCGGTGCGGGTGCGCCACAGCACGGCGGCGAGGTTGTCGCAGCCGCCGAGCAGCCGGCCGGTGCCGGTCGGCACGGGTGCGGTCATGCGCTCGGGGCGGGGGTCGCAGGCGAAGACGGAACGCAGGGCCACCACCATCTGCTCGGCGGCGGCGAGCACCCTGCGCTGGCCGGGGGTCGTTCCGGCGACGCGCAGGGGCAGCAGGGCGGTGCCGAGCCGGTCGTCGGGCAGATGACCGCAGGTGACGGGCGTCGTACCCGCGCTGTGCCAGGAGGCCTGAACGACGCGCCGGCGGGGTTCGCGCAGTGCGGTCTCCAGCAGGACGAGGCCGTCGACGGTGAGCCGCTCTCCGACGATGCGCAGGGCGGGTTCGGCCTGCACGGCGACCTCCAGTCGCACCAGCCCCTCGGGCCCGTCGGCCACACACCCGATCCGGAACCCCCGTCGCCGCTGCGCGTCCCGCCGGGCCCCCTCGGGCACGCACGCCCCCGGATCCCGGAACACCTCCCCCACCTCGGCCCCGCCCCCGAGCCGCGCCAGCGCCTCGTACGCCCGCAGCGCACTGCTCTTCCCGCTCCCGCTGGCCCCCGCGAGCAGCATCAACGGCCCCAACGGCACGGTGACCCGCCGGTGCCGGGCGAACGCGGACAACACCAACTCGGTGAGGTGGGGGCGCAGGGGCCGCCTCGGGGCGGAGGCGCCGGGCGCGTGGGGGATCTCGGAGAGGGAAGGCGGCTGGGGCAGCGTCATGGGCGAGACGCTAGAGGCACCGGAACCGGAGGAACCGTTCCGCTTGTCTCCTCTTCCCACGAACGGGCGACTGCTTCCTCGCGGGTGACGTGACCTGCCGCGATGCGTTCCCGCCCGGTCATCCTCCCGAGACCCCGACCCCTTCCATCAGGCCCGTGACCTCCGTGCCCGCCGGGGTCAGGAGGAAGACGTTGCGGTCGACGCGGTGCATGGCGCTCGCCAGGCCGAAGACGACGCCCGTGCTGAAGTCCAGGACGCGCTTGGCGACCTCCGTCTCCGCGCCGGTGAGGTCGAGCAGGACCGGGACGCCCGCCATCAGCGTCTCGGCGACGTCGCGGGCGTCCGCGAACACGTTCACGCGCAGCACGACGAAGCGGCGCCGCGCCTCCGTCTCGGCCTCCGGCAGGGACCGGTGGTTCACCGCGGACGGCCAGGCGTCCCGGCCCCTCAGCGGAACGACCTGGGCGAGCCCCTCCCACTGCTCGTCGGTGACATCGTGGCTGTTCACCGGCATGCTCCGTCCTCGGTCGACCTGGCTGTCTGCATCAGGCAATTCTTACGCATGGTCACCCGTTCGGCCCAACAGCGACACGCTCCGCCATGGCTGGGCGGCCCCGGCTCTGCGCCGACTGCGGGCCCTGTACGAGGAGTTCGGCTGTCTCAGCGACACCGGGCCCAGCCGGTACGGGAGCTTCGGGCAGCGCTGGGTGCGGCCGTTCTCTCGGCGGTGGCGGGCGGACTGCCGTACCGGCTTCGGCGTGGCGGCCGTTGACCGCTCCCCCAAGGATCGGCTTCTGTGGCGGGCATGACGGACGGAAACCAGAACACGAGCGAACCGGTCCTCTCCTTCGCCACCCAGGACGACTGGGAGAAGTGGCTGGAGGACCACCACGCCGACGCCTCCGGCATCTGGCTGAAGATCCCGAAGAAGGGCTCCGGACTGCCCGGCATCGACTACGCCACCGCGCTGGAGTCGGCCCTGTGCTACGGCTGGATCGACGGGCACAAGAAGACGCTGGACGAGACGCACTGGCTGCAGCGCTTCACTCCGCGCCGGCCGCGCAGCAAGTGGTCGAAGATCAACGTGCAGAAGGCGACCGCGCTGATCGAGTCGGGCCGGATGCGTCAGGCCGGTCTGCGCGAGGTGGAGCGCGCCAAGGCGGACGGGCGCTGGGAGGCGGCGTACGCGAGTCAGAGCACGGCGACGGTCCCGGACGATCTGCGCGCGGCCCTGGACGCGGCCCCGCAGTCGGCCCGCGACTTCTTCGCCACGCTGGACAGCCGCAACCGCTACGCCATCCTGCACCGCATCGAGGACGCAAAGCGCCCTCAGACGCGAGCGGCCCGCATCGAGAAGTTCGTCGCGATGCTGACGGCCGGCGAGAAGATCTATCCCTGAACGAGGACATCCCCGTACGAGAAGACGTATCCCTGAACGAGAAGATCCAGCCGTGAAACGGAACCGGTCCGGGCGGCCGAGCCACCGCCCGGACCGGTTCCCGCGGTCAGCCCGCGACGATCGCCTCCGCGGCGGCGATGCCGCAGACGCGGGCCGCGCCGTGGGTGGCGATGTGCAGGGCACCGCGGGGGGAGGACTGCGGCACCCCCATCTCCACGACGACGGTGTCGGGGGCGGCGCCGAGCAGGGTGTCCAGGGCCGTACGCATCCACGGGTGGCGGTGTTCGTCGCGCACCACGGCGACGACGCGGCGGCCGTCCGCGGCCTTGAGGGCCTGGGCACCGGCGTCGGGTCCGGAGAAGCGGCCGGTGACGGAGCCCGGCAGCAGGCGTTCCAGTTCCGCGCCGACGCCCCACGGTGTCTCGTCGCCCACGGCGATGTTCGCGACCGGCGTGAAGGTCGCCACGTACACGGGGGCGGCGAGCGGAGCGGTGGGCCGGGTGCGGGTGACGGTGACGGCGCGGCGGGCGGCGGTGAGCCCGATCTCCGGGCGCGCCTCGGCCGCGGAGGCCGTGGACCGTACCCGGGCCGTCCAGTCGGCCAGAGCGCGGACCCGGGCGGCGGCGTCGGCCAGCCGTTCCTCGGCCAGTCGCCCGGAGCGTACGGCGTCGACGAGGGCGCTCTGGAGGCTGAGCACCGTGTCCTCGTCGCACAGTCCGCCGCCCACGCAGATCGCGTCGGCGCCGGCGGCGATGGCGAGCACGACGCCCTGTTCGAGGCCGTACGTACCGGAGATGGCCTGCATCTCCATGCCGTCGGTGACGATCAGGCCGTCGTAGCCGAGTTCGCCGCGCAGCAGATCGGTGAGGATGCGGCCGGACAGCGTGGCCGGGCGGTCGGGGTCGAGGACCGGCACCCGGATGTGGGCGCTCATCACGGCCCGCGTCCCGGCCGCGATCGCCGCCCGGAACGGCGCCAGTTCGCGCTCGTGCAGGGTCGTGGCGTCGAGGTCGATGTGCGGGACGGCGTGGTGGGAGTCGACGCTGGTGTCGCCGTGGCCCGGGAAGTGCTTGGTGCAGGCGGCGACGCCGGTGGACTGCAGGCCCTCGACATAGGCGGCGGTGTGCCGGGCGACCAGGTGGGGGTCGGCGCCGAAGGAGCGAACGCCGATGACCGGGTTGTCGGGATTGGCGTTGACGTCGGCGGAGGGCGCCCAGTTGAGGTTGACCCCGCAGGCGGCGAGCCGGCGGCCGAGCTCGGCGGCCACGTCCCGGGTCAGGGCCACGTCGTCGACGGCGCCGAGGGCGTGGCTGCCGGGGAAGGAGGATCCGGTGCGGACCTCCAGGCGGGTGACGTCGCCGCTCTCCTCGTCGATGGCGACCAGCAGATCGTCCCGCTCGGCCCGCAAGGCGGCGGTGAGCGCGGTGACTTGCTCGGCGTCGACGACGTTGCGCCCGAACAGGGCGACGGAGGCGAGGCCCTCGCCGAGCCGGCGGCGCACCCAGTCGGGCGCGGTGGTGCCGGCGAAGCCCGGCTGCAGTACGGCGAGCGCGTCCCGGGTGAGGGTGTCGGTGCCGGTGGTGGTGGTCGTCATCGGGTGGCGTTATCCCTTCACGGCGCCCGCGGTCAGGCCGCTGACGGCCCTGCGCTGCAGGAAGACGAAGAGGATCAGGATCGGGACGGCGAACAGCGACGAAGCGGCCATCGTCGCACCCCAGTCGTCGCCGAACTGGGTCTGGAAGCCGGACAGCCACAGCGGCAGCGTCTTGGCCGCGGTGTCCTTGTTGAGCACCAGGACGAGGGCGAACTCGTTCCAGGCGGTGATGAATCCGAACAGGGAGGTGGACATCAGGCCCGGGGCGAGCAGCGGCAGGATGACCCGGCGGAACGCCTGGGCGCGGGTGCAGCCGTCGACCATCGCCGACTCCTCCAGTTCCTTCGGCACGGCGGCGACGAAGCCGCGCAGCGTCAGGATGGTGAAGGGCAGGATCATCATCATGTAGAAGAGCGTGAGCGGGACCAGGCTGTTCAGCATGGAGGCGTCCCGCACGATCATGTACATCGCGATGACCATGACTTCCCAGGGCGCCATCTGGGCCAGCATGAAGCCGACGACGAAGCCGCGGCGCCCCTTGAACCGCATCCGGGCCAGGGCGAAGGAGCCCGCCAGCGCGATGATCAGGGAGAAGAGGACGGCGAGGACGGTGACCGTCAGCGAGTTGGTGACGTACGTCCAGAAGTGGTCGACGCCGGTGGCCGTCTTGAAGTGCTCGAAGGTGATGTCGGTGGGGAACCAGACGGGGTTCTCCGAGATGATGTCGCCGGTCGGTTTGAAGGCCGTGGCGAACATCCAGTACACGGGGAAGACGAAGCCGATGAACAGGACGACGGCCGTGACGTTGGGCCACAGGCGGCCGAAGAGCGAGCGCTTCACAGCTCGTCCTCCTCTTGCTTGAGCACGATCCGCAGGTAGTAGGCCGTCAGGCCGAGCAGGATCAGGATGGTCAGGACGGCGATCGCCGCGCCCATGCCGTAGTGCTGGTTGCCGACGCCCTCGACGTAGGCGTAGACGGGCAGGATCTCGGTGAGCCGGTCGGGCCCGCCCTGGTTGAACGTGTAGACCTGCACGAACGCCTTGAAGATCCAGATGATCTCCAGGAAGGTCGTCGCGTAGAGGAACGGCCGCAGGAACGGCATGGTGACCGTGGTGAAGCTCCGCCAGGCGCCCGCGCCGTCCAGGGAGGCCGCCTCGTAGAGCTCGCTGGGGATCGTGGTGGTCGCCGCGTAGAGGTTGATCGCCACGAACGGGATGGACATCCACACGATCAGGACGGTCACGACGAAGAACGTCGACATCTGGCTGCTGGTCCAGCTGTAGTCGGCCATCGAGTGCCAGCCGAGCTTGTCGAGGACCCAGTTGACGACGCCGAAGCGCTGGGCGAACAGCCACTGGTAGACGGTGGTGGCCGCGACCACCGGCATGGCCCAGGCCAGGACCAGGCCGACCAGCAGGGTGAACCGCATCCGCCGGCCGAGCCGGGCGAGCAGCAGACCGACCAGGGTGCCCAGGACCATCGTCAAGGCGACGTTGACGGCCGTGAACAGGATGGAGCGGAGGGTGACCCGCCAGAAGTCCTCTCCGGTGAGGACCTCCTTGTAGTTGTCGATGCCGTTCCACTCGGTGACGTGCTGGATGAGCTGCGCCATGTTGAGGTTCTGGAACGACAGCAGCACGTCCTTGAGCAGCGGCCAGCCGAGCAGCAGCACGGTGGCCGCGCAGGCGGGCAGCAGCAACAGGTACGGGACGAGCGCGCCGGCGCGCGACGCGGCTCGCGGTGTGGGCCCGCCGGTTCCCCCGTCGTCCGCCTTGCGGACGTCCGCCGGGCCGGAGGGCGGCCGTTCGGTCTGCACGGTCATGCTCGCGATCTCTCTTCTCGACGTACTCGGCGACGTACGCGGCCTACGGGCGCGGCGCCCCGGCGCAACGGCCCGGGGCGTCTCGGCCTGCCGGCGTACGCGACGCGGGGCGGGGGCCGTCGCG
>NZ_JAOCQE010000294.1 GCF_025290915.1 Streptomyces sp. 15-116A | reverse complement strand
CGAGGCCCTGCCGCGGCGCCTGGACATCCCCGGCCTCGGCATGCGGGCGCCGGTCGTGGCCCGCGAGCCGGACGCGCGGGGCACGCTTGCTCCGCCCCCTTCCGACCGGCCGGGCGCCGTCTCCTGGTACGCGAACGGCGTGACACCGGGCGAGTCCGGCACGGCGCTGATGACCGGGCCCGCGGCGGCCGGCACGCTCGAGCCCGGCCAGAAGCTCCGCGTGCTCCGCGAGAACGCCCAGGTCGCCGAGTTCACGGTGGAGGCCGTCCAGAAGCTCGACCGCGACCGGTCCGACGCCGACGCCCTCCAGGTGCACCGGCCACGCCCCGACGAGCGGGCGGAACTGCGCCTCGTCACCTGCGCGGAAGCCCCCGGCAGGGCGAGCGCCCCCTGCACCGCCGAAGCGATCGTCTCGGCGTACCTGACAGCGACGACGAGGTGACCGGAGCCGGGGCGCTCAGGCCGAGCGCTCCCACTCCGCCGCCGAGACGGGGTGGGCGAACGGCCGCCCCGTGGCGTACCGCTCCAGTTCGTCCGCGGCGGCCGCCGCCATGCGGTGCAGTTCGTTGCCCATCGATCCGGCGATGTGCGGGGTCAGCAGCACGTTGGGCAGGTCGTAGAGCGGCGAGTCGGGCGGCAGCACCTCCGGCACCGTCACGTCGAGGACGGCGGCCAGCCTGCCCGACACCAGCTCCTCGGTGAGCGCCTGCTGGTCGATCAGCGAGCCCCGGGAGGTGTTGATCAGCGTGGCTCCGTCACGCATCAGCGCCAGCCGCTCCCGGCTCAACAGATGGCGCGTCGAGGGCAGTTCGGGTGCGTGCACGCTCACGACGTCGCTGCGCGCGCACAGTTCGTCGAGCCCGACGGCCGTCGTGCCCAGCCGCTCGGCCTCGCCGGGCAGCAGATACGGGTCGTGCAGCAGCAGTTCGAGATCGTGCGGGCGCAGCAGCTCCAGGACGCGGCGCCCGATCCGGGAGGCGCCGACGATGCCCACGGTCCGCCGGTAGTTGCCGGTACCGGCGTACGCGGACTGCCAGTCGTGGGCGGCGCGCCGGGCGCGGTAGTCGTCGCGGATGCGCAGCACGTCCTTGCCCGCGAGGAACACGAAGGCGACCGTGTACTCGGCGACCGGCAGGGCGTTGGCCCAGGCCGCGGAGGTGACCTCGATGCCGCGGCGCCAGCAGGCGCCGGTGATGTGGTGCTTGACGGAACCGGCGGCGTGGATGACGGCCCGGAGCCGGGGCGCGCGGTCGAGGACGTCCTGCGTCAGGGGCGGGCAGCCCCAGCAGCTGACGATGACCTCGGTCTCGCCGAGCGCCTGCTCCGCCGCGGGCGCAGTGAAGTCGTCGACGACGAGGGCGGGGTCGAGGTCGGCGAGCGCGGTCAGACGGCGCATCGTGGCGTCGTCGATCAGCCGGCCCGCCAGGTCGCTGTGCATGGCGAGCAGGGCCCGCGGGCGGCGGACGACGGAAAGGGGGTGGTGCACGGGCTACTCCCGGGAAGGATGCGCGGAGGGACGACGGTCACAAGGCGGTGGGGCTATTTGACGGCCCCGGCGGTCATGCCCGCCTTCCAGAAGCGCTGGAGTCCGATGAAGGCGACGACCAGCGGGATCACCGCGAGCAGCGAGCCGGTCACCACCAGGGGGTAGTACTCGGGGAACGCACGGGTCTGAGTGTTCCAGGAGTACAGCCCGAGGCTCACCGGGAACAGCTTGGTGTCGGACAGCATCACCAGCGGCAGGAAGAAGTTGTTCCAGATCGCGGTGAACTGGAACAGGAAGATCGTCACGAAGCCCGGCATCACCATCCGCAGCCCGATCGACCAGAAGGTCCGCAGCTCGCCGGCGCCGTCCATCCGCGCCGCCTCCAGCACCTCGCCGGGGACGTAGCCGCCGCAGAACACCCGGGCGAGGTAGACGCCGAAGGGATTGACCAGCGAGGGCAGGAAGACCGCCCAGAAGCTGTTGACGATGCCCACCTTGGAGGCGAGGAGGTACATCGGCAGCGCGAGCGCGGTCGTCGGCACCAGGACGCCCAGCAGGACGAGGCCGAACAGCTTCTCCTTGCCGGGGAAGCGGTACACGTGGAAGGCGTATCCGGCGGCGACGCAGAGGAACGCGCACAGCGCGGCGCCGACCCCGGCGTAGAGCAGGGAGTTGAGGTACCAGCGGAAGTACACCCCGTCTCCGGTGGCGGCCAGGTCGGCGAGGTTCTGGCCCAGGTTCCAGCGTTCGGGCGTCAGGGTGCGGCCGCCCAGCAGATCGCCGGTGTTCTTGGCCGCGGCGGTGAGCAGCCACAGCAGCGGCAGGACCATGTAGAGCGTGGCCAGGAGGAGGACGCCGTTGACGGCGGCCTTCGACAGCGACCAGGGGAGCCGGTGCCCGGTGTCCAGCGCGGAACGCGGCCGTGCGGGTGCGGTGACGCTCATGCCCCGGCTCCCTTCGCCGACGCGGAACGGCCGGCCGAACGGCCCCCGGAGAACCGGGTGACCAGGAACGACAGCGCGGCGGCGGCCAGCGCGAGCAGCACGGAGGCGGCCGCTGCCAGGCCGTAGTCGTTGCGTTCGAAGGCCGCGGTGTAGGCGTACATGTTGGGAGTCCAGGTGGTGACGACGCCGGGGGCCGCGCCGTGCAGGATCATCGGTTCGGTGAACAGCTGCAGCGAGCCGATCACGGTGAACAGGGCGACCATCGCCAACGACGGCCGGATCAGCGGGAGTTTGATGCTCGTGGCGATTCGCAGCGGGCCCGCGCCGTCGACGACGGACGCCTCCAGTACCTCGCGGGGGATCGCCTGGAGCGCGGCGAAGAAGATGATGAGGTTGTAGCCGGTCCACTCCCACAGTGCGATGTTGACCACCGCCGGCACGGGGTTGCCGAGCAGGTCGGCCTGCACCCCGGCGGAGTCGAGCGCGCCGATCACCGGGCTCACCCCCGGTGTGTACAGGTACATCCAGATCAGGGCGGCGATGATGCCCGGCACGGCGTGCGGCAGGAACAGCATCAGCTGGAAGAACCGCTTGGCGCGGGCGAGCGCCGAGTCGAGCAGCAGGGCCAGCAGCAGCGACAGGGCCAGCATCAGCGGGATGTAGAGCAGGCAGTACAGCGCGAGGTTGAGGAACCCGTCGCGGAACGCGGCGTCGCCGAGGGCGTCGGTGTAGTTGCCGAGGCCGCTGAACACGCGCTCCACCCCGCCGAAGCCGAGGCCGGAGCGCTTCTCCTTGTAGAGGCTCAGGTAGATCGCGTTGCCGATGGGGATGAGCGTGCAGGCGGTGAAAAGGACGAAGAACGGGAGCAGAAGCAGGGCCGGCGCCCCCGGCCGCCCCCGCCGCCGGGGGACGGGCCGGGCAGCTTTCGCCGATACGGCGGAGGCGACCCCCGGTGAGCCGGGGACCACCGGGACGGCCGGGGAGCCGTCCGGCGGCGCTGCCTTGTGCGGCGCGGGGGCGACCATCAGCCGGTCACCTTGATCCCGCGGTTGTTCAGCTCCTTCTTGGTCGCCGCCTCCGCGTCCCGCACGGCGGTCGCGATGTCGCCGCCCTTGTGGACCTCGGCGAAGGCGTCCTTGAGGGTGTTGTTGGTGGTGCCCATCACCGGACCCCACGTCCAGCCGTCCCGGATCGAGGCCGCGGCGTCCTCGTACAGGCCGTAGAGGTCCTGGTCGCCGAACAGGGTGCTCTTGAAGGCGCCCTTGGCGACCGGCAGCAGCGCGGGCGCGGCCGGGTAGGCGGAGGAGGTGCCGGAGGCGATACGGGCCTTGAAGCCGGCCTCGGTGGTGGTCGCCCACCGCGCGAACTTCACCGCCGCCTCGGCCTTGTCGCTGTCCTTGGACACGGCGAACGTGGTCCCGCCGAGCATGCCGCTCGCGGGCTTCCCGTCGAAGGTCGGCATCGGCGCGGCGGCCCACTTGCCGCTCTGGTCGGGCAGCGTCCCGCCGAGCACCCCGGCGCCCCAACTGGCGCCCAGGTAACCGGCGGTGCGGCCCTTCTGCAGGGAGGCGGTCCACTGCTGGGAGAAGGACGGGGCGACGTCGACCAGGTCGTCGTCGATCAGCTGCTGCCAGAAGTCGGCGGTCCTGTTGGTGGCCGCGTCCTGGAAGCCGACCTTCCAGGAGTCCTTGCCGGCCTTGAACCACTGCGCCCCGGCCTGCCAGGCCATCGCCTCGAAGGTGCTCGGGTCGTCGGGGAAGAACGTGGCGATACGGGCCTCGGGGTCGGCCTTCTTGATCTTCTCCGCGGCGTCGCGGAACTCGTCCCAGGTCTTCGGCGGGGCGGTGATCCTCGCCTTCTCGAAGACGTCCTTGCGGTAGTAGAAGGTCTGCGGGGCGGCGTCCAGCGGGAGCGCCCAGGTGGAGCCGCCCAGGGTGGTCATCTGCACGGCCTGCGGCAGGTACTGGGACTTCAGCTCGTCGGAGACGTGGTCGCTGATGTCCTGCACCGCGCCGCGGCTGACGAAGTCCGGCAGCTGCGGGTACTCGACGTTGAACACGTCGGGCGCGTTGCCCGCCTTCACCGCGTTGGAGATCTTGGCGTAGCCGCCGGCGTTGCCGGACGGGATCTCCTGGAAGGTGACGCGGACGTCCTTCTGGGAGGCGTTGAAGGCGTCCACGACCTCCTGGGTGCCCTTGGCCCAGCCCCAGAAGGTGAGGGTGACGGGGCCGCCGTCGCCCTTGGCGGACGCGTCCGCGTCGTCGCCCGAGCCGCATGCGGAGAGCGTGGCGAGGCACAGCGCGGTCGCCGCGGCGACGAGGTAGGTCGAGCGGGGAGAAGGCATGGCGCGGCTCCAGGGGAAGTCACGGGCACCGGAGTCGCACCGGCACCGCACGCTGAATTGCCGCCATCCTGAGTCGCGCTCCGATCGAAGTCAAGACTTTTCGATCGAATGATCTCACTTGATCAGGTGGGTGCTTCTATACAGTCCTTGCTATCGTTCGATCGCTGAGCCGGAGGATCCCGCCATGCATCTGCCGCCCGAGGACCGCACCCTCAGCCCGTACACCGGCTGGACCAGGACGCACTGGGAGGCCGCGGCCGACGCCCTGCTCGCCGCGGTACTCCCCTACGCCGGTCCCCGCCACGCCCTCATCGACCTGCCGGGACCCCGCCCCAGCTGGTCCGGCCGGCGCTCCGACGGACTGGAGGGCTACGCCCGGACCTTCCAGCTCGCCGCCCTTCGTGTGGCCGGCGCCGGCGGTGCCGACCCGCACGGCCTGATGGAGCGTTATGCCGAGGGCCTGGACGCCGGCACCCGCACGCCCACCACCGAACGCGACCTCGCCGACGGCGACATGACCTCCTGGGGCGTGATCACCGACCGGTGCCAGGCCATGGTCGAGGCGTCCACCGTCGCCCTGGGCCTGCGCCTGACCCGTCCCTGGCTGTGGGACCGGCTCGACGACGGCGTCCGCGAACGCGCCGGACGCTGGCTCGCCGGGGCCCTCCGCCACAAGCCCCACGACAACAACTGGTCGCTGTTCCCGCTGACCGTCGGCGGTTTCCTCGCCGAGGCCGGCATCGAGACCGAGGCCGCCCACGCCGCCGTCGAGCGGGGCCTGGCGAAGATCGAGCAGTGGTACCTCGGCGACGGCTGGTACACCGACGGCCGCCCCCGCGCCTTCGACCACTACAACGGCTGGGCCCTCCACCTGCTCCCGGTCCTGCACGCCCACCTCGCGGGCGACCAGGCGCTCCTCGCCGTCTACGGCGACCGGCTCGCCGCCCACCTGGACGGCTACGCCGCCACCTTCGGCGCCGACGGCGCCCCCGTCCACCAGGGCCGCTCCCTGACCTACCGGTTCGGCACCGCCGCCGCTCTCTGGGCCGGCGCCCTCACCGGCCGCACCCCGCTCACCCCGGGCACGACCCGCCGCATCGCCTCCGGCGCCCTGCGCTACTTCCTCGACCGGGGCGCCCTCGACGAGCGCGGCCTGCTCACCCTCGGCTGGCACGGCCCGTACGCCCCCCTTGTCCAGCCCTACTCCGGCCCCGCCTCCCCCTACTGGTCCGCCTGCGGCTTCCTCGGCCTCCTCCTGCCGCCCGACCACCCCGCCTGGACGGCGCCCGAGGAACCCGCTCCGGCCGAACGCGCCGACCACGTGCGGGCGTTGCCCCACCCCGGCTGGCTCGTCCAGTCCACGGCCGCCGACGGAGCCGTACGCCTCCACAACCACGGCAGCGACGACCAGCCCCGCGACGAGACGCTCCCCGACAACCCCCTCTACGCGGCCCTCGCCCACTCCACCGTGACCGGCCCGACGACCGACCTGCCGGACAACCACTTCGGCCTGGAGACCGACGGCGAGATCAGCGAACGCGGCCGCATCGCCCCCCTCGGCACCGGCCCCGGCTGGGCCGCCTCCACCCACCGCCCGTTGCCCAGCGCCCGCATCACGTCCCTGACGCTCGCTCACGGCGCCGACGAACTACGCCTCCACGTGGTCACGGGAGCGGAGCCGGGGACCCCGGTGGTGCACGGCGGCTGGGCGGTGTCGGGCGAGGGTGAGATCAGGACGGCCATCCACGACACGGACTCCGGCCCCGTCGCACGGGCCGTCACGGATGACGGACTGCGCTCACAGGCGGGAGCCGTACATGGGCTGACGGAGGCTCAGGTGCGGCACTCCCGCGAGGCCACCGCCTTCGGCCCGAGGGCGGCGGCCCCGATCCTGCGAGGCACCACGCCGACCGACGCCCCCTGCCTCTTCGCGGCCACGCTCCGCCTCGACGGCCCCGGCGCCCCGGAGCCGGCCACGCAGCCCCACGTCACCATCACCCCACAGCAGCCCGCCCTTTGGGCTGTCACCGTCACCTGGCCCGACGGCACGGCCCACCGCGCGACCCTCGCACCCGGCAAAGTGGAGGTCACCGAGACGCCCGCCTGACGAGGCGCCCGCCTCAGACTGTGCCCCCGCAGGACTTGCGGACCTTCAGCGTCGGCAGCAGCTCCACCTGGTGCACCGGCAGCGCGTCGCCCTCGTCGAGCCGCCGCAGCAGCAGGTTCAGCGCCTCGGCGCCGACCGCGCGCTTCGGCGGGGCCACGGCGGTCAGCGGCGGCTCCGAGAGCGCGGCGAACACGTCGTCGTACGAGATCAGCGCCAGGTCCTCCGGCACGGTCAGCCCGTGCGGGCGCAGCAGCGGCGGGAGCTGGATGGCGTCCTGGTCGTTGTGCACCAGCACCGCCCGCACACCCGAGCGGGCGGCCTCGGCGATCCGGTCGGCCAGCTCCGCGTCGTCATCGGGGGAGCGGGCACCGGCCGGGCTGGGCACGTCGATCACCGGCAGGTCGGTCAGCCCGAGTTGGCGCACCCCGTCCGCGTAGCCCGCGCGGACCTCGTGCGCGGTGCGCGTGTCGGAGCGCGCGGCGAGCAGCACCGACTCGTGCCCGAGCCCGGCCAGATGGCGCAGGGCCAGCAGCACGCCGTGCCGGTGGTTGGAGCAGACGGCGTCCAGCCGCGCGGCGGGG
>NZ_JAOCQE010000293.1 GCF_025290915.1 Streptomyces sp. 15-116A | reverse complement strand
CCGGAGCGCAGGCCGCCGCCGCGCCGCGCCTGCTTCTTCTGCTGCGCCACGTCCCCACGCGCGCGTGCCGCCTCCCGCGCCGCGCGCAGCGCCACGCGCGCGAGGTCGACACCGGAGGGCTCGGGGGGCTTGCCAGGGGTGTCCGGGGTGTCCGGGGGTGTCGTCTCGGGGTCGCTCATGCGCGCTCCACCGTCCCCTCCGCCACGACGAATCGCGTCCCCGACAGCACATGGGGGACGTCGTCGTCGACGGCCGCCGTCACCAGGACCTGCTCACCGGGCGCGACCAGCTCGGCCAGGCGCTCACGGCGGCGGGTGTCCAGCTCGGCGAAGACGTCGTCGAGCACCAGCACCGGCTCGTTGCCCTCGGCGCGCAGCAGGTCGTAGGAGGCCAGGCGCAGCGCCAAGGCGTACGACCAGGACTCGCCGTGGGAGGCGTAGCCCTTGGCAGGCATCTGGCCGAGCTTGAGCAGCAGGTCGTCCCGGTGCGGGCCGACGAGGGTGACGCCCCGCTCGATCTCCTGCTTGCGGGACTCGGCGAGCGCGGCGAGCAGCTGCTCGTACAGGTCCTCACGCGTGTGCGCCTCGCCCGGCGCGGACGCCTTGTACTCCAGGGCGACCGGTCCGCCGCCGGGCGCCAGCTGCTCGTACGCCTTGTCGGCCAGCGGCTGCACCGCGGCGATCAGGTCCAGGCGCTGGGCGAGCAGCTCGGCACCCGCGCGCGCGAGATGCTGGTCCCAGACGTCGAGGGTGGACAGGTCCATGGTGCGGCCGCCGTGCCGGCGGGCCAGCGCGGCCGACTTCAGCAGGGTGTTGCGCTGCTTGAGCACGCGCTCGTAGTCGGATCGGACGCCCGCCATGCGCGGGGAGCGGGCGGTGATCAGCTCGTCCAGGAAACGGCGTCGCTCACCTGGATCCCCCTTGACCAGGGCGAGGTCCTCGGGCGCGAACAGGACCGTGCGCACGATGCCGAGGATGTCGCGCGGCCTGACCTGCGACGACCTGTTGATACGGGCCCGGTTGGCCCTGCCCGGGTTCAGCTCGAGCTCGAGAAGCTGCTGCCGCTCGCCCTGGCGCACCTGCGCCCGGATGATCGCCCGGTCGGCGCCCATGCGGACCAGCGGGGCGTCCGAGGAGACCCGGTGACTGCCGAGCGTGGCGAGATAGCCGACCGCCTCGACCAGGTTCGTCTTGCCCTGCCCGTTCGGGCCGACGAACGCCGTCACCCCCGGGTCGAGCGGGACCTCGACCCGGGGATACGAGCGGAAGTCGGCCAGCGACAGATGCGTGACGTGCATGGTCGTTCGCCGACCTCCCCGGTGCTTCTAGGTGGCTGCTTGCTTCGTCACCGCGAGGTGACGCTTACTTGCTTCTTCCAGGCTGGCTTACTTCTTCTCGACCGCGTGGCCGCCGAACTGGTTCCGCAGGGCAGCGATCATCTTCATCTGCGGCGAGTCCTCCTGCCGCGAGGCGAACCGCGCGAACAGCGAGGCCGTGATCGCCGGCAGCGGGACCGCGTTGTCGATCGCGGCCTCCACAGTCCAGCGTCCCTCACCGGAGTCCTGTGCATAACCCCGCAGCCCGTCCAGGTGCTCGTCCTCGTCGAGGGCGTTCACCGCGAGGTCCAGCAGCCAGGAACGGATGACCGTCCCCTCCTGCCAGGAGCGGAAGACCTCCCGGACGTCGGTCACGGAGTCGACCTTCTCCAGCAGCTCCCAGCCCTCGGCGTAGGCCTGCATCATCGCGTACTCGATGCCGTTGTGGACCATCTTCGCGAAGTGGCCCGCGCCCACCTTGCCGGCGTGCACCGAGCCGAAGTCGCCCTCCGGCTTGAGCGCGTCGAAGATCGGCTGCACCTTGGCGACGTTCTCCTTGTCGCCGCCGTACATCAGCGCGTAGCCGTTCTCCAGGCCCCAGACGCCGCCGGAGACACCGCAGTCGACGAAACCTATGCCCTTGGCCGCCAGCTCCTCGGCGTGCTTCTCGTCGTCCGTCCAGCGGGAGTTGCCGCCGTCCACGACGACGTCGCCGGGCTCCAGCAGCTCGGCGAGCTCGTCGATGGTGGACTGGGTGGGCTCGCCGGCCGGGACCATCACCCACACCACCCGCGGGGCCGCGAGCTTGTCCACAAGCTCCTGCAGGCTGTGGACATCGGCGAGGTCCGGGTTGCGGTCGTATCCGTGGACGGTGTGGCCCGCGCGGCGGATCCGCTCGCGCATGTTGCCGCCCATCTTGCCGAGGCCGACGAGACCGAGCTCCATCAGTTGTGTTCCTTAGGTGTGCGACGTGGCATGACGGCACTTGGGTGCCGAAGTCCGAGCCTAAACCCGGACGCCCGCGCACATCTGTGGGCATACGCGCTCATACGCACGCCCTCACCTGGGGCTTTGTCCCGGATGCACTCAGCCGCTGAGCCGCACCGGCATGATCAGGTACTTGTAGGCCTCGTCCGCCTCCGCGTCCACCGCCGGGCGGCCGCTGAGCAGCGCCGGCTTCGTCGACGTGGTGAACGACAGCTGGGCCACCGGCGAGTCGATGGCGCTCAGGCCGTCCAGCAGGAAGGTCGGGTTGAAGGCGATCGAGATGTCGTCGCCCTCCAGCTGGGCGTCCACCCTTTCCACAGCCTGTGCGTCGTCGCTGGAACCGGCCTCCAGGATGAGCACACCCTGCTCGAAGCTCAGCCGCACCGGGGTGTTGCGCTCGGCGACCAGCGCCACACGCTTGACGGCCTCCACGAAGGGGGCGGTCTCGATCACGGCGACGCTGTTGAACTCGGTCGGGAACAGCGTGCGGTACTTCGGGAGGTCGCCCTCCAGCAGACGGGTCGTCGTCCGGCGGCCGGCGCCCTCGAAACCGATCAGGCCCTCGCCCGCGCCCGAGCCGGACAGCGCAAGGGTCACCTGGTCGCCGCTGGTCAGCGCCTTGGCGGTGTCCAGGAGCGTCTTGGCGGGCACCAGGGCGACCGCGGAGGCATCCGGGTTCTCCGGCTTCCACAGGAACTCGCGGACCGCGAAGCGGTAGCGGTCGGTGGACGCCAGCGTCACCGTGTCGCCCTCGATCTCGATGCGCACACCGGTCAGCACCGGCAGCGTGTCGTCGCGGCCTGCCGCGATGGCGACCTGCTGGACCGCGGAGGAGAAGACCTCGCCCGGGACCGTGCCCGTCGCGTTCGGCATCTGCGGCAGGGCCGGGTACTCCTCCACAGGCAGGGTGTGGAGTGTGAACCGGGAGGAGCCGCAGACCACCGTCGCCCGTACACCGTCTGTGGAAATCTCCACCGGGCGGTTGGGGAGGGCGCGCGAGATGTCGGCGAGCAGGCGGCCCGAGACCAGCACCGTGCCCTCCTCCTCGACCTCGGCCTCGACGGACACCCGCGCGGAGACCTCGTAGTCGAAGCTGGACAGGCTCAGCTGGCCGTCCTCCGCCTTCAGCAGAAGGCCGGCGAGGACAGGCGCCGGCGGACGGGCCGGGAGGCTGCGAGCCGCCCAGGCCACTGCCTCCGCGAGTACGTCGCGTTCCACCCGGATCTTCACTGTTGCCGCCTCCTGCTGTTGCCGGCGCTTCTCGCCCTGCTTCGGCTTCGTCGTCTGACTCGGTGTCGTGGGCCTCTGTGAGGGGAAGGACACCGGGGACCAGTCTGACGCACCGCACTGACAGTAGGTGCCCCTCGGGGTCAAGTCGTGACGAGTGGCAGACGGGGTCGAGAGGGCGAGTTGTGCACAGGTCCCGCTTCGAAACGAATTCCTCGCTCTCTCTAGTCGGGAGTAGTAGTAGGGCCTGTGGATACCGTGGATAACCTCGTTTGCCCAGGTCAGCAGGCGAATTTTGTCCACCGGGCCTGTGGGTGGAGGCCGTGGACAACTCGGTGCCTCTGTGGAGAACGGAAAGTTCTGCACATCCCGTGCACAGGGAGGGGCGAGTTCTCCCCAGCGTCGTCCCCAGTTTCGGCAGTCTTTCCCACAGCCCCCTTCGGCAACATGATGTGACGCCTTTCACTCGACGCGGTGAGGAGGCGCGCCGGGTTGCCGAACAGTGGACAGCGATGTGGAGAACCCGGTGCACTCTGGGGACAACGGACCCCAGCCTGTGGGTTGCCCGTGGACAACTCCGTGCACAGCCTGTGGATCAACGCGTCGTCCACAGGCTGTGGAGATCTTCTGTCCACGAATCCACAACCGGCTGATCTGGGCTGATGGTTCCTCAACAGGGTCTCCTGTGGACAAGATCGGGACAACTTCGCGGTCCCCAGGATGTGGACGGGAAAAAGTCACCGAATCTGTGGAGAGAGGCCGTAACCAGGCAGTTAATCGAACAGCGGGAGACCGGCGGGCGAGGGCGCGGAGAGCGGCAGCCGACGGCGGAACGACGAAGGGCGCCCCCCGGGAGCGGATCCGGGGGGCGCCCTTGTTGGTCCGGTGCCGTCAGCCGGCCTTGATGCGGTTGGTGAGCTCGGTGACCTGGTTGTAGATGGAGCGCCGCTCGGCCATCAGATTGCGGATCTTCCGGTCGGCGTGCATCACCGTGGTGTGGTCGCGGCCGCCGAACAGCGCACCGATCTTCGGCAGCGACAGATCCGTCAGCTCCCGGCACAGGTACATGGCGATCTGGCGGGCCGTGACGAGCTGGCGGCCGCGCGAGCTGCCGCACAGGTCCTCGACGGTGAGCCCGAAGTAGTCGGCGGTCGCGCTCATGATGGCCGTGGAGGTGATCTCGGGCGTCGCGTCGTCGCCGCCGGGGATCAGGTCCTTCAGGACGATCTCCGTCAGGCCCAGGTCCACCGGCTGCCGGTTGAGCGACGCGAACGCCGTCACCCGGATCAGCGCGCCCTCCAGCTCCCGGATGTTCCGCGAGATGCGGGAGGCGATGAACTCCAGTACCTCCGGCGGGGCGTTGAGCTGCTCCTGCACCGCCTTCTTGCGCAGGATCGCGATGCGCGTCTCCAGTTCGGGCGGCTGGACGTCGGTGATCAGGCCCCACTCGAAACGGTTCCGCAGCCGGTCCTCCAGCGTCACCAGCTGCTTGGGCGGCCGGTCGCTGGAGAGCACGATCTGCTTGTTGGCGTTGTGGAGCGTGTTGAAGGTGTGGAAGAACTCCTCCTGCGTCGACTCCTTGTCCGCGAGGAACTGGATGTCGTCGACGAGCAGGATGTCCATCTCGCGGTAGCGCTTGCGGAAGCTGTCGCCCTTGCCGTCGCGGATGGAGTTGATGAACTCGTTGGTGAACTCCTCCGAGCTGACGTAGCGCACGCGCGTGCCCGGGTAGAGGCTGCGCGCGTAGTGCCCGATGGCGTGCAGCAGATGCGTTTTGCCGAGCCCCGACTCCCCGTAGATGAACAGGGGGTTGTACGCCTTCGCCGGTGCCTCGGCGACGGCCACCGCGGCGGCGGAGGTGTCACCGTCGGGACCGGGCCGCCAGCCGCCTTCGAACGCGCGGCGGGCGATGTTGGGGCCGCTCGCTATGCGCTCCACGCAGCCGCGCGAGCCGCACGGGCAGGGGTCGCCGTCGAGGTCGACGCTGATGTGCCCGATGTGGCCCGCGTTGCCGGTCGGCCCGGGGTGGAGTCTGCCGTTGAGGACGAGTCCGCCGCCGACCCCGGTCGAGACGACCATGCACAGCGCGTTGTCGTGGCCGCGGGCGGCGCCCTGCCAGTGTTCGGCCGCGGTGATGGCCACCCCGTCGCCGATGAGCTCGACGGGCAGGCCCCCGGTGGCCGCCCGCACCCGGGCGACGAGCGGGTAGTCGCGCCAGCCGGGCACGTTGACCGGGCTCACCGTGCCCGCGGACGCGTCCACCGGCCCCGCGCTGCCGATGCCGACGGCGGTGGCGTTCTCCCACAGCGGGGAGGCGGTGAGCTCGCCGAGCACGGCCTCGACCGCCCGCATCACGGTCTCACCGTCCTCCCGGGCCGGCGTCGACCGCTGGGCGCGGACGAGGATCCGGCCCCGGCCGTCCACCAGTGCGCCGGCGATCTTGGTGCCGCCGATGTCGAGCGCAGCCACGAGGTCGGTGTGCATCAGTGTCGGATCTCCCCGTCAACCATGAGAAAAACGCCGGAAACGCCTTATGTGACCAGCAGGAACACATGGGGCAAACCGCGGCCCGGTGTCGCCGTGTCGCGCGGGCCGGAGTGTGCGGTGAACAGTGTCTCTTGCTCTGACAACGTTGTCCAGGCTCTATGCTCGACGCCACATCCTCATACAACCCCATGGACCTACGCATCCCCGTGGACGACAGGACAGGACAGCTCATCGTGCCGGAGACGCCCCGCCGCACCGACCGCCTCCCAGGGACCCGTTACGGCAACCGGCCGACCATGAAGGACGTGGCCGCCCGCGCGGGCGTCGGACTCAAGACGGTCTCGCGGGTCGTCAACGGCGAGCCCGGCGTCACCCCGGAGACGGAGCGCCGGGTCCAGGAGGCCATCGACGCCCTCGGCTTCCGGCGCAACGACAGCGCGCGGGTGCTACGCAAGGGCCGTACCGCCAGCATCGGGCTGGTCCTGGAGGATCTCGCGGACCCGTTCTACGGACCGCTGAGCCGGGCGGTGGAGGAGGTGGCCCGCGCGCACGGTGCGCTGCTGATCAACGGCTCCAGCGCGGAGGACCCGGACCGCGAGCAGGAGCTGGTGCTCGCGCTGTGCGCCCGCCGGGTCGACGGGCTCGTGGTGATCCCCGCCGGCGACGACCACCGGTATCTGGAGCCGGAGCTCAAGGCGGGCGTGGCCACCGTGTTCGTGGACCGGCCGGCCGGGAAGATCGACGCGGACGTCGTCCTCTCGGACAACTTCGGGGGCGCCCGCGACGGTGTGGCCCACCTCATCGCGCACGGCCACCGCAGAATCGGCTTCATCGGGGACATGCCCCGCATCCACACCGCGGCCGAGCGGCTGCGCGGCTACCGGGCGGCGATGGAGGACGCGGGCATACCGGTCGAGGACTCCTGGATGTCGCTGGGCGTCACCGACCCCGGGCGGGTGCGCCGGGCGGCCGAGGAGATGCTGGCCGGACCGGATCCGGTCACCGCGATCTTCACGGGCAACAACCGCGTGACGGTCACGGTGATCCGGGTGCTGGCCGAGCGGTCCCGGCCGGTCGCGCTGGTCGGCTTCGACGACATCGAGCTCGCCGATCTGCTGCAGCCGGGAGTCACCGTCGTCGCGCAGGACGCAGCAGCGCTCGGCCGTACGGCGGCGGAGCGGCTGTTCCGGCAGCTGGACGGCTCGCTGCTCAGGCCCGAGCGCATCGAGCTGCCGACCCGGCTGATCACGCGGGGCTCGGGTGAGCTGCCGCCGGCGGACTGAGCGGGCCGTGCGCGTGGAGGACCGCACACTTCAGGCGCTGGGGGGTGTCCGCAAAGTCCCGTCGTCCGCCCGAAGGGCGGGCCCTGCGGCGTCCGGTGCGTGCTCTCGGCGTGCCGGGCGGACACCCGCGTACTGGTTGTACTCGGGTGTTCGCCCGGTGCGGCGAG
>NZ_JAOCQE010000292.1 GCF_025290915.1 Streptomyces sp. 15-116A | reverse complement strand
GAACCGAAGGCCGCGACGATCTCCCAGGTGCGCTGAATCGTTTCCGCGTCGTAGCCCCGGGCCGCCGCGTGCTGCGCGAACCACACCTTGATCCGCCCCTGCGACTCCGGGTCGGACAGCCCGCGCCTCCCCGGACGCCTCGCGCACGGCCCGTGAGGCAAGCGCGCCACCCGCCACGAAGACGGCCCCGCCGCCCGGCACCGAGGACGGCCCGCTGTGGTCGGACGGCTCGGTGGACCCGCACAGCAACGACTACTGGGCGCAGAGCAATGTCACCCTGAAGACGAGCACCCGGCTCACCGAGCTCACCGTGCGGCTGCGGGTCGCCCAGACCGGCTCGGTGGCGTCGACGGGCGCCTGGCGCTCCCTGCCGGAGGACGACTTCGGCCTCACGGTGGAGGAGCGAGGCGGCTTCCTCGTCTACACCTGGACCCTGAAGGAGGGCCGCACGGTACCGCCCGGCGAGTGGATGTTCGCCGCACAGTACGACCACCGTCGCGGCGGCCGGGACGCCGGATCCGACACCTACACGGTGACGGCGGCCTCCGGTTCCGAACGGCTCACCGTGGGCGGCGACTTCGCGGCGCGGGGCGACGGGGCCCCGGACGCGGACTCGTAGCCGGATTTTCTCCCCTCCGCGGCAACCCTTCCTCCACCGGTGGCGACCAAGAGGCGCAAGGATCCTCCCCCACCGCAAGGAATGGGCATGACTGCACGAGCCGAACAGCGCGTCTCGCACCGACGCCGGACCACCAGAAGGCGGGCGGTGATCGCCGGGGTCTCCGCGCTCGGCATCACGGGCGCGGCGATCGTCACCACCACGATGCTGTCCACCGCGGGCGCCGCCTCGTCCTGGCCCTCGGACACCGGCAGCAAGCCGGTGTCGAAGACCATCCCCGTCTCCGGTGTCTACGACGGCGGGATGAAGAAGTTCTACGGCACCGGCGCGCTCGGCGGCGACAGCCAGGAAGAGGGCCAGGACCCGGTCTTCGAACTGGCCGACGGTGCCACGCTGAAGAACGTCGTCATCGGCAGCCCGGCCGCCGACGGCGTGCACTGCAAGGGCAGTTGCACACTGCAGAACGTGTGGTGGCTGGACGTCGGCGAGGACGCGGCGACTTTCAAGGGCAAGTCGGCGAACTCCGTCTACACGGTGTACGGCGGCGGCGCGAGGAACGCCCACGACAAGGTGCTGCAGTTCAACGGCGCGGGCAAGCTGGTCGTCACCAAGTTCCAGGTGGAGAACTTCGGCAAGCTGGTGCGCTCCTGCGGCAACTGCTCCACGCAGTACAAGCGGAGCATCATCATCAACGACGTGGATGTCACGGGGCCCGCCAACTCGATCGTGGGCATCAACCAGAACTACGGCGACACGGCCGCGCTGCGCAAGGTCCGCATCCACGGCGACAGCGCCAAGAAGATCAAGACGTGCACGCGCTTCCAGGGCAACACCAAGGGTGACGAGCCCAAGGAGCTGGGCTCGGGCCCCGACGGCACGTACTGCCGCTTCACCTCAGCGGACATCACCTACCAGTAAGACCCCCAGCTCTGCCCGGCCACCCCCCGGCCGGCAGTGAGCCGGACGAGCCCCCCTCGCCCGGCCCGGCGCCGCCCGAGCCCCCACTCGGCCGGCCCACCGAACGCCCCCGCCGGTGACGACCGCGGGGGCGTTCGACTGCCAGAGGGCCGAAACTTTCGTTGCCGGCCGCCCCGTTGACGCCGCGAACCCCAGTGGTGACACTCCCAGAGCACAGTGCAAGCAAACAGAATCCACCAGACTCCGACAGGAAGTGTCATGCGTCGCCACACCGCCCGCACGCTTCTGGTCCCGTTCCTCGCCCTCCTCCTCGCCCTGCTCTCCGCCCCGCCGGGCACCGCGCACTCAGGAGCCCCGCCCGTGAAGAAGCAGCCCAGGTACGCCGGTTATCTCTTCGCCTACTTCACCGGCGAGGGCACCGCCGACGGCGAGCAGATCCGTTACGCCCTCAGCCGCGGCAACGACCCGCTGCGCTGGCGGGAGCTCAACGCCGGGAAGCCGGTCCTGACATCCACGATCGGCGAGAAGGGGCTGCGCGACCCGTTCGTCATCCGCTCCCCCGAGGGCGACCGCTTCTACCTGATCGCCACCGACCTGCGCATGTATCAGAACAGCAGCGGCAGCTGGGACGAGGTCCAGCGGCACGGCAGTACGTCGATCATGGTGTGGGAGTCCACGGACCTGGTGAACTGGACCGACCAGCGCCTGGTGAAGGTGGCCCCCGACAACGCGGGCAACGCCTGGGCGCCGGAGGCCTACTGGGACGACAGCCTCGGTGCGTACGTCGTCTTCTGGGCGTCCAAGCTGTACGCCGCCGACGACCCCGGCCACACCGGATCGACGTACAACAAGATGCTGTACGCGACCACGAAGGACTTCCGCACGTTCAGCGAGCCGAAGATCTGGAACGACCCCGGCTACTCGGTGATCGACTCGACCGTGGTCGAGCACGAGGGCACCTACTACCGCTACACCAAGGACGAGCGCGACCCCTCCTCGGGCTCGCCCTGCTCGAAGTTCGTCACCGCGGAGAAGTCCGCCACTCTCACCTCGACGTCGTACGACTTCGTCGCGGACTGCATCGGCAGCGGGGCGATGGAACGCGGTGAGGGGCCGACGGTGTTCAAGTCGAACACCGAGGAGAAGTGGTACCTGTTCATCGACGAGTACGGCGGCCGGGGCTATCTCCCCTTCGAGACCACCGATCTCGCCTCGGGCCGCTGGACCCCGTCCACCGGCTCCCAGCTGCCCGCCAGCCCCCGGCACGGCACGGTGATCCCGGTGACGAAGAAGGAGTACAAGCGGCTGCTCGCCGCGTACCCGTCAGGCGGGTGAGGCGGTGGCCGACTCCAGCCAGGCGAAGACCTCCTCCTGCATGCGCAGCGGGAAGGCGTGCCCGACGCCGGGCCAGGTCTCCGTGCGCAGCCGGTCGGCGGCGCCGACGGAACTCCACACGGCGCGCAGCCTTGCGTAGGCGGTCCGCACCCCCTCGGCGGTGAACAGCGGATCCTGTTCACCGCCGAGGAACAGCAGGGGCTTCGGCGCGGCGATGCTCGCCACGTCGGGCAGGTCCAGGTGCCGGGCGAGCCCCGGGTGGAGCATGTGGAAGGCCGACTGGCCGCGCAGGGCGTTGTTGCCGGGCACCATCATCTCCTTCAGCCCGGTCGTCCAGCACACGCTCGCCGCCGCCGCGATGTGCTCGCTGAGCGCGGCGACCTGCCAGGCCCGGAAGCCGCCCATGGAGAAGCCGAGCGCCGTGACCCGGCGGGCGTCCACCCGCTCAAGCCCCGCCAGGAAGGCGGCGGCCCGCTGGTCCTCGCGGGCCAGCAGCCCGGCCAGCGAGGAGCCGAGGTGGAAGAGGCTGGCGGCCAGGGCCTGCTGCCCCGCGTACTCCAGCGGCCCGCGCTCACCCCAGCCGAGCGCGTCCAGGCACAGCACCACATGCCCCCGCCGGGCGAGTTCGTCTCCCACGAAGCGTCCGTCGAAGTGCCGGTCGGCCCACTCCCGGGCGGAGGCCAGCAGGGCGGCGTCGTACCAGGGCCGTACGGCCTTCTCCTTGCCGATGTCGAACCGGGAGCCGTGGTCGTGCAGCAGCAGCACAGCCGGGAAGGGACCGCTGCCCCGCGGGGTGAGCAGGGCACCGCGGACCCGGGCGTAGCGGGTCAGCGAGACGGTCACCAACTCCCTTGTGCCATAAGGCGTGTGCGACCGGTCGGTGAACTCGGGCGCGAACGGCGTGCCGTCCTGGCACGGGACGATCAGCAGCTCCTCCACCGTGGCCCGGGCCACCCGCCGCCACTCCTCGAAGTCCCGTACGGGTGAGATGCCCCAGGCCAGCGGAAAGGTCAGCTCCTCCTTCAGCCGCGCGTGGAAGGCGGGCAGCTCACCGGGCGCGGGCATACGGCTGCCAGTCGCCGAGGTACTCCTCCCGGGTGTGGAGCGCGGCCTCGGCGCGGGTGAGCTGGGGCCGGTTCTCGGGCACGGTGATCACGGCGCCGGGGCCGGTGTTGCGATACTCGGCGAACCGCTGCTCCTGCCAGGGATGCCCGCTCGCCATATTGGTGTACGGCGCGACGGCGTCGATGCCGGAACCGAGGTGGGTGTCCCGCACGACGAGGGACGGACGGGCGGTGGTGTCGGAGCTGGGCACCCAGGGGCGGGCCAGCTTGTAGTAGCCGTCGGGGGCCTCGCTGCTGATCCTGCTCCGGGTGACCAGGTAGCCGCGCGCATTGGCGCCGGCCGTGGAGGGCGCGAAGACGAACCCGTACGGGGCCCCTGCGAGGTCGGTGCGGATCAGCGTGCGGAAGTGGCAGTGCTCGAACACGGCGGTCGCCCGGCCGAAGACGAAGTCGACGTCGCCCTCGGCGTAGCAGTGGGAGAAGTACTGGCGGGCGAAGGTGCCGAGGGCCGTGGTGTCGGCGTACAGGGTGTCCTGGTGGCCGAGGAACCGGCAGTGGTGGAAGGCGCTGCGGTCGCCCTGCACCTTGATGGCCACCGCCTGGGTGCCGGTGAAGCCGGGATGATCGGCCCGCAGCCAGTCGTTGGCGAAGGTGATCCGGTGTGCGGTGAATCCGTCGGGGCGCACGGTGGTGGTGGCAGACCCTGAGGTGCCGTAGGTGCCGCCGCCGGGCTTGGGCGTGCCGGCCGCGTTGTCGTAGACGATGACGACGTCCCGGGGGTCACCGGAGGCGCCGATCCAGGTCATGTCGGTGCGGTCGGCGTCGACCGACACCGTCTCTCGGTAGACGCCCGGGGCGATGACGAGGGTGTGTCCGGGCCCGGCCGCGGCCGTGACGGCGGCCTGCACGCTGGTGAAGTCACCGCTGCCGCCCGGGTGGACGTACAGCGTCTGGGGAGTCAGGCGCGCGGCCGGCGATCCGTACCGGCCGAACGGGCTCCGACCCGCAGCCTGGGCGGGCGCTTGCGCCGCCAGGGTGAGCGCGGCACCCGCCGAGACACCGGCGGTGAGCAGAAATCCCCTACGGGACAGGGGCATGGGGGGGCTCCTTCGCTACGGGCCGGCCGGGACGGACGCGATGACGCGAACACGCACCGCCCCGGCCGCCTCCAGGTGGACGATTCAGCGGACACGGCCCGCGCCCGCACCGAACTTGACCAGCGCCGGGACCGCCCACACGGGGTGAACCTGGGCGCGCAGGGCGGGTGTCCAGCCGGCGCCGGACCACAGGGTCTCCTCGGGGATCTCCGCGTTGTGCACGGCGATCAGATCGGTGCGCTTGCCGTTGACGAGGTTGTTCGCGGCGGTGAGCGGCGCGTCGTTCCAGCGCTTGAGGATCTTGGCCGGGCTGATGCCCTCGGGCAGGGTGAACGCGTTGTGCTCGGCGACGAGCTGGGACTCCTTGCCGATGCCGAAGCTGTAGGCGTAGCTGTCGTCGGCCACGAAGTGGTTGTTGTAGACGTCGACCTGCCCGAAGCGGACGCGGGGCGCGCTCTCGACGAGGTTCTTGAACAGGTTGTGGTGGAAGGTCACCTTCAGCTTGCCCCGGTCGCCGGCGGCGGTGGACTCGCTGTCGCTGTTGCCGATGAGGATCGTCTTGTCGTGCTCGGTGAAGACGTTCCAGGAGGCGGTGACATAGTTGGCGCCCCGCACGATGTCCAGCTCGCCGTCGTGCTGCTGGTACAGCATGCCGAAGTAGGTCGGGGCCTCGCTGTCGGGGTGCTCGCCGTCGGTGAAGGTGTTGTGGTCCAGCCACACATGGGTGGAGCCGTAGACGACGGCGGTGTCGTACTCGGAGTTCCAGTTGCCCCGGTCGCCGTCGGTCGGGTCCCACTGCGGGAAGCAGTCGATGGGGCTCTCGAGCGTCAGATTGCGGATGATGACATTGTCGACGCCCTTGATCTGCAGGCTGGCGCCCTTGATCCCGGCGTCGCGGCCGAGGCCGACGATGGTGGTGTTGGCGGGGATGTTCGCCTTGATGGCCGCGTCCTGCTGGGCGGCGGAGGCCCGGCGCAGCCCCTCCGGACTGTCGTCGGGCTCGGCGCTGAGGTCCTGCTCCAGCCCCCAGGTCTCCGGCGCGTACTTCTCCAGATAGGCGCCGAAGTCGTACCCGGGTGCGGAGAACGCGTCGCACCCCTCGGAGACCGCGTCGATGGTCCCCTTCACCTTGATGATCTTCGGCGCGTCCCCGCCGTCGGCGAGGGCCGCCTTGAATCCGGCCCAGTCGCTGACGGTGTACACATGCTCGGCATCGGCGGCGGCGCCTCCGGTGGTGCCGGTCCCGTGGGCCGCCCACCCGTCATCGGCGCCGAGGGTCTGCCGGCCCAGGTCGCGGGACGAGGAGTGGGCGTGGGCGGCGGTGCCGGTCAGCCCCAGCACGAGGGCGGTGCAACCGACGACCGAGAGGGCTCTGGTGGCATGCTCATGCCATGCACGTCTGTCCATGATGCGGCTCTCCTTCGTGAAAGATCAGGGGTGTTCTAAGCGATGGCCTCGGGCCAGGTGATCCACGACTCGGGAATCACCTCGTCGATCCGGCGCACATCACGGGCCCCGAGCACCCGCGTGCGCACCAGCTCCCGAACGACCATCCGGGCCACGGCGACGGCTCCCGGCGGATTGAAGTGCGTGTTGTCCTGCTCGGTCGCCGTCCAGTTGAAGTACTTCTTGCTCTCCTCGACCCCGAGCTCCTGCCACAGGGCAAGCGACAGCACCTGAACATCCAGCAGCGGCACCCGCGCCTCCCGCGCCAGCACCCGCATGGCCGCGGGATACTCCCCATGACTGGGCAGAGCCACACCCCCGGCATCGAACCGCCGCCGCTCCACAGGCGTGGCCAGCACGGGCCGGGCCCCCCGCGCCCGGGCCCCGTCGACATACAGCCGCAGATACTCCTGATACGTCGACCAGGGCTCGGTGTACCGAGAAGGATCGCCCACCTTCTCATCGTTGTGCGCGAACTGGATGACCAGCAGATCCCCCTCCCGAATCGAGGAGAGGATCACCTCCAGCCGCCCTTCCTCGACGAAGCTCTTGGAACTCCGCCCATTGACGGCATGATTGGCGACCTGAAGATCCCGATGCACAAAGAACGGCAAGGCCATTCCCCACCCGGTCTCGGGAGCGGCATCGGCATACTTCTGCGCGGCGGTGGAATCCCCGGCGATGTAGAGGGTCCGGGCCTTACGACCGGGGGTGGCTCGGGCGGTACCGCTCATGGCGAGAGCGAGAGGAACAGCGAGACCTGCGAAAGCTACTTGTCTACGACCAAGAGACACTGGGGTGCACCTTTCGAGACGGGACCAGGTCACTCACCTAGGCCCTGTCGTCAAATTCCCGTCGTCCGCCCGGAGGGCGGGCCTGGCGGCGTCGTGGGGGCACCTCCCGCCCGAGCCGTGCGAAGCGCGGTTCGAGGGTGGGGGAGCGTGCTCTCGGCGTGCCGGGCGTCGACCGGCGTACTGGTTGTACGTGGTCGGCGCCCGGTGCGGCGAGTGGGG
>NZ_JAOCQE010000291.1 GCF_025290915.1 Streptomyces sp. 15-116A | reverse complement strand
GCCGGGCCATGCCGACCTGCAGCGCCGCCTCGGTGTGCCCGGCGGCCGCGGCCCGCTCGTACCAGCGCAGCGCGGCCCGGTCCTCGCCCCGGCCCGCGTGCAGAATGCCGAGGTTGAAGGCGGCGTCCACGCTGCCCGCCTCCGCGGCCTTGGAGAACCAGGGCTCCGCGCCCGTCTCGTCCCCGGCGCGCAGCAGCAGGATCGCCAGCGCGTTGGCGGCCTCGCGGTGACCGGCGTAGGCGGCCCGGCGGTACCACTGCTCGGCCTGCGTGGTGCGGCCCTGCTCGGCGCAGAGCAGCCCGAGGTTGTAGGCGCCGTTGACGTCGCCGGCGTCCATCGCGGCCCGGTACCAGCGCTCGGCGGTCTGGGTCTCGCCCCGTTCGGCGTGCAGCGCGCCCAGCGCGTTGGCGGCGTTGCCGTCGCCGTCCTGGGCGGCGCGCAGCCACCACACGGCGGCGTTCTCGGTGTCGCCTGCGTCCCGCAGCAGGAACCCGAGCGCGCAGGCGGCCCGCGCCTCGCCGTCCTTGGCGGACGTCAGGTACCAGCGCCCGGCCTCCTTGAGCTCACCGCGCTTCTCCAGGATCGTCCCGAGGTGCAGGGCGGCCCTGCGGTGACCGCGCGCTGCCGCCTGCCGGTACCACTGCTCGGCCTCCTCGAGCAGGACACCGTTGTCGTCGCCGGGCTTCCGGGCCGCCTTGCGGTCCAGTGCCCGCGCCAGCCGGTACGCCGCCTCGCGGTGCCCGCGTTCGGCCGCGGCCCGCATCCAGCGCTCGGTGCCTGCCTCGTCCCCGCGGTGTTCGAGCAGGTCGGCGAGCGCGTAGGCGCCCAGGGTGTGGCCCTGTTCGGCGGACTGGCGCAGCCAGTACTCGGCAGCGGGTTCGTCGCCGCGCTCGCGGTGGTGACGGCCCAGCGCGTGCGCCGCCGCGGCGCTGCCGGCGACGGCGGCGATACGCCACCATCCGGCGGCCTCGTCGGCGTAGCCCCGCTGATGGAGCAGGACACCCAGGTTGTTGGCGGCGGCGCGGTCGCCGGCGGCGGTGGCGGTGCGCAGATGGGGTTCGGCTCCGTCGAGGTCGCCACGGCGCAGCAGCATGGCGCCGAGGATGCTCATCGCCTCGATGTCGCCGGCCTCGGCGGCGAGCCGCTGGCGCAGCTCCTCGGCTGCCTCGTCGTCGGTGTCGCCCGCCACCACGGGGGGCTCCTGCCCGTCCTCCTGGTGGGAAGGCTGCTCAAATCGCCCTGTCTCGAACAGAGTTGCCTTGTCCCCCATAACGTCCATCGTCGCACCACCTGCAACCTGGGTACACCTGGTATACCGCAGTCAGTGAGGTCACTTCAGCGTTTTGTCGACATGCCCACAGAGAGACAAGTCAAACACAGATCGCTCAACTCCCGTCGGCGGCGCGGCCGTATCGGACCCTGGGCACATGCGTTCGCCCATGCCAAAGGCCCGGATTCCTTATGGAATCCGGGCCTTTGGTGTCGCCGACTTCGCGACGTCAGTAGCGGGGACAGGATTTGAACCTGCGACCTCTGGGTTATGAGCCCAGCGAGCTACCGAGCTGCTCCACCCCGCGCCGTTGTGTTCACTACCGTATCACGGCGCGGGATGGGCGTTGACCAGCCGCTTTGCTAGCTGCTCGGGCTGGGCTTCGGACTGGGGCTGTTCTCCCCGCCGCCGGTCTCCCCGCCGCCGGAACCGCCCCGGCTCTCCGCGGCCTGGGCCTCCTCGGCCCTGCGCAGCGCGTCCTCGAGGTCCTTCTGTGCCTGGCCGTAGGCCTCCCAGTCGTTCTTCTTCAGGGCTTCCTGGCCGGCCTCGAAGGCCTCCTGGGCGTCGTTGAGCGCCTCGCGGACGGTGGGGTTGTCGGACGTCGGCGGTGGCGTGGTGCCCTCGTCCTCACCCGGGTCCTCGTCCTGACCCGGTGGTGGCTCGGTGGTGCCCTTCGCTCCGAAGACCTTGTCGAGGGCCTGCTCGAGGGTGTCCTCGAAGGCCGTCTGGCCTCCGTAGGTCACCAGCACCTTGCGCAGCAGCGGGTACTTCAGTCCCCCACCGCGTACGTAGACCGGCTCCACGTACAGCAGTCCTCCGTCGAGCGGGACGGCCAGCAGGTTGCCGTACTCGACCTCGGAGTCGCCGCCTCTCAGCAGCCTGATCGACTCGGCGATGTCCTGTTCGGAGTTGAACTGGCTCTGGACCTGTTTGGGTCCGGCGGCCGTCGTACTCGTCGGCAGTTTCAGCACTCTGATCTTGCCGTAGTCGTCGGTGCCCGCCTCGGCGTTGACCGCCATGAACGCACTGAGGTTGTCACGGCCGTTCGGCGTGAACGTCGTGGTGAGCGAGAAGACCTGTTCCCTCTGGTCCGGCATCTTCATGCTCAGGTAGTACGGAGGCACCGCGTCGCCCGTCTTGTTGGTCGGGTCGTCCGGCACCTGCCACACCTCGCTGCCGGAGAGGAACGTGGTGGCGTCCTTCACGTGGTAGCGGGTGAGCAGTTCGCGCTGCACCTTGAACAGGTCCTGCGGGTAGCGCAGATGAGCCATGAGCTCGTCAGAGATCTCGCTCTTGGACTCCACCGTGCCGGGGAAGGCCTTCATCCAGGTCTTCAGGACGGGGTCCTGGGTGTCCCACTGGTAGAGCTTGACCTCGCCGGTGTACGCGTCGACGGTCGCCTTCACCGAGTTGCGAATGTAGTTGACCTGGTTCTGCTGGGCCACCACCGCGCGCTGGTCGTTGGTGGCGGTCAGCGAGTCGGCCGTCGTGTCGCCGAGGGTCGTCCGGGACGAGTACGGGTAGCCGTTGGTGGTCGTGTAGGCGTCGACGATCCACTGGATCTTGCCGTTCACGACCGCCGGGTAGGCGTCGCCGTCGATGGTCAGCCAGGGGGCGATCGCCTCGACGCGCTCCTTGGGCGTGCGGTTGTACAGGATCCGCGAACCCTCGCCGATCGCACCGGAGTACAGGATCTGCGGCTCGCTGAAGGCGACCGCGTAGGCGGCGCGGTTCAGCGGGTTGGCGAGGTTGACGCCGCTGTCGGCCTTGTAGCTGTACGTCTTCTCGCCGCTGTCGTCGGAGTAGTCGATCTCCTTCTGGGGACCGCCGACGATCGAGTACGTGGTCGTCCGCTCGCCGTAGTAGACGCGCTGCTCGTACGTGCCCAGGTCGCCCTTGGAGGGCAGATCGGACTCGGTGAACTCCGGACGGCCGCCGGCGTCGGCGCTGGTGCCCTCGGCGGCGACGACACCGTAGCCGTGGGTGTAACGGAAGTGGTCGTTGATCCAGTTCCGCTTCGGGATGCCGTTGAGGTTCAGCTCGCGCAGACCGATGACCGTGTCCTGGTCCTTGCCGTCCTTGGTGTACCGGTCGACGTCCAGGTTGGTCGGGAACGCGTAGTAGTTCCTGATCTGCTGGAGCTGCTGGAAGGTCGGCGAGACGATGTTCGGGTCCATGATCCGGATGCTCGCCGTGTTGCCGACGTCGTCGCGCAGCTGGGTCTTGTCCTCGGTCTGGCTGGTGCCCGGGTAGTCGGAGACCTTGGAGTCGTCGATGCCGTAGGCCTCACGCGTGGCCTTGAGGTTCTTCTCGACGTACGGGGCTTCCTTGGCCTGCTCGTTCGGCTGGACCTGGAACTTCTGCACGATCGCGGGGTACAGGCCGCCGATCAGGATCGCGGAGAGCACCATCAGGCCGAAGCCGATCACGGGCAGCTGCCAGGTGCGCCGCCACAGGGTGGCGAAGAACAGCAGCGCGCAGATCACCGCGATGCAGAACAGGATCGTCTTGGCCGGGAGATAGGCGTTGGCGTCGACGTACCTCAGGCCGGTCCAGCTGTCGGTCGCCTTGAAGTCGCTGGACTTGACGGCCAGGCCGTACCGGTCGAGCCAGTAGGCGACGGCCTTCAGCGCGACGAAGATGCCGAGGAGGACCGACAGATGCCCGGTGGCCGCGGCCGTGGCCCTGGCGCCCGGGCTGGTGATGCGCAGGCCGCCGTACAAGTAGTGGGTGAGCGCGGCGGCGATCAGCGACAGGATGGCGGCGGCGAATCCGAAGCCGAGCAGGAAGCGGTACCAGGGCAGGTCGAAGGCGTAGAAGGAGACGTCCAGCTTGAACTGGGGGTCCTTCTGACCGAACGGGACGCCGTTGACCCACATCAGCCACGTGCGCCACTGGCTCGACGCGGAGGCGCCGGCGATCAGGCCGACGAGCGCGGTGATGCCGAGCAGCAGCCACTTCTTGTACGGGGCGATGCCCATCCGGTACCGGTCGAGGTTCTGCTGCTCCATCGACATGGCGCTCAGCGGCGGCCGCAGCCGGTGCGCCAGCCAGATGTTGAAGCCGACCGCGACGGCCATCAGCAGACCGAAGACGAAGAAGAGACCGATCTTGGTCCACAGGGTCGTCGTGAACACCGACGAGTAGTTGACCGAGCGGTACCACAGCCAGTCGGTCCAGAACCCCGCGAACATGGTGAACACCATGCCGAGGACGGCCAGGACGCCCAGTGTCATGAGCAGGGTCCGGACCCGCCGGGACGGGCGGCCCACTCTGATCCGTGGCCCCGTCGGGCCTCCGCCGCGGTCCGGCATCTGGAAAGCCAAGGTAGGCACCTCGAAGTTCGCTGTTGATTCGTCAGGCCCGCGTGTTCGTGGACCGTGAGTGGCCCCCCGTGATCGTGGGCCCACACCTATGCAACTTACTCACCCTTTACTCGGTTCCCGATTCCGGCCAGGAACGAGAGAGGATTGTGACCATGTCCAACACACCCATGGCTGCCAGTCCGCTCACCCGGGCCGTGCTCGAGATCGACGAGTACGTCTCCGGCCTCGGCTGGGACCGGCCCGCACGTCTCTTCGCTCTCGTCGACACCGCCCGGCTCCGTGCCGAGCAGCCCTCGCTCGCGGACCGGCTCGGTCTGGGCGGGGAGCAGGAGACGGCTGCCCTCACCCCGATCGAGCAGGACGAAATTCCAACGGGCAAGCCGCTCGACGAGTTCCTGGGCACCATCGCCTGGCCGGACGCGGTGACCGGCTGCGCGCTGACCGTGGAGCGTCTGATGCTCCCGCCGTCCGCGGAGGCCCAGGTTCCGGAGGATCTGGACGAGGCCGCGCTGACGAAGTGGGTGGCGCAGCACCCCGAGCGTCAGGAGGTCCGGATGACGGTCGCGGTGCTGCGCGACGGAAGCCGGGAGTCGGCGCTTCGGCTGCGGGAGAAGGACTCCCCCACCGAGGTGCTCACCGGTTCCGATCTGGTGCCGGGGCTGGCGGAGGCGCTGGCGGCGACGTTCGAGGAGTAGCCGTCCGCGGAGGGGTGGCCGCTCCGGTCAGGAGGTCGTGCACGACGGCAGGTCGTCGGTGTCCCCGGAGCGGATGTCCTTCAGGGCACCGAGGGCGTCGTCGATGGTGTCCACCTTCACCAGGGTGAGGCCCTCGGGGGTGTCCTTGGCGGCGGCCGCGCAGTTGTCGGCGGGCGTGAGGAAGTACTCGGCGCCCTTGCCGCGCGCCCCGACCGTCTTCATCTCGATGCCGCCGATCGGTCCGACCTTGCCGTCGTCGTCGATCGTGCCGGTGCCGGCGACGAACGCGCCGCCGGTGAGGCTGCCCGGGGTGAGCTTGTCGTAGATGCCGAGCGCGAACATCAGACCGGCGCTCGGCCCGCCGACGTCGGCGAGCTTGATGTCGATGGTGAACGGGAAGGTGTGGTCGGTCCCGGCCGAGATCCCGACGATGGCGCGCTTCTCACCGGCGTCGTCGGACGTCCTGGTGGTGATCGTGATCTGCTCGGTCTTCGCCGCCGCCCGGTTCTCCTTCTCGGCGGCGGCCTGCTCCTTGGCGGGCACGATCGTGAAGACCACCTTCTCGCCGGGCTGGTGCTCGGTCACCAGGTCGGCGACATCGCCCGGTTCCTTGACCGCCTTGCCGTCGACGGCCTTGATCACATCACCGGCGTGCAGCCTGCCCTCGGCCGGGGATCCCTTGACGACCGTCGAGACGACCACCCACGACTTCACCGGGACGCCGAGTTCCCTCAGCGCCGCCACCTTGGCGCTCTCCTGGGACTGGCTGAACTCCTCGGCGTTCTCCTGGGTCGACTCCTCCTCCGTCTTGCCGTCCGGGTAGAGGGTGTCGTGCGGCACGATCTTGTTGTCGTGCGCCAGCCAGCCGTAGACCGCCTCGACGAGGTTCATGCGGTAGTCGGCGCTGGTGACCCGCACCGTGGTCATGTTGAGGTTGCCGTCGGTCGGATACGTCTTGCGTCCGGCGATCTGCAGCACGGGCTCGCCGTCGTGCTCACCGAGGGTGTTCACCGTCGGCCCCGGGGACATCTCCGCGTACGGCACGGGGATGAACACTCCCGCGCACAGGAGCGCGATCAGCATCAGGGTGGAGGCGAGCATCGTCGCGGTGCGGCGTGGCATGTCTCGACAGTACGGGACGGTTCTGTCAGCGCACCGTCAGGGCCGCTCCGTTCAGGTGCCGGTGCGGGACTTCTCCATGGCCTCGCGGAAGCGGGCGTATCCGTCCAGTTCAGGACCGTCGCTGCGTATCTTGCGGGTGCGCAGGGCCCAGCTTCCCCACAGCCCCGCGACGACGGCAGCCACCAGCGGAATCAGCAACCAGGCGAGCGCCGCCATACCGACCTCCCAACCCCATGAGCGTCCGCGACTGACTGATCAGCAGATTAACCATTCGCAGTGACAACGCTCACGTCGGGGGCCCGGTTACGCAACCGGAAACACCGCCGGCGGACGTGAATCGCCTCAGCAGGCGCCGACCCGCCCTCCCGTCGCCCGACCACCACCCCTCAACGACGGCGCTACGCGCCGACCCGCCCTCCCGTCGCCCGACCACCACCCCTCAACGACGGCGCTACGCGCCGACCCACTCATCGGTGCCGTCCGAGAACGTCTGGTGCTTCCAGATGGGCACCTCGTGCTTGAGGTCGTCGATCAGCTTCCGGCAGGCCTCGAAGGCCTCCCCCCGGTGCGGGCACGACACGGCGACGACCACCGCGAGGTCCCCGACCCCGAGGTCTCCCACGCGGTGCACCGCCGCCAGCGCCCGCACGGGGTACGCGGCGACGACCCGCTCGGCGATGCGGCGCATCTCGGCCTCGGCGCTGGGGTGGCACGAGTAGCCCAGCTTGTCGACGTCGGCGCCCCCGTCGTGGTTGCGCACGGTCCCCACGAACAGTGCCGTCCCGCCCGCCGCGTCGTCACCGACGGCCTGGAAGACCTCGTCCAAGGACAGGGGGGTGTCCCGGATGCCGATCAGCTTGACCGGGTCCTGCGCGGCCTGCTCGCCGGGGTGATCGTGCGTGGTTGCCATGCCCCCATCGTGCCGCACGCCACCGACAACGCGGTATTGCGGTTTCGCCCGGTACGCGCGCGTACCGCTTCGGAGGCTTCTACAGGTGGCGTGGCTTCGTCTTCTCCGGGTGGCGTGGCGTCGCCGGGTGTCAGATCCTCCGCCGGGCCTTGCGCGCCCGCCGCACCACG
>NZ_JAOCQE010000290.1 GCF_025290915.1 Streptomyces sp. 15-116A | reverse complement strand
CCAGCACCGGCTCGGACGTGCCGGTCGCGGCCCTGGGCACGGCAGCCGCGGTCGCGGTGGCGGCGGGCGCGGGCGTGGTCCTGGCGATCCGGCGGAGGCGGCCGACGGCTGAGTGAGCCGGAGCCCTGCCGGGCGTCGGACCGGGGTCGGCCGTATCGGTCGACCCCGGTTCGCGTCCGCACGGGCGATGCTTGAATGCCCCCGTGACTGACTACGACGTGCTGCGCGTCTTCTGCGGGCCCCGGGGCGGGTACGGCAACGAACTCGGTGTCGTCCGCGACGGTTCCGTCCTGCCCGAGCGGAGCGACCGGCAGGAGTTCGCGGCGAAGCTCGGCTTCAGCGAGACCGTGTTCGTCGACGACCCCGAGCGCGGGGTGATCGACATCTACACCCCGACCCTGCGGCTGCCCTTCGCCGGGCACCCGTGCGTCGGTACGGCCTGGCTGCTCGACGTGCCCGAACTCGTCACGCCCGCCGGGGTGGTGGGCGCCCGTCAGGACGGCGAGTTCTGCTGGATCGAGGCGCGGGCCGAGTGGGTGCCGCCGCGCACGCTGCGCCAGTACGCCACCGCCGCCGAGGTCGACGACCTGGCCGTGCCGCCTAAGGGGGAGTGGATCTACGCCTGGGCCTGGGAGGACGAGCCGGCCGGCCGGATCCGGGCGCGGGCCTTCCCGGGCCGCGACGACGGCATCGACGAGGACGAGGCGACGGGCGCGGCCGCGCTGCTGCTCACCGACCGGCTGGGGCGGGCCTTGAACATCACCCAGGGCACGGGTTCGCAGATCCTCACGGCACCACAGCCCCACGGCTGGGTGGAGATCGGAGGCAGGGTGATCCTGGAGCGGTGACGTGACTGTACGTACCTAAGGGGCGCGGGGAACTGCGCGACCAGCCCCCACGGCGCCGCACCCGAAACACTCACGCCGACAACGGAAACTCCTCACCCAACGCCCGAAAAACCCCCGTGTTAAGCGCGAACGCACCCTTGCACTCAGCGACGATCCGCTGCTTCTCCAGATCATCCGCCGGCACGGCATCCAGCAGCTCCCGGTACATCCGCTTGAACGCCGCCGGGTTGGAGATCTCCTCGAAGACGTAGAAGCGGACCCCGTCGCCCTTCTTCGCGAAGCCCCATGTCCTCTCCGCCTTGTCGCGGATGATCTGGCCGCCGGACAGGTCACCCAGATAGCGCGTGTAGTGGTGGGCCACATAGCCGCCGGGCCAGCGCTCGGCGCACTCCCGCACCCGGTCCGCGTACGCCCGCGTCGCCGGCAGCGCGGACAGCGACGCCCGCCATCCCGTGCCCCGCAGATGCTCCAGGTCCCGCTCCAGCGAGGCCAGCCGCATCAGCTCCGGCCGGATGAAGGGACCGGCCACCGGGTCCGCCGCCAGGCGCTCGGCGGACGTCTCCAGTGCCTCGTAGACGAACCACAGCTGCTCCGTGTACCGCGCGTACGCGTCGACGCCGAGCCGCCCGCCCAGCAGGTCGCTCATGAACGTCGAGGTCTCGGCCTCCACGTGCTGTTCGTGGGACGCGGTGCGGATGAGCGTCGAGAAGGAGTCCATGAGGCCCGATCTTCTATGGTTAGGCTTACCTAAGTCAAGAGGTTTGCCGACGGCTTGTCGGTAAAAGCCTACCCAGCCATTCCCCCGGCGGCACATGAAAAGACCCGCCCTGTGGACAGGGCGGGTCTTCGCGGCTGTGGAGGTGCTGAGTGGCTACGGCAGGGTCAGGATCTCCGCGCCCGTGTCCGTGACCACCAGCGTGTGCTCGAACTGGGCCGTCCGCTTGCGGTCCTTGGTGACGACCGTCCACCCGTCGTCCCACATGTCGTACTCGTGCGTCCCCAGCGTCAGCATCGGCTCGATCGTGAAGGTCATCCCCGGCTGCATCACCGTCGTCGCGTGCGGGCTGTCGTAGTGCGGGATGATCAGGCCCGAGTGGAACGAGCTGTTGATGCCGTGCCCCGTGAAGTCCCGCACCACGCCGTAGCCGAAGCGCTTGGCGTACGACTCGATGACCCGGCCGATGATGTTGATCTGCCGGCCCGGCTTGACCGCCTTGATCGCGCGGTTCAGGGACTCGCGGGTGCGCTCCACCAGCAGCCGGCTCTCCTCGTCCACGTCCCCGACGAGATACGTGGCGTTGTTGTCGCCGTGCACGCCGCCGATGTACGCCGTCACGTCCAGGTTCACGATGTCGCCGTCGCGCAGCACCGTCGAGTCCGGGATGCCGTGGCAGATCACCTCGTTGATCGAGGTGCACAGCGACTTCGGGAAGCCGCGGTAGCCCAGCGTGGAGGGGTAGGCGCCGTGGTCGCAGAGGAACTCGTGCGTCACCCGGTCCAGTTCGTCGGTGGTCACCCCCGGCGCGATGTGCTTCGCGGCCTCCGCCATCGCCTGCGCCGCGATCCGGCCGGCGGTCCGCATCGCCTCGATGGTCTCGGGGGTCTGCACCTCCGGTCCGGTGTACGGCGTCGGGGCGGGCTTGCCGACATACTCGGGGCGGCGGATGTTTCCGGGCACGGAACGGGTGGGAGACAGCTCCCCTGGGACGAGCAGCGACTGGCCAGACATGCCAGCGAGTCTAAGTCAGCGGCGATGGGGGACCATCTTCGTGGTGAGAGGAGCCGGTCATGCCCCTGTTCAAGAAGCGGACGGTCGGAAAGCCGGGCGAGTGGTACTACTGCCTGGAGCACAAGAAGGTCGAGGAGGGGCCGGACTGCCCCGGCAAGGACCGCTTCGGCCCGTATGCGAGCCGTACGGAGGCGGAGCACGCGATGGAGACGGCGCGGGAGAGGAACCTTCAGTGGGAGAACGATCCGCGGTGGCATGACGCGTCGTCGCCTGCGTCTTCGGCGGAGCGGGACGACGACTGAGGGTGTTGTCGGGGGCCGCCTAGCTAGGTTGTGGCCGGGGATTCGGGTTCGGGTTCGGGTTCGGGTGCGGTTGCGGTCTCGCGTTGGGCGCGGAGGCGTAGCGCGTGCTCGTTCGTGCGGACGTCGTAGGTCATCAGTTTCGGCAGGCACAGTGCCAGCAGGCCCACTGCCGCCGCGCACAGCAGGCCGCCCGACCACACCGACGTCCGCACCCCGAACCACGCGGCCATGCCGCCGGCCCGGACCTGGCCCAGCTGCGGGCCCACCGAGTACGACAGCAGCTCGATGCCGGCGAGCCTGCCGCGCAGCTCGTCGGGGATGGTCTGGTTCCACATCGCGCTGCGGAAGATGCCGCTGACCATGTCGAAGGCGCCGCCGAGCGCCAGGCACAGCAGCACCAGCCAGACGTTTCCAGCCACGCCGGCTGCCGCCATCGCCATGCCCCAGCCGGCGGCGGCCAGCACCACCATCCGGCCGTGACGGTGCACCCGTGAGGTCCAGCCGCTGGTCAGGCTGATGAGGAGCGAGCCGGCCGGGATCGCGGCGTACATCAGGCCCAGCGACCACTCGGCGTGCAGTTCGTCCGCGAGGAAGGGGAGGACGGCGAGCGGCATCGCCAGGAACATCGCGGCGAGGTCGATCGTGTAGGTGCCCAGCAGTTCCTTGCGGCTCCAGGCGTAGCGGGCGCCCTCGGTGATCGCCGCCCAGGACGGCTTCCTCGCGGTGTGGGAGGCGGGGGAGGGGGTGAGGCCGACGGCGAGCGCGACGGAGACGGCGAAGGTGGCGAGGTCCACGGCGTACGCCCACGCCAGGCCGGCGAACGCGACGACCACGCCGGCGAGGGCGGGGCCCGCGATGGCGCCGACCTGCCAGCGCAGGGCGTTGAGGGAGGCGGCGGCGGGGAGGTGCTCGTGGCGGACGATGCGGGGGGTGAGGGCGTCGAGGGCGGGGCGCTGGATCGCGGAGAGGGCGGAGGAGGCGGCGGCGACGAGGTAGAGGGGCCAGATGGCGGGGGTGGGGAGGAGGACGTTGAGCAGCAGGGCGGCGCAGAGGACGCCTTGGCCGGCCTCGGTCCAGAGGATGAGCTTGCGTTTGTCCCAGGCGTCGGCGAGGGCGCCGCCGTAGAGGCCGAAGACGATCAGGGGGAGGAGCTGGACGGCGCCGATGGCTCCGACGGCTGCCGCGGAGTTGGTCAGCTCCTTGATCTGGACGGGCAGGGCGACGAACGTCAGGAAGCTGCCGAAGTTGGTGATGAGCCCGGCGACCCAGACGCGCCGGAAGTCGGCGGATTCCCGCCAGGGGGCGAGGTCGGGGAGCAGGGCGTTACTCACGAGGGCCGATGATCCGCGGTGCGTGGGGCTGCGGCAACCGCTTTTCCGCGGCTCCGGTGGGGGGATGCCTGCGGCGCCGCTGTCCCTCCGGTGGGGGTGCGCGTAGCGCCTACGGCCGGTGGGTGAGTCGGGGCCGGGTCGGTGGTGTCCGTCTTCGGTCTGGCGCGAAATAGGTCGACACAGAAAGCTGCTCGGCGCGGACGCGCCAGCCGCTGCGGGCAGACACCACCGCCCCGACCCCTCCCCGCCGCGGGCGCCTGCGGCACGCCCACGGTGCGTGGAACATGGCCGCCGTGCGCGTCTTCCCGCCCCAGCTGCGGGCAGTCGTGCCGCTGGGGCGGCACGGGTGGGCGCAGCGGCACCCCGCAAGCGCGGGTGAGCGACACCCACCCCCGCCCAGCACCCACGCCGGTGCCCACTGCACGGGCGGACGGTTCCCCCGGTTCTCCGCGCACCGCGCCGGTCTCACCACCGCGGTGGTGGCGGTGCCGTCAGGAGGTCGGCCAGGTGGGACAGGCGGTCGCGGAGTGTGCGCCGGCCCCTGCGGGGCACCGCGTTCTCGCCCGCCGCCGCGCTGACCAGGTGCTGGACCGTGTCCAGGTCCAGCTCGGAGCCTTCGGGGACCGGGAGGGTCTCGTGGGCCAGGGCCGGCAGTTCGCCGTCGGCCGGGCCCAGGGAGAGCAGGACCGCTCCCGCTCGGCGCGCGTCCGACACCCGTTCCAGCAGCGCGGCACCCGGCTCGCCCGGGGAGACGACCAGCAGCGTCTCACCCCGCCGCGCCGCCTCCAGTCGCCCGAGGCCCACCGCCAGATGCGCCGGATCCGAGGGGCGTGCGTCATGGCGTACCAGGGTCGGCGCCAGCTCCGGCGTGCCCGACCACGCCGCCTCGTCCACCAGGTGGGCCGCCAGGTGCCACGGCTCGTAGTCCGGCGTGCCGACCAGCAGCAGCCCGCCCCCGTGCGACACCACCGACCCCCGCAGCGACCCCGCGAACCTCCGCGTGGCCCCCAGCCATTCCGTCCCGGCGAGCACTTCCCGCAGCAGCGCGACCCGTACCGCATCCATGCGACCGCATCCTGCCCCAATCGGATCCCGCCGGCCGGGCGTTCGCCCCGGAATCGCCCGGGAGGGGACGGGTCGTAGAGTCGGGCCATGACCTCTACCGACAGTGCAAAGCCGCCCGCCAAGGACCCCTGGGACCTCCCCGACGTCTCCGGCCTCGTCGTCGGCGTACTCGGCGGTACCGGCCCGCAGGGCAAGGGCCTCGCCTACCGTCTCGGCAAGGCCGGACAGAAGGTGATCATCGGGTCCCGTGCCGCCGAGCGCGCCCGGGCCGCCGCCGAGGAGCTGGGCCACGGCATCGAGGGCGCCGACAACGCCGAGTGCGCGCGCCGCAGCGACATCGTGATCGTCGCCGTGCCGTGGGACGGGCACGCCAAGACGCTGGAGACGCTGAGGGAGGAGCTTGCGGGGAAGCTGGTCGTCGACTGTGTCAATCCGCTCGGGTTCGACAAGAAGGGGGCTTATGCGCTGAAGCCGGAGGAGGGGAGTGCTGCCGAGCAGGCTGCCGCCCTGCTGCCGGATTCGCGGGTCACCGCCGCCTTTCATCATTTGTCGGCCGTGCTGCTTCAGGATCCGGAGATCGACGAGATCGACACCGATGTGATGGTGCTCGGCGAGGTGCGGGCCGACGTGGAGATCGTGCAGGCGCTGGCCGGGCGGATCCCGGGGATGCGCGGCATCTTCGCGGGGCGGCTGCGCAACGCCCACCAGGTCGAGGCGCTGGTCGCCAATCTGATCTCGGTCAACCGCCGCTACAAGGCCCACGCCGGGCTCCGCGTCACGGACGTATGAGGGATGGGGGACACTGATGGTGACAGTTGTGACCGTCTGTGTCCCCCGACAGGAGTCCAGCCCCATGCCCCGCCTCGCCGTCTACTCCCTCGTCGTCTGCCTGCTCGCCGTCGCCGCGGCCGTCGTCTCCTTCGTGCAGGGCAGTGTGCTGATGGGGGTCGTCTGGGTGCTGCTGGCGGGGCTGTCGTCCAACATGTGCTGGTACTACCTCAAGCGCGGGCGGAGCGGGCGGGGCTCCTCGTCCGTCACGGGGTGATGGTGCAGATCTCGTTGGTCTGCCAGAAGCGGTAGAGCTCGAAGCCGCAGTACGAGTCGATGTCGCTGATGCCGAGGGCCCGGAGGATGGCGTCGATCGCGTCGAAGAACGCGCCGTTGAGGGCCGGCACCCACAGCAGCGCGAAGACGAAGAGCAGGCCGAACGGGGCGAACGGCTCCACCTGGCGCCGGATGGAGTGCGACAGCCAGGGCTCGACCACGCCGTAGCCGTCCAGGCCCGGGACCGGCAGGAAGTTCAGGATCGCCGCCGTCACCTGGAGCAGGGCGAGGAAGGCGAGCGCGTAGCGGAAGTCGGTGGGGACGCCGTCCAGTGCGTCCAGCCAGAAGGGGGCCATGCACACCGCCGCGAACAGCACGTTCGTCAGCGGGCCCGCCGCCGAGATCAGACTGTGCCGCCAGCGGCCCCGGATGCGTCCGCGCTCGATGAACACGGCACCGCCGGGCAGACCGATCCCGCCCATGATCACGAAGAGTACGGGGAGCACGATGCTCAGCAGGGCGTGCGTGTACTTGACCGGGTTCAGCGTGAGATAGCCCTTCGCGCCGACCGAGATGTCGCCGCTGTGCAGGGCGGTGCGCGCGTGCGCGTACTCGTGCAGACAGAGGGAGACGATCCACGCCGCCGTCACGAACAGGAACACGGCGAGGCCGGGCTGCTCCGCGAACCCGGTCCAGGTCGCCCAGCCGGTGACCGCCGTGACGGCCAGGATCCCCAGGAAGACCGGACTGATCCTCCGGTCGCTGTGGCGGGTGGCGGCGGTGGTCATGGGACTCCCTGAACTGTCGGGCGCTGGCGGGACGGGGGGTGGGACTGCCCGACCGTACCGGGCGCACCGGGAAAACGTCTCGCGCGGTCCGGCGGTTCCGTCAGAGGGTGGGACTGCCCAGCCCGACATCGACCCCCTTCCGAGAGCCGCTGTGACCGGCTCCGGAGCAGCGGAGACAATGGACCTCGTGCGTTATCGCGTCCTCGGCACCACCCAGGCACTCCGTTCCGACGGCACCGTCGTCCCCGTCGGCGGGGCGCGGCTGCGTGCGCTGCTGACCGTGCTGGCCCTGCGGCCGGAGCGGGTCGTGCCGGTGCGTGTGCTGGTCGACGAGGTGTGGGAGGGCGAGCCGCCCGCCGACGCCACGGGCGCGTTGCAGGCGCTGGTCGGGCGGCTGCGCCGGGTGCTCGGCGCGGAGGCGGTCGCCTCC
>NZ_JAOCQE010000029.1 GCF_025290915.1 Streptomyces sp. 15-116A | reverse complement strand
CGCCGGGCGGCTGCGGATGGCGTTCGCCGGGCGCAAGCGGCGCGCCCGGGCGCTGGCCGCCGTCGCCGAGCTCCAGGAGATCGTCCGCGACGCGCAGGAGCGTGACCTGCGGCTGCTGCTCGCCCAGGCCACCACCGACCTGCTGCGCCCGCCCGTCGACGAGATCGAGGCCTGGGTCGACTTCGAGCTGCGCTCCGCCGAGTACTACAGCCAGCTCGCCGAGATCGCCGAGCACCGCACGGACGTGGCGGCGAGCGAGGGCTTCCTGCCCTCCGAGGTCGTCGAGCGGGTGCACGCCCAGCCGCTGGACGACACCCACCGCCGCGTCTCGCTGCGCGGCTACCAGGCCTTCGGCGCCCGGTTCGCGCTCGCCCAGCGGCGGGTGATCCTCGGCGACGAGATGGGGCTCGGCAAGACCGTCCAGGCCATCGCGGCGCTGGCCCACCTCGCGGCCGAGGGGCACAGCCACTTCCTGGTGGTCTGCCCGGCCGGCGTGCTCATCAACTGGACCCGCGAGATCCGCGCCCGCAGCACCCTGCGCGCGCTGCCGGTGCACGGCCCCGGCCGGCAGGACGCCTACGCCCAGTGGCGCGAGCGCGGCGGAGTCGCCGTCACCACCTTCGACATGCTGCGCACCCTGCCCGCGCCCGACGACACCAGCGGCACGAGACCGGCCCTGCTCGTCGTCGACGAGGCGCACTACGTCAAGAACCCGGACACCCGCCGTGCCCGCTCCGTGGCGGTGTGGGCCGAACACTGCGAGCGTGTGCTGTTCCTGACCGGCACGCCGATGGAGAACCGCGTCGAGGAGTTCCGCGCGCTGCTGCGCCATGTGCGCCCCGACCTGGTTCCCGCGGTGCGGCGCAGTGACGCGGTCGCCGGTCCGCAGGCGTTCCGTACGTCGGTCGCGCCCGCGTATCTGCGCCGCAATCAGCAGGACGTGCTCACCGAACTGCCCGCGCTGCTCCAGGTCGACGAGTGGGAGGAGTTCAGCGCCGCCGACCAGGACGCCTACCGCGCGGCCGTCGCCGAGGGGAACTTCATGGCGATGCGCCGGGCCGCGTACGCCGACCCGGAGAAGTCCGCGAAGCTCCAGCGGCTGCGTGAACTGGTGGAGGAGGCGGCGGACAACGGGCTCAAGGTGGTCGTGTTCTCGTACTTCCGGGACGTACTCGCCGGGGCTGAACGCGCTTTGGACGCTACGACCCCGCCCGTACGCCTCCTCGGCCCCCTCTCCGGCTCCGTCCCCGCCGCTCGACGCCAGCAGCTCGTCGACGACTTCACCGGTGCCGAAGGACCCGCCGTGCTGCTCGCGCAGATCGAGGCCGGCGGCGTCGGGCTCAACCTCCAGGCCGCCTCCGTGGTCGTCCTGTGCGAACCGCAGGTCAAACCCACGCTGGAGCACCAGGCCGTGGCCCGCGCCCACCGCATGGGCCAGACCCGCCCGGTCCAGGTGCACCGGCTGCTGGCGACGGACAGCGTGGACGAACGCCTGCTGCACATCCTGGAGAACAAGAACCGCCTGTTCGACGCCTACGCCCGGCGCAGCGACACCGCCGAGGCCACGCCGGACGCCGTGGACGTCTCCGACGCCGCGCTCGCCCGCCGCATCGTCGAGGAGGAGCAGCAGCGCCTGGCGGCCGCCGGCACCGCCAACTCCACGGACACCGCCCGCATATGACGGCCGCATGGCGGCTCTGTTTCGTTCGTGCAGGACCCTTGTGCAATTCCTGTGGAACCCTCAATCTTTCGGCTGACGCACACGCGCCGCCTCGCATTGTCATGACCATGACCTGCATGGCAGAAGCGGGGCGGCCTGCTCGGCGTGCACCACCCCACACGCACCACCGACTGAGGAGGACCCCTCATGCGTCACGCCCGCAGCACCCGGCGAAGAATGGCCGCGATCGGCGCGGCGGCCACCGCGGCGCTCACCGCGAGCCTCGTCTCCGCCCTCCCCGCCTCGGCCGCCCCGGCAGCCGAGGGCACCATCCAGTACGAGGACGCCGCGAACGCCGTCCCCGGCAGCTACGTCATCACCCTCAAGGGCACCAAGGCCGGCTCCGCCGAGGGCCGCGCGCTCGCCAGGAAGTACGGCGCCGACATCGAGCGGACCTACACCAAGGCCCTCAACGGCTACGAGATCGAGGCCTCGGAGACCGAGGCGAAACGTCTCGCCGCCGACCCGGCCGTCGCCTCGGTGATCCAGAACCGCACCTTCAGCATCACCGGCACCCAGCCCAACCCGCCCTCCTGGGGCCTGGACCGGGTCGACCAGAAGAACCTCCCGCTCAACAGCTCGTACACTTACCCGGACTCGGCCGGGCAGGGCGTGACGGCGTACGTCATCGACACCGGCGTCCGCATCACGCACAGCGACTTCGGCGGCCGCGCCTCCAACGGCTACGACGCCATCGACAACGACAACACCGCGCAGGACGGCCACGGCCACGGCACCCACGTCGCCGGCACGGTCGCGGGCAACGCCTACGGTGTGGCCAAGAAGGCGAAGGTCGTCGCCGTGCGCGTGCTCGACAACTCCGGTTCCGGCACCACCGCGCAGGTCGTCGCCGGCATCGACTGGGTGGCGCGCAACGCGGTCAAGCCGGCCGTCGCCAACATGTCCCTCGGCGGCGGCGCCGACAGCGCCCTCGACACGGCCGTGCGCAACGCCATCGCCTCCGGTGTCACCTTCGTCGTCGCGGCGGGCAACGAGTCCACCAACGCCTCCACCAAGTCCCCGGCGCGCGTCACCGAGGCCATCACGGTCGGCGCCACCACCTCCAGCGACGCCCGCGCCAGCTACTCCAACTACGGCTCGGTGCTGGACATCTTCGCGCCCGGCTCCTCCATCACCTCCGCCTGGCGCACCAGCGACACGGCCACCAACACCATCTCCGGTACGTCCATGGCGAGCCCGCACGTCGCCGGTGCGGCCGCCCTGCACCTGGCCGCCAACCCCACGGCCACCCCCGCCCAGGTCTCCTCCGCGCTGACCTCCGCCGCCACCACCGGCGTCGTCGGCAACCCCGGCAGCGGCTCGCCCAACCGGCTGCTGTACGTCGGGGGCGGCGGCACCACCCCGCCTCCCGGTGACCGCTTCGAGAACACCGAGGGCGCGGCCATCGCCGACAACTCCACCGTCGAGTCCCCGGTGACCGTCACCGGCGTCAGCGGCAACGCACCGTCCGACCTGGCCGTCGAGGTGAACATCACCCACACCTACATCGGCGACCTCCAGGTCCAGCTGATCGCCCCCGACGGCACGGCGTACACGCTGAAGTCGTACGGCACCGGCGGCAGCTCGGACAACATCAACACCACGTACACCGTCAACGCCTCCTCGGAGACGGCGAACGGCACGTGGAAACTCCGGGTCAGCGACAACGCGAACTGGGACACCGGCCGCCTGAACAGCTGGGCGCTGCAGTTCTGACCCGTTCTGATCCCGTCCTGCCCCTGACGTCAGGCCACTGACGCACCCTCACCACCCGCACCACCCTCGTCCTCGCGGACGGGCCCGGGTCCCCGACCCGGCCCGCCGCGGGGACGAGGCGCTAGGCCCTGTCGTCAAATCCCCGTCTGCCTGGCGACGCCATGCACGCTCCCCCACTGCCTTAAGGGCGTGGGAGGTGCCCCCACTCGCCGCACCGGGCGCCGACCACGTACAACCAGTACGCCGGTCGACGCCCGGCACGCCGAGAGCACGCTCCCCCACCCTCGAACCGCGCTTCGCACGGCTCGGGCGGGAGGTGCCCCCACGCCGCCGCCAGGCCCGCCCTCCGGGCGGACGACGGGGATTTGACGACAGGGCCTAGTGGGAGGTCATCTGCCGTTCACAGCGGCGCGGGCGGATCGTCGTGTTCGTCACCCCGGTGCGTCCGACGATCACCCTGCGCTTACGATGCGGCCAGCCGCACACCGGCCACCCGCCTCTCGTCGCCCGCAGCCGAAACAGGAGCACGGTACTCGTGTCCATACCTCCGCCCTCCGGTCCCCGGCACCCGCAGGACCCGCAGGGCTTCCAGGGCCCGTACCCGGCTCCCCAGCCCCAGCCCCAGCCCCAGCCGCAAGGGGGCTACCCGCCCCGGCAGTCGCCCTACGGAGGCGCGCCCGGAGTCGCTCCGTACGGCCTCTACGGGCCCTACGGCCCGCGTCCCCCGGCGGCCGTCAACGGCGTCGCGATCGCCTCGCTGGTCCTCGGTGTGCTCTGCTTCCTGCCGGCCGTCGGGCTCGTGCTGGGCGTGATCGCGCTGCGGCAGATCCGGCGGCGGGGCGAGGGGGGGCCGCGGGATGGCCGTCGCGGGGTCCGTGCTGTCGTCCGTGGGGCTCGCGCTGTGGGTGGTGGCGCTCACCACCGGTGCCGCCGCCGACGTCTGGCAGGGCTTCAAGGACGGTGCCGCCGCCGACAGCGTGCTCGCGCTCCGCAAGGGCGACTGCTTCAACTCGCCCGGCGGACTGGACGGCTGGACGACCGAGGCGGCCAGGGTGCCCTGCGCGCGGGCGCACGACGGCGAGGTCTTCGCCGTCCTCACCCGGCCCGACGGCGCCTACCCGGGCGACGACGTCCTCACCGACCTCGCCGACGAGCGGTGCTACGCCCTCCAGGACGCCTATGTCATGGACAGCTGGGCCCTGCCGGACGACGTCGCCGTGTACTACCTCGTGCCGTCCCGGCAGAGCTGGCGCTACGGCGACCGTGAGATCACCTGCGTGTTCGGCAAGGAGGACGGCAGGAGCAAGCTCACCGGGTCACTGCGGAAGGACGAGACCACGCTCGACGCGCACCAGGTGACGTATCTGGAGGCGGCCCAGGTGCTCAACGCGGCCATGGAGAAGGGACCGGTCACGGAGGCCGGCGAGGAGGACCTGCCCGCTCAGCGGAAGTGGGCGCGCGAGGTTGCCGACGCGCTCACGGAGCAGACCGGGATGCTGCGTGAGCACCGCTGGCCCGACGACGCCCGGCGGCCGGTGTCGGAGCTGGCCGAGGAGCTGGAGCGGGCCGAGAAGGAGTGGTCTGCCGCCGCCGAGGCCACGGACCTGGACACGTACTACGAGCACTACGACAAGGGCTGGGCCCTCCTCGACGCCCGGAAGACGGTCACCGCCCGCGAGGCTCTGGGCCTGGCCACCACCCCGCCGGACCCGGAGGAGGCGGAGGAGCGCGACTCAGGAGGCGGGTCCATCGAGGTGTGACGGCCCCCATAGCGGGGAGAAAGTGCCTGCGTAAAGGCTTCCCCCGCCGCATGTCATCACATCGAGTGATTCTCTGGCCTTTGCTTGCCTGGCGGAACCCTCGGTTGCCACGCTGTTGCTGTCTGTACAACCTGATGGGAGCGGCCAGTGACATTCGGTGAGCAGCCGGCGTATCTGCGTGTCGCGGGTGATCTCCGCAAGAAGATCGTCGACGGCCTGCTGCCCCCGCACACCCGGCTCCCCTCCCAGGCCAGGATCCGCGAGGAGTACGGCGTCTCGGACACGGTGGCGCTGGAGGCCCGCAAGGTGCTCATGGCCGAGGGCCTCGTCGAGGGCCGCTCCGGTTCGGGGACGTACGTCCGTGAGCGGCCCGTGCCGCGGCGCATCGCGCGCTCCGGCTTCCGCCCCGAGCGCGGGGCCACTCCCTTCCGGCAGGAGCAGTCCGACGCCGCTGTCCACGGCACATGGGAGTCCAGCAGCGAGCAGACCGAGGCGCACGGCACCGTCGCCGAGCGGCTCGGCATCGAGCCCGGCGACCGTGTGATGCGCACCAAGTACCTGTTCCGGGAGGCCGGTGAGCCGATGATGCTCTCCACCTCCTGGGAGCCGCTCGCGCTGACCGGGCGGACGCCGGTGATGCTGCCCGAGGAGGGCCCGCTCGGCGGCATGGGCGTCGTCGAGCGCATGCGCGCCATCGACGTCATCGTGGACAACGTCACCGAGGAGGTCGGCGCCCGCCCCGGTCTCGCCGAGGAACTGCTCCTCCTGGGCGGGGTCCCCGGTCATGTCGTCCTCGTCATCCAGCGGACGTACTTCGCGTCGGGCCGTCCGGTGGAGACGGCGGACGTGGTGATCCCCGCGGACCGGTACCGGGCGTCGTACCACCTGCCGGTCAAGTAGCGCACCCGTTGGTGAAGCAGCTCACGTAACCCCTCTTGCCGCGCGCCCCGCGTGCGGCCGGGCACCGCGCGCCCGCCGTGGTCCGCACGCTCCCGTGCCGTAGCAATCCGGTCGTTCTCGCAGGTCGCCCCGGAGCGGGGCGCGTGCGGCGGTGTGCTGCTGACCGGATGTGTCGAGGAGCGTGCACGGCGCGTTCACCACCGTGCGCCCCCTGCGTTCTGGCTGGTTGCGTACCTCTTTGTGAAAAGGCGTATTCGCTGCGTGAAGGTAAGGCGTAGGCTCGGGCATATGCGGACTGCGGTTTCCTTACCGGGCGGGGCGCGGCACAGGTCGCGGGCGGGAAGAGGAGGGGCGCGATGAACGACGGCACGGTCACTCTGCCCTGGCTCGTCGTGCGGCAGGACGACAACGGCAATCGCTACCGCGTGGGCCGGTACGCGACCCGCGCCGAGGCGCAGAAGATCGCGGACAGCCTCGACAGCCGCGGTCACCAGCAGCTCTACTGGGTCGAGCGCATCGGCCAGAACGGCACGGGCGCGGGCTGACGCCCGGCCGGCCGACGCCCTCCCGTAGGCTCCGGCGCATGAGTGAGCGGATCGTGGTGGTCGGCGCGGCCCTCTGGCACGAGGGGCGGCTGCTCGCCGCACGCCGCAGCGCACCGGCCGAACTGGCCGGGCTATGGGAACTGCCCGGGGGCAAGGTCGAGCCCGGTGAGACCGGAGAGGCGGCCGTCGTACGGGAGTTGCGCGAGGAACTCGGCATCGACGCCGAGGCCGGTGAGCGTGTGCCGGGGGAGTGGCCGCTGAGGCCGCCGTACGTGCTGCACGTGTGGACCGCGACCCTGCGCCCCGGATCCGCCGACCCCCACCCCCTCGAGGACCACGACGCACTGCGCTGGCTCACCCCCGCCGAGATCTGGCACGTCGACTGGCTCGACCACGACATCCCGGCCGTCGAGGCCACCCTCACCCACGCCGCCGCACGACAGGACACGTAGGCGATCAGCACCGCTCGAACGCCTCCCACGTACGGCGCGTCGAAGCGCTCACCGGACCCTCGCGCGAGCCCCCGCGCATCCCGTGCGCTGCGATGCGCCTGCGCGGGGGCGCAGGACGGTAATCCGCCCCCAATTTCGGGTATGTGCCCATTAACCCCACGAAACCGGACAGGGGTGGACTCGCTCGTCTGGGAAGTGATCCGCGTGGTCGACACCGAGGGCGACCGTGCCGCCTGGACCTTCCCCGCGGAACCGGGCGCCGTGCGCGCCGCACGCTCCGCCGTGCGCGCCCAACTGCACGGCTGGGACCTCGACCGCCTGGCCGACCCGGCGGCCCTGCTGGTCAGCGAGCTGGTCACCAACTCCCTGCGGCACGCCACCGGCCCCATCGAGGTCCGCCTCGTACGCCCCACCGGACTCGACGGCGTTCTCCTGGCGGAGGTCTCCGACCCGCTGCCGGAGTTCCCGCGCGAGCGCGCCGCCCGGCCCGACGAGGAGAGCGGACGCGGACTGCAGCTCGTCGCCTCCACCTCCCGCCGCTGGGGCACCCGCCCCGGAGGCGCAGGCAAGACCGTGTGGTTCGAACTCGGGGTGCCGACATGACGGCGCACGAGGTGTACGCGCACGCCCCGCCTGTCGATCGGCTGGTTCACGCCTGTGGCGGTTGCCGAAGAGGGGGATTCGACGACGTGTCCGCTGGTTAGAAGACTGGGAGTGTTCTCACGGCGCGGACCGAAAAGCATCGGGACCGTGCTGTGATCGTGAACACCGTGTTGTGCGGCGCCGTAGTGCTGGATACTGCGGGCAGCCGCCCCCGGTGACCGGTGCCGGACGCGGTGAGCTGGAGGGGACGGTTCGCGTGAGCGAGATACCAGCGAAGGCCACGGAGTCCGAGGACCCGTCGGACGGCGCGAGGAACGATGCCGTGGACGGCCCGGTGCCGGGGCAGGCCGGCGATGCCGAGACGGCCGACCCGATGTGGCAGAGCAGCCCGCCCGGCTCCATGTACGACTACATCAAGGTGGCGTCCTTCTCCATCGGCCCGGACGGTCTGGTCGACCAGTGGAGCCTGCGCGCCGAGCAGCTCTTCGGCATCCCCGCCGACCGAGCCGTCGGCATGGACCCCATCGCGGCGTTCATCGACCCGCACCGGCGTGAGCAGGGCCAGCGCAAGATGGCCGAGATCCTCGACGGCCGCGAGTGGACCGGCGTCGTGCCCTTCCGGGTGCCGGAGACCGGCGGGACGCCGGGGCTCGAGCGGGGGCGCACGGGCCTCGCCGAGGTCTACGTCATGCCGACGCGCACCGAGGACGGTGAGCGGGCCGCCGTCTGCATCGTCGTCGACGTGCGCACCCTGCGCCGGATCGAGACCGACCTCGCCGCCTCGCAGGCCATATTCGGCCAATCCCCGTTCGGCTTCCTGCTGATCGACACCGAGCTGAAGGTCCGCCGCGCCAACGAGCGCTTCGCGTCCATCTTCGGCGGCACCCCAGACGACCACCGCGGCAAGGGCGTCCACGACTATCTGCCGCGCGGCGAGGCCGAGCGGGTCGCCGCGACCCTGCGCCGGGTGCTGGAGACCGGCGACTCCATCACCGACATGCACGTCACGGGCTTTGTGCCGGGCTCCGACGAGCGCCGCCACTGGTCCGTCAATCTCTACCGCGTGCACAGTGGCACCGGCCGCCCCATCGGGATCGCCTGGCTGGGCACGGACATCACCGCCCGCCGTGCCGCCGCCCGCGAGGCCGCCGCCGCACGGCGCAATCTGGCCCTGCTCAACGAGGCCGGGGCCCGCATCGGCAACTCCCTCGACCTGGAGACCACCGCGCGCGAACTCCTCGACGTGGTCGTCCCCGGCTTCTGCGACCTCGCGACCGTCGACCTGTACCAGGGGCTGCTGGCCGGCGACGAGACCCCGCCGGGGCTCGCCGACGGCAGCGCGGAGGTACGCAGGGTCGCCTTCGCCAGCGCCGTCTCCGACGGCCCGTTCAGCGGCACCGGTGAGCCCGTCAAGCTCGGCGCGGTCCACCACTACCCGTTCAACTCGCCCTGCGCGGACGCCCTGCGCACCGCCCGCCCGCAGACCGTCGCCGGAGAGGACGGGGGACTGGTGCAGTCCACGCTCGCCGTGCCGATGGTCGCCCACGACACGGTGGTGGGGCTCGCGCAGTTCGCCCGCACCAAGGGCAGCGAGCCGTTCGGGGAGCGCGACCGGGATCTCGCCGTCGAGCTGGCGGCGCGGGCCGCCGTCTGCATCGACAACGCCCGCCTGTACCGGCGCGAGCACGAACGCGCGCTGATACTCCAGCGGTCCCTGCTCCCGCCCGGCGACCCCGAGGCGTCCGGCCTGGACATCGCCTGCCGCTATCTGCCCGGCAACGCGGCGACGGGCCGGCCCAGCGAGGTCGGCGGCGACTGGTTCGACGTCATCGAACTCCCCGGGCACCGCACGGCGTTGGTCGTGGGCGACGTCATGGGCCGCGGCCTGCGCGCGGCCGTCGCGATGGGCGAACTGCGCACCGCGGTACGTACCCTGGCGCAGCTGGACCTCGAACCGGCCGAGGTTCTTTCCCAGTTGGACGAGATCGCTCGCGGCCTCGGTGCCCCCGGAGGTGTCCAGCAGGCCACCCGCGCCGCCCGCCGCCCCCGCGAGGCCGACCTCTCCGAGGTCTACCTGGCGACCTGCGTCTACGCCGTCTACGACTCGGTGACCCGGCGCTGCACCTTCGCCAACGCCGGTCATCTGCCGCCCGTCCTGGTCGAACCCGGCGAGAGCGCGCTGATGCTGGACGTGCCGCCCGGCATGCCGCTCGGCGTCGGCGGCGAGCCCTTCGAGGAGGTCGAGGTCGAACTGCCCGAAGGCGCGCTGCTCGCGCTCTACACGGATGGACTGGTCGAAAGCCGCGACCATCCCCTCGACGAGGGCCTCCAGGCGTTCGTCGGCGCCCTCACCGACCCGGCCCGCCCCCTGGAGGACGTCTGCGACCACGTCCTCAACACCCTCGACTCCCACCACGGCGAGGACGACATCGCCCTGCTCATGGCCCGAGTCCAGGGCCTGCCCGCCGACTCCGTGGGCGACTGGACCCTGCCGCGCGAGCCGCGCAGCGTGGGCCGCGCCCGCGAGTACGCCCGCGCCCAGCTGCTCAGCTGGGACATGGAGCCCCTGGTCGACACCACGGAGCTCCTGGTCAGCGAACTGGTCACCAACGCCCTGCGCTACGGCGAGGGCGAGATCAGACTCCGCCTCCTCCTCGACCGCACCCTGGTCTGTGAGGTCTGGGACTCCGGCCTGGTCCAGCCCCGCCGCCGCCGCGCCCGCGACACCGACGAGGGCGGCCGCGGCCTCCAGCTCGTCGGCCTCCTCAGCGCCGCCTGGGGCTCCCGCCGCACCCACCGCGGCAAGACGGTCTGGTTCGAACTCCCCCTCCCCGGCGGCGACACAGGCCTCACAGACCCGGCGGAGGCCCTCCTGAGCCTGTTCTGACCCAGGCCCCCGGCTTCGAACGGGTGATCGCAACCAACGTGCCGCTGATCGTCGTCCTCCACCGCACCATCAACTGCGAGGGGGCGGCCCGGGATGACGCGTACGGAGCAGGGACCGGCGGACGTCGAGGAATCCTCGCGGGACGAAGGGAAGCGCCGTAGGCCCTGGGTGCGGTGGGTGAGGCGCGGTGCGCTCGCCCTCGTTCTCCTGCTGCTCGTCCCGCTCCTCGCCGTCGAGACCGCCCTGTGGTTCAACAGCACCGGTGACCCCGCCGACGGCACCCGTACCCGGAACCGGGACGCCCTCTGGCTCGGGCACGCCTGGGTGGACGGGCGGAAGAAGGACGCCGATGTCGCGGCGCTCGCACGGCGGCTGAGCGACACCGGCATCCGGGACCTGTACGTACACGCCGGGCCGCTGGAGCACGACGGCACGCTGCCCGAGTCCGCTTATCCCCGAGCCCGTTGGTTCATCGACGCCGTGCACCGGGAGCTGCCCGGGGTGCGGGTGCAGGCCTGGCTCGGGGACGTCGTCGCCCCGGAGCACCCCGAGGGGCTGCACCTGGAGCGCGCCGGGACGCGGGCCGCCGTCCTGGCCTCCACCCGGCAGATCCTCGACGCCGGTTACGACGGCGTCCACTTCGACCTGGAGCCCATGCACTCCGGCGACCGCAACTTCCTCACCCTCCTCGACGACCTGCACAGCGAGACCCGCTCCCGGGACGTCCCGCTGTCCGTCGCCGCCCACCAGATCGACCCGCTGCCCGGCCTGCACACCGTCGTGGGCGCCTTCACCGGCCACCCCAAGTGGTGGACCCAGGAGTACTTCGGCCAGGTCGCCCGCCGCGTCGACCAGATCGCCCTCATGTCGTATGACACCAAGCAGCCCCTGGAGAGCACCTACGCCGGTTACGTCGCCCAGCAGACCTCCCTCGCCCTGGAGGTCACCCCGCCCGGCACCGACCTGCTGATGGGCCTGCCCTTCTTCTACGAGAGCGACTTCAGCCACTGGGGCCACGCCGAGACCGTCCCCGCCGCCGTCCGCGGCGTCCGCCTCGGCCTGTCCCGCACCGACGCCGACCGCGCGAACTTCGGCGTCGCCCTCTACGTCGACTTCGCGGCCAAGGAAGCCGACTGGGCGGCGTACGAGAAGGACTGGGTGGGCGGCCGGGACAACCCCTGACGGCACCCAGACGTCATCCGAGCTTTCCCCGACATCGGCCCGGTGTTTGTTGTTGTCGCCCCGTTCGCCCCCTACGGTCCGTTACTCCTACGTCCGTGAGGAATACCGACCCATGCGAGCGCTACTCACCAGCAAGGTCGCACGGCGCGGCCTGCGTCCGATCCTCGGCCTGATCGACCAGCGCATCGAGCGCCAGGTCAGGCGGGAACTCACGAAACTGCGCGACGACCGGCGGCCCCTGGAGTTCTTCTTCGACTCGACCGGCCGCGGCATCTCCCGGCTGCCCTCCCCGCCCCACCTCGACCGCACCATCGAGGAGACCGCCCGCGTCACCGGCGACCGCGACGGCGCCGAACGCAACATCGCCCAGGCCTTCCGGCTGCTGGTCGCCCTGGAGGCCCTCGGCGTCGGCCGCATCGCCGGCGGCACCATGAACATCTGCGGCAAGCTCTCCACCGTGCCGCTGCTCGACCCGCCGAACGAGGACATCCTGGAGATCGGCACCCTGTACGGCATGTTCGGCACCGGCCTGATCCGCATGATGCAGCGCGCCGGACACGACCCCCGCCTCACCATCGTCGACCCGCTCGCCGGTGAGCAGCTCCAGCCCGGCACCACGACGAGCGCCGACCCGACCGGCACCCCGGTCCGCGAGGCCGCCGTGCGCGCCAACCTCGCCCTCGCCGGTGAGGCCGGCACGACGGCCCGTATCCAGCGGGGCTTCTCCGAGGACCCCGAGGTGCGCGCACAGGTCTCCGACCGGTCCTACGGCGTGATCATCATCGACGGCGACCACTCGGCCGCCGGGGTCGCCGCCGACCTGGAGTGGGCCGAGAAGATCGTCGCGCCCGGCGGCATCGTCGTCCTGGACGACTTCGGCGACCCCAAGTGGCCCGGCATCAAAGAGGCGTTCGACAAGCACATGGCGACGGACACCCGGCTGACCTTCCTCGGCAAGGTGGCCCGCTCGGGCTATCTGCGCGCCTCAGCCTGACGCCGCCGGCCTGCGCCGGATCTTGTTCCCCAGCCACACCAGCGGGTCGTACTTGCGGTCCACGGCCCGCTCCTTCAGCGGGATCAGCGCGTTGTCCGTGATCCTGATGCCCTCGGGGCAGACCTCCGTACAGCACTTGGTGATGTTGCAGTAGCCGAGACCGTGGTCGTCCTGGGCCGTGCGCTTGCGGTCCAGGCCGGTCTCCTCGGCCGCGTCCAGCGGATGCATGTCCAGCTCCGCCACCCGCATCAGGAACCGCGGCCCGGCGAACGCCTGCTTGTTCTCCTCGTGGTCGCGCACCACATGGCAGGTGTCCTGGCACAGGAAGCACTCGATGCACTTGCGGAACTCCTGCGAGCGGTCCACGTCCTCCTGCATCATCCGGTACTCGCCGGGACCGACCCCCTCCGGCGGTACGAACGACGGCACCTGCCGCGCCTTGGTGTAGTTGAAGCCGACGTCCGTCACCAGGTCCCGCACCACAGGGAACGCCCGCAGCGGCGTCACGGTGATGGTCTCGTCCCGCTCGAACACCGACATGCGGGTCATGCACATCAGCCGGGGACGCCCGTTGATCTCGGCCGAGCACGAACCGCACTTGCCGGCCTTGCAGTTCCAGCGCACGGCGAGATCGGGGGCCTGCGTCGCCTGGAGGCGGTGAATGATGTCGAGGACCACCTCGCCGTCGTTCACCTCGACCTTGAAGTCCTCCAGGCCGCCGCCCTGCACGTCCCCCCGCCACACCTTGAAGCGGGCCTCGTAGCTGCTCACTCGTACAGCTCCTCTTCGGCGAGGTACTTGACCAGCTCCTCCTTCTCGAAGAGGGCGAGCAGGTCGGGGCGGATGGGTTCGGTGGTCTCGCGGGTGAGGGTGATCTGGCCGCGCACCGGGTCGGTGGCCGCGAGCCCGCCGGTCGGATCGGTGAGTTTGCACAGCAGATTGACGTTGCGCCAGGTGCGGTCCATCGCCGCGTGGTCCTCACGCGTGTGCCCGCCGCGCGACTCGGTGCGCTCCAGCGCGGCCCGCGCCACGCACTCGCTGACCAGCAGCATGTTCCGCAGGTCCAGCGCGAGATGCCAGCCCGGGTTGAACTGCCGGTGCCCCTCCACCCCGGCCCGCCGCGCCCGTACCCGCAGCTCGGCGAGCTTCTCCAGGGCCTGACGCATCTCCGGCTCGCGGCGGATGATGCCGACCAGGTCGTTCATCGTCTGCTGGAGCTCCTGGTGCAGGGTGTACGGGTTCTCCGGCGGGCCGTCACCGGCCGCGGTGCTCTCGGCGGAGAAGGGCCGCAGCGCCTCGGCCGCCGCCGCGTCGATCTGCGCGTCGTCCACCCGGGGGCGCTCGGCGCTGTGCCCGGTGGCGTACTCGGCCGCGTGCCAGCCGGCCCGGCGGCCGAACACCAGCAGGTCGGACAGCGAGTTGCCGCCCAGCCGGTTGGAGCCGTGCATGCCGCCCGCCACCTCACCGGCCGCGAAGAGCCCCGGCACCCCGCGCGCCGCCGCCGAGTCCGAGTCGACGGCGATGCCGCCCATCACGTAGTGACAGGTCGGCCCGACCTCCATCGGCTCGGCGGTGATGTCGACGTCCGCCAGCTCCTTGAACTGGTGGTACATCGACGGCAGCCGCCGCTTGATGACCTCTGCCGGCATCCGCGTGGACACGTCCAGGAAGACCCCGCCGTGCGGGGAGCCGCGGCCCGCCTTCACCTCGGCGTTGATCGCGCGGGCCACCTCGTCGCGGGGCAGCAGCTCGGGCGGGCGGCGGTTGTGGTCCGGGTCGTCGTACCAGCGGTCGCCCTCCTCCTCGGACTCCGCGTACTTGTCCTTGAAGACGTCCGGGACGTAGTCGAACATGAACCGTTTGCCCTCGGAGTTCCTGAGCACCCCGCCGTCACCGCGCACCGACTCGGTGACCAGGATCCCCTTCACCGACGGCGGCCAGACCATGCCCGTCGGATGGAACTGCACGAACTCCATGTTCAGCAGCGGCGCGCCCGCGAGCAGCGCCAGCGCGTGCCCGTCGCCGGTGTACTCCCACGAGTTCGACGTCACCTTGAACGACTTGCCGATGCCGCCGGTGGCGATGACGACGGCCGGTGCCTCCAGCACGAAGAACCGCCCGGACTCCCGCTCGTAGCCGAAGACCCCGCTGACCTGCCCGCCGTCCTTGAGCACCCGCGTGACCGTGCACTCCTGGAAGACCTTCAGCCGGGACTCGTAGTCCCCGGTCTGACGGAAGTCCTCCTGCTGGAGCGCGACGATCTTCTGCTGGAGGGTGCGGATCAGTTCAAGCCCCGTGCGGTCACCCACATGGGCCAGGCGCGGGTACTCGTGGCCGCCGAAGTTGCGCTGCGAGATCCGGCCGTCCTTCGTCCGGTCGAACAGCGCGCCCCAGGTCTCCAGCTCCCACACCCGCTCGGGCGCCTCCTGGGCGTGCAGCTCGGCCATCCGCCACTGGTTGAGGAACTTCCCGCCGCGCATGGTGTCGCGGAAGTGCACCTGCCAGTTGTCCCCGGCGTTGACGTTGCCCATCGCCGCCGCGATGCCGCCCTCCGCCATCACGGTGTGCGCCTTGCCGAACAGCGACTTGCAGATCACGGCCGTACGGGCGCCCCGCTCGCGCGCCTCGATCGCGGCGCGCAGCCCGGCGCCGCCCGCCCCGACCACGACGACGTCCCACTCCTGTCGGTCGACCACGGACATCAGAAGAACCTCGGATCCTCGAAGACACCGGACGCGATCAGATAGACGTAGAGATCGGCGAGCGCCACGCTCACCAGGGAGGCCCAGGCGAGCAGCATGTGGCGGGCGTTCAGCCTGCCGACCCACTGCCACATCCGGTAGCGCACCGGATGCCGGGAGAAGTGCTTGAGCTTGCCGCCGACGATGTGCCGGCAGGAGTGGCAGGAGATCGTGTACGCCCAGATCAGCACGATGTTGACGAGGAACACCAGGGTGCCGAGACCCATGTGGCCCCACTCGTAGTTCTCGTCGCGGAAGGCGAGCACGGTGTCGTAGGTGAGGATGCCCGCGACCGGGATCGCCGCGTAGAAGAAGTAGCGGTGGATGTTCTGCAGGATCAGCGGAAAGCGGGTCTCACCGGTGTACTTCTTGTGCGGCTCGGCGACCGCGCAGGCCGGCGGGGACGCCCAGAAGCCCCGGTAGTAGGCCTTGCGGTAGTAGTAGCAGGTCAGCCGGAAGCCCAGCGGGAAGATCAGAATGATGATCGCCGGTGAGATGCCCCACCAGCTGCCGAAGATCTCCCAGTTCGGGCCCGCCTTCATCGGCTCGCAGTTCTCCGCCAGGCAGGGGGAGTAGAAGGGCGAGACGTAGGGGGCCGCGTAGTAGTCGGCGTTGGCGAAGGCCCGCCAGGTCGAGTACACGATGAAGGCGAGCAGACCGGCCGCGGTGGCGGCCGGGGCCAGCCACCAGCGGTCGGTCCGCAGATGCGGGGCATCGATCGCGGCGCGCGTACCGGCTCGTACGCCGCCGCGCCGGGGATGGGATTCGGTGTCGGGAGGTTCCGTACCAGTGGCCACGTGTCCACTCCGCTAGGGGTCAGGGATGCGCGTCCGGCAGGGGCCGCGAGACCACTGCCGGGCAGGGGCGGCGGGGCGCTGCCGGGTGGATCAGGGCGCGTGCCGGTCGCGGGCGCCGAGACCCTCGTCGTCCGTGTCCACCCACAGCGACGGGTCGTACGGGGTGTCGGAGATGGTGACCAGGTCGGGCCGCTTCTGCGCGGTGGCCGGGGTGGCGGCCGTCTCCCGCAGCAGCGCGACGCTCTCCCGCAGATGACTGGCGTCGGCGCGGACGCGGCGCATCTCCAGGCCACCGCCGCCGAGCTGCTTCTCCAGGCGCCCCACCGACCGCATCAGGTCGTCGAGACACCGCTGGACGGTTGTCAGTTCGTCGTGCACGGACATGACTTGCCCTCACTTCCGCGGGTCCTTCGTGGCCCAAGGCGGCAACGTTCATGCGCCTGCGAGTGTTGCGCGTCACACCTTGTGCTGTGAAGGGATGTGCATCGATTGGCCGAGGCGCATGGGTGCATCGCACGGTGCGTTGCGCCGCACGGGTGGGCTTCCCGCCCGTGGCCGCCGTGTCGCTCTCGGTTGCCGAACCCTTTCCTCTTCAGTGGCCGCATACATCAGATGAGCTCCAAATACCACCAAAAGTGATCGTAACGCCCGCGGCTTCCCGGAGGTAACCAGAGATGTCCCACGACGGCGTCGGACCGCGCGCGGTCACGCGCTCGGTCGCCTTCCTGACCGCGGGCGCGCTCGCGGTGACCGCGCTGGCCGGATGCGGCTCAGAGGACCCCGCGGGCAAGCCGCTGGCCGGACCGGACATCCAGCGCGCCGCCCGCGCGAACATCGCCGACGGCGGCACCCTGCGCTGGGCCGTGGACACCGTCCCCGACACCCTGAACACCTTCCAGGCGGACGCCGACGCCACCACCACCAAGATCGCCCAGGCGGTCCTGCCGTCGATGTACACGATGGACAGCCGCGGCCGGCCGGTACGCAACGCCGACTACCTGGAGTCCGCGGAGGTCGTCGACACCGAGCCCAAGCAGGTCGTCCTGTACAAGCTCAGCCAGCAGGCCGTCTGGAGCGACGGCCGCGAGATCGGCGCCGCCGACTTCGCCGCCCAGTGGCGCGCCCTGTCCGGCAAGGACACCGCCTACTGGACCGCCCGCAACGCCGGCTACGACCGCATCGAGAAGATCGAGCGCGGCAAGGGCGACCTCGAGGTCAAGGTCACCTTCAGCCGCCCCTACGCCGACTGGAAGTCGCTGTTCACGCCCCTGTACCCGAAGGAGGTCATGGGCACCCCGGACGCCTTCAACGACGGGGCCCGCACGAAGCTGAAGATCAGCGCCGGTCCTTTCAAGGTGAAGAAGGTCGACCGGGACGACGACGAGGTGACCCTCACCCGCAACGCCCGCTGGTGGGGCGACCCGGCCCGGCTGAAGAAGATCGTGCTGCGGGAGGTGCCCCGCGACGAGCGGATCACCGCGCTCACCGAGGGCGACATCGACCTGGCCGAGATCGACCCCACCGCCGCCCGCCGGACCACCGTGGCCGCACGGCCGAAGTCCGGGAACGGCCCCCTGATGGGCCCCGGCGACCACAAGTCCTCCGCCGCCGACGCCCTGCGCTCCTGGGCGATCGCCCACGGCTCCGACGAGGAGGCCGCCGACGAGGAGACCTCCGCCCGTGAGGAGCGCGGCGAGGCGGCGGCGGAGTACGCCCGCGAGCAGAAGGCACTCGCCGGGTACGAGGTCCGCAAGTCGCTGGAACCGGCGTACACGCAGCTCGCCCTCAACGGGGCCGAGGGTCCGCTGGCCGACGAGCGGGTCCGCCGCGCGGTGGCCCGCGCGCTGGACCGGGAGGATCTGGCCGAGGCGGTCCTGAAGCCCCTCGGCCTGCCCACGAAGCCGGTCGGCAGCCACCTCGCCCTGTCCGGGCAGGCCGCCTACGCCGACAACAGCGGGGCGCTCGGCGAGCAGGACGTGGCGGAGGCACGGGCACTGCTGGCGGACGCGGGGTGGGTGCCGGGTGGGCCGGTGAAGAAGAAGGGCGAGAAGGGGGAGAAGGAGGACGGCGAACGGGCGGCGGGCTCGGAGGACTCGTCGGAGGAGTCGGACGAGTCGGACGAGTCGGACGACTCCTCGGGCGTCGACGACGGTACGTACATCGTCGGCGAGGACGAGGAGGAGAGCGGCGACGACGGCAAGGCGCCCCGCGGGTCCGCCCTGCTGGACGGCGAGGGACAGTGGGCCCACGACGGTGCGGCGCAGCGCAAGCAGGGCAGCCCGCCCGGCGCCTACGCCCCCAAGGGCACCGCGGCTCCCGCCAACGCCGAGACCGCGCCGCTCGCCAAGAACGGCAAGGCCCTCACCCTGCGCTTCGTCGTCCCGGACGGGCCCGGCTCGGACACGCTGCGCACGGTGGCCGAGCGCATCGCGCGGATGCTGGAGAAGATCGGCATCGGGACGGACATCTCCAAGGTCGACGACGAGAGCTACTTCAAGGACCACATCGCGGCGGGCGAGTACGACCTGGCCCTGTACTCGTGGCCGGCCACGGCGTACCCGGCGACGGACGCCCGCCCGGTCTACGCCAAGCCGGTCCCGGCGGCAGACGGCTCGCTGAACGTCGAGCAGAACTACACGCGGGTCGGCACCGACCAGGTGGACCAGCTCTTCGACCAGGCGATGACGACCCTGAACGACTCCGAACGCAACGCCCTGCTCCGCAAGGCCGACTCCCGCATCTGGGCGGCAGCCGGCTCCATCCCCCTCTTCCAGCGCCCCCAGCTCGTCGCGTCCCGCAAACACCTCGCCAACACGGGCGCCTTCGGCTTCCGCACACCGGTCTATGAGGACATGGGCTTCTTGAAGAAGGGCGCCGAGGGGCCGCAATCCGGTCAGAAGGACAACACGCAACCATCCCCCACGGACTAATGTCACGGTGCGGGCACCGACCAGGCCCGCACACGGGGGAGGACTCACCATGCACAGCAGGACCCGACGAACCTGCGCCGCGGCAGCGGCCACACTGACACTGGCCGCTGCGCTCGCCGCCTGCACGGGCGAAAAGACCGATGCGCCCCGCAGCGGCAGCCAGCGCGACAAGGCCGCGGTGCGAGCGTGCGCGGACGGCACGTTCACCTGGTCCGGCGTCAAGAAGACGGAGAAGCTGACCGGTGTCGCCGCGCGGCAGCGGGTGGGCCGGGGCGGGGCGAAGCTGACGGAGCCGCTGAGGCGGGTGTATGCCCCGCGTCCGTCGGTGCGAGCCGAGGGACCGGGCGTCTCAGCGGCGGAGGTCCTCTTCTCGCTGGGCAAGAAGACCGGCGTGATCGAGTCCGAGGCCCGCACCCTGGCGGAGGCGGACGGCGAGACATGGAGCTTCACCGACGTGCACGCCCAGGCCCCGGCCCTCGGCAAGAGCGTCACCGCCGTCGAGGGTGCCGGAGACATCGTGCAGTACGCCGGGGTGAGGGAGGTTGCGGGCGCGTTCCGTTATGTGTGCCCGGGCGGGAAGACCACCACCGGTCACGCACGGAGCTGGCAGGTCGACATCGGCGGCGTCCTCGACTGCGGTGAGAGCGTCGACGACTCGGACCTCGCCCGCCAGGCCGCCCAGCGGTCATGCCCCGCCGGTTCCGCCGCCGCGAAGGCGGCCTGAGCTGCACCAACGTATCCCAGCACGGCGTAGCCCTCGCGGCCCCGTACCATGGGGTGAGGCCGTGGCGTGTTCAGCCCGGCAGGGCCCGCGCACCGCAGGCGTTCGCGCGAGGCATTCCTCACCACTCCGGGAGTACGGCAGCTTATGGCCACGCGCCACGACATCCGCAACGTCGCCATCGTCGCCCACGTCGACCACGGCAAGACCACCATCGTCGACGGCATGCTCAAGCAGGCCGGCGCCTTCGCCGCGCACCAGCTCGACCAGGTCGACGACCGCATGATGGACTCCAACGACCTGGAGCGTGAGAAGGGGATCACGATCCTCGCCAAGAACACGGCGGTGAAGTATCACCCCAAGGGCGGCGGGGACCCGATCACCATCAACATCATCGACACCCCCGGCCACGCCGACTTCGGCGGCGAGGTCGAGCGCGGTCTGTCCATGGTCGACGGCGTCGTGCTGCTCGTCGACGCCTCCGAGGGCCCGCTGCCGCAGACCCGCTTCGTGCTGCGCAAGGCGCTCCAGCAGCGGCTGCCGATCATCCTGTGCATCAACAAGACGGACCGCCCGGACTCCCGGATCGACGAGGTCGTCAACGAGACCTACGACCTGTTCCTGGACCTGGACGCCGACGAGGACCAGATCGAGTTCCCGATCGTCTACGCCTGCGGCCGTGACGGCATCGCCTCGCTGACCAAGCCGCAGGACGGCACGGTCCCGGCGGACTCCGACAGCCTGGAGCCGTTCTTCTCCACGATCCTGGACACGATCCCCGCCCCCTCCTACGACGAGGACGCCCCGCTCCAGGCGCACGTGACGAACCTGGACGCCGACAACTTCCTCGGCCGTATCGCGCTGCTCCGCGTGCACCAGGGCGAGCTGAAGAAGGGGCAGACCGTCGCGTGGATGAAGCGCGACGGGTCCGTCACCAATGTGCGGATCTCCGAGCTGATGATGACCGAGGCGCTGACCCGCAAGCCCGCCGAGAAGGCCGGCCCGGGTGACATCTGCGCCGTCGCCGGTATCCCCGACATCATGATCGGCGAGACGCTGGCCGACCCGGAGAACCCGGTGCCGCTCCCGCTGATCACGGTGGACGAGCCGGCGATCTCCATGACCATCGGCACCAACACCTCCCCGCTGGTCGGCCGCGGCGGCACCGGCAAGGGCGCCGACGCGAAGGCGGCGGTCAAGGACCGCAAGGTCACCGCCCGCCAGGTCAAGGACCGCCTGGACCGCGAGCTGATCGGTAACGTCAGCCTCCGCGTCCTGGAGACCGACCGCCCGGACGCCTGGGAGGTCCAGGGCCGTGGTGAGCTGGCGCTCGCCATCCTGGTCGAGACCATGCGCCGCGAGGGCTACGAGCTCACCGTCGGCAAGCCGCAGGTCGTCACCAAGGAGGTCGACGGCAAGGTCTACGAGCCCGTCGAGCGCATGACAATCGACGTGCCCGAGGAGCACATGGGCGCTGTGACGCAGCTCATGGGTGTCCGCAAGGGCCGGATGGACAACATGTCCAACCACGGCTCCGGCTGGGTGCGCATGGAGTTCGTCGTGCCCTCGCGCGGACTCATCGGCTTCCGGACGGAGTTCCTGACGCAGACCCGGGGCACGGGCATCGCCCACTCCATCCACGAGGGGCACGAGCCCTGGTTCGGGACGCTGACGACCCGTAACAACGGCTCCCTGGTGGCCGACCGCTCCGGCGCGGTCACGGCGTTCGCCATGACCAACCTCCAGGAGCGCGGCGTGCTGTTCGTCGAGCCCGGCACCGAGGTGTACGAGGGCATGATCGTCGGGGAGAACTCCCGCTCCGACGACATGGACGTCAACATCACCAAGGAGAAGAAGCTCACCAACATGCGGTCCTCGACCGCCGACGTGACCGAGTCCATCGTCCCGCCGCGCAAGCTCTCCCTGGAGCAGTCCCTGGAGTTCTGCCGCGACGACGAGTGCGTCGAGGTGACCCCGGAGGCGGTCCGCATCCGCAAGGTGGTCCTGGACCAGCGCGAGCGCGCCCGCGCCGCCAGCCGCGCCAAGCACGCCTGACCCACACCGCACGACGGCACCGGGCGCCCCTCGCACGGAGGGGCGCCCGGTGCCGTTTGCATGTGTGCCCGGGGGAAGCCCGCTGGGAACCGGAGGGTAGGGATAACCCTCGATCTCCCGGCGATGTGCCGTCCGAGGGCCCGTTCCGCACTACCCTGCTCCGAAGCAAAGCGCCCGTACGGCCGGCAGAAAACAGGTTCGCGGTCCCTATGGCCAACGGCCTTGCCGGCCACGTGCGCTGAGCACGCGACAGCCCCTGCGGGCACCCTGCACGGCGGTCAGGTTACGCGCAATCGGTTTTTCTCATCCGGACGTCCGGTATACGGACGCCCACCCCCGATAGATGTGTAACAAGTCCGTTTCGCAGGGATCTTTCACCAAACCCTTTGTCCGGATTTTGGAAGATGTAGGCCCGAGCTGTGATCGAACCGAGACCTCGAGGGTGTGGTTCGGTCCTGGCGCATGGCAGATAGTTAGGCGCGTAGAGCTCGGACGAACGGGTCACGCGCTGTCGGCGCCGACTCACGAGCGCGGGGGCACCTGACGATCTCCGACACCGGCGACGGGCGGTGGGCGGCGACATGTCGTGTGCTCTTCTTTGCGGTGAACCAATGGACTCATGAGGAGGAACCCATGCGCGGTGCCAAGAGCGCCAAGTGGGTCGCGATAGCCGCGGTTGTGGCGCTGGGCGCGACCGCCTGTGGTGGGGGAAGCGGTGACGGCGACAAGGCGAACAAGGGTTCCGGCCCTGCCGGCTACGTCTCCATCGACGTCGGCGAGCCGCAGCGGCCGCTGATCCCGGCCGACACCAACGAGAGCAACGGCTCGTACGTCATCCAGTCCCTGTTCACCCAGCTGCTGGACTTCGACGCCGACGGCAACATCGTCTACACGAACGCCGAGTCGGTCGAGAGCACGGACTCCAAGACCTGGACCGTGAAGCTCAAGAAGGGCTGGAAGTTCCACAACGGCGAGGACGTCACGGCCAAGTCGTACGTCGACGCGTGGAACTGGTACGCCAACATCAAGAACAACCAGCAGAACTCCTTCTGGTTCCAGGACATCAAGGGCTACGACGATGTCCACCCGGAGAAGGGCGACCCGAAGGCCGACACCATGTCCGGCCTGAAGATCGTGGACGACCACACCTTCACGATCGAGCTGAAGTACACGATGCCGTACTTCAACTACAAGCTCGGCTACACCACCTGGGCCCCGCTGCCCAAGGTCTTCTACGACGACCCGAAGGCCTTCGGCCAGAAGCCGGTCGGCAACGGTCCCTACACCTTCGAGAAGTGGGACCACAAGAAGCTGATCCAGGTCAAGGCCTGGGACGACTACAAGGGCCCGAACAAGGCGAAGAACAAGGGCGTCCAGTTCAAGGCCTACACGACGCTCGAGGCCGCCTACAAGGACGTCGTCTCCGGCAACCTGGACATGATCCGCCAGGTCGGCCCGACGGACCTGCCGAAGTACAAGCAGGACCTGGGCGACGGCGCCATCGAGCAGCCGTACGCGGCCATCCAGACGCTGACCCCGGCGTTCTACTCCAAGACCTTCAAGGACATCGACCCGAAGGTCCTGCAGGGTCTGTCCATGGCGATCGACCGCGAGACGATCACCAAGACGGTCCTGAACGGCACCCGCACGCCGGCCAAGGGCTTCACCCCGCCCGGCGTCAAGGGCAACCAGGACCTGGACACGGACGTGTTCACCTACAACCCGGAGAAGGCCAAGCAGCTCATCAAGGAGGGCGGCGGCGTTCCGGGCAACAAGTTCACCGTGCAGTACAACACCGACGGTGGGCACAAGGAGTGGGTGACCGCGGTCTGCGAGTCCATCCGCAAGGCCACCGGCGTCGACTGCGTCGGCGACCCGAAGCCGGACTTCGCCACGGACCTCGAGGCCCGTGACAACGACCAGGTGAAGGGCATGTACCGCGGTGGCTGGGTCGCCGACTACCCGGTCAACGCCAACTTCATGAAGGAGCTCTACCACTCCACCGCCGAGGCCAACAACGGTCGCTTCTCCAACAAGGAGATCGACAAGATGATGAACGAGGCGGACAAGGCCAAGACCCTCGACGAGTCGGTCAAGGCCTTCCAGGAGGTCGAGAAGAAGCTGGTCGAGCACATGCCGGCCATCCCGCTCTGGTACTACCGCATCAACGGTGGTCACGGTAAGAACGTCGACAACGTCAACGTCGACTTCCACGGTGACCTCGAGGTCTGGGCCGTCACCACGAAGTAGTCGAGCCCTCGGGCCTCATCCCCAACTCGGCCGTTGACCCACCGCCGCCGCGAGGCGGCGGTGGGAGGTTGCACGGGGCCGCACCCTGGATCAGGGGGGCGGCCCCCGCACCTGCAGTAACCCCTCACGGAGGCACCTATGGGGCGCTATGTCGCACGACGACTGCTCCAGATGATCCCGGTGTTCATCGGGTCAACCCTGATCATCTTCTGCATGATGTACGCCCTGCCCGGCGACCCCGTCCGGGCGATGATGGGGGATCAGGCGTACGACCCGACGGTGGTCGCGAACATCAAGAAGGAACTCGGTCTCGACCAGTCGCTCATCCAGCAGTACGTGAACTACATGGCCGGACTGCTCCAGGGTGACTTCGGCACCCAGATCGCCAGCCAGAGACCGATCGCGGACATCATCGCGGACGCGTTCCCGGTGACGATCCGGCTGACGATCTTCGCCTTCACCTTCGTCTCGCTCGTGGGCATCGGCCTCGGCATCGTCGCGGGCCTGAAGCCCGACACGCTGCGCGACCGCGGACTGCTCACCCTGACGCTGGTGCTCGTCTCGATGCCGTCCTTCGTGCTGGGCTTCCTGCTGCAGTACCTGCTCGCGTTCAAGTGGTCGGTCACCACACCCACGGTCACCGACTCGACGGACTTCTCCCAACTCATGCTTCCCGCGATCGTGCTGGCGTCGCTGTCGCTCGCGTACGTCGCCCGGCTGACCCGCACCTCGATCGCGGAGAACCTGCGCGCGGACTACATGCGCACCGCGGTGGCCAAGGGGCTTCCCCGCCGCCGCATCGTCGGTGTGCACCTGATGCGCAACTCGCTGATCCCGGTGGTCACCTTCCTCGGTATCGAGGTCGGCAACCTGATGACGGGTGCCATCGTGACCGAGGGCATCTTCAACGTGCGCGGTATCGGCGTGGAGATCTACGAGGCGCTCAGCCGGCGTGAGGGCGCGACCGTCGTCGGCATCGCCTCCCTCATGGTGCTCATCTACCTCGCCGCCAGCTTGATCGTCGACCTGCTTTACGCGGTCCTGGACCCGAGGATCCGGTATGCCTGACAAGACCGCCGTGAAGGTCGCGACCGCGACCGGCGAGCCGATGCCCGCCGTTGCCGCCACGGACGCCGGTCCCGCTCCGGCCAAGGCGCGCAGCCTCTGGTCCGACGCCTGGCACGATCTGCGGCGCAACCCGCTGTTCCTGATATCGGCCGTGCTGATCGTGTTCCTGCTGGTGATGTCGATCTGGCCGGGCCTGTTCACCAGCGCCTCGCCGCGCGACGCCGACCTGGCCAAGCACTATCTGGGCAAGCCGAACTGGGGTCACTTCTTCGCCCCCGACTGGCTCGGCTACGACGTCCAGGGCCGCTCCATCTACGCCCGCGTGGTCTACGGTGCCCGCGCGTCGATCTCCGTCGGTGTCGGCGTGACCATCTGCGTCACCGTCCTCGGCACGATCATCGGCATGATCGCCGGATACTTCGGCGGCTGGACCGACACCCTGCTGTCCCGGCTGACCGACATCTTCCTGGGCATCCCGTTCCTGCTCGGCGCCCTGGTCGTGCTGAACTCCTTCACCGACCGCACCGTCATCGTGGTGATCCTGGCCCTCGCCTTCCTCGGCTGGACCCAGATCGCCCGCGTGGCCCGCGGCGCAGTGATCACCATCAAGCAGGCCGACTACGTGGTGGCGGCCAAGGCGCTCGGTGCCTCGACGTCCCGGATCCTGTTCCGCCACATCCTGCCCAACGCGCTCGCGCCCATCATCGTCGTGGCGACCATCGCCCTCGGCGGTTACATCGCGGCCGAAGCGACCCTGTCGTTCCTGGGAGTCGGTCTCGGCGACACCGCCGTGTCCTGGGGCGGCGACGTGGCGCGAGGACGTGAGCAGCTCCGTATCGCTCCGCACACTCTGATCATCCCCTCGGTGATGGTGTCGATCACGGTGCTCTCGTTCCTGATGTTCGGCGATGCGGTACGCAACGCCCTCGACCCCAAGCTGCGCTGAGGGAGGCGTACGTGACCACCATCGACAAGACGTCGAGCGTCCTCGGCCTCGACGGCTCGGACGACTTCACCGGACCGCTGCTCGAAGTCCGGGACCTGCACGTGGAGTTCAAGACGCGTGACGGCGTCGCCAAGGCCGTCAACGGCGTCAACTACACCGTCAGCGCCGGCGAGACCCTCGCGGTCCTCGGCGAGTCGGGCTCCGGCAAGTCCGTGACCGCGCAGGCGATCATGGGCATCCTGGACATGCCGCCCGGTCGTATCCCCAAGGGGGAGATCTTCTTCCGCGGGCAGGACATGCTCAGGATGTCCGGCGACGAGCGGCGCAAGATCCGTGGCCGGAAGATCGCGATGATCTTCCAGGACGCGCTCTCCTCGCTCAACCCGGTGCTCTCCGTGGGCTACCAGCTCGGCGAGATGTTCCGTGTGCACCTGGGCCTGTCCAAGAAGGAGGCCAAGGCCAAGGCCATCGAGCTGATGGACAAGGTCAAGATCCCCGCCGCCGCGGCGCGGGTCGACGACTACCCCCACCAGTTCTCCGGCGGTATGCGCCAGCGCATCATGATCGCCATGGCGCTCGCCCTGGAGCCGGACCTGATCATCGCGGACGAGCCCACCACGGCGCTCGACGTGACGGTCCAGGCCCAGGTCATGGACCTGCTCGCGGAGTTGCAGCGCGAGTACAACATGGGTCTGATCCTGATCACCCACGACCTCGGTGTCGTCGCCGACGTCGCGGACAAGATCGCCGTGATGTACGCGGGCCGTATCGTCGAGACCGCGCCCGTGCACGAGCTGTACAAGCGCCCGGCCCACCCGTACACCAGGGGTCTGCTCGACTCCATCCCGCGCCTGGACCAGAAGGGCCAGGAGCTGTACGCGATCAAGGGGCTGCCGCCCAACCTGACGCGGATCCCGAGCGGTTGCGCGTTCAACCCGCGCTGCCCGATGGCCCAGGACATCTGCCGCACGGACATCCCGGCACTGCACCCGGTGACCGAGCGGGACGGCGGCGAGCTGGTCGGCCGCGGCAGCGCGTGCCACTTCTGGAAGGAGACGATCCATGGCTGAGCTGAGCAAGAGCAACGAGCCGGCGGACGCCACCCCGAACGTCTCCGAGGTCGAGACGGTGGACGCCGCCACCGAGTCGGAGGCGGTCGCCGCGATCGAGGCCCCCGTCGAGCGGGGTGAGCCGATCCTGCAGGTGCGCAACCTGGTCAAGCACTTCCCGCTGACCCAGGGCATCCTCTTCAAGAGGCAGGTCGGCGCGGTCAAGGCCGTCGACGGGATCAGCTTCGACCTGTACCAGGGCGAGACCCTCGGCATCGTGGGCGAGTCCGGCTGCGGCAAGTCCACCGTCGCGAAGCTGCTGATGATGCTGGAGAGCGCCACGGCGGGCGAGGTCTTCTACAAGGGCCAGGACATCACCAAGCTGTCCGGGCGTGCGCTGAAGGCGGTCCGCCGGAACATCCAGATGGTGTTCCAGGACCCCTACACCTCCCTCAACCCGCGGATGACGGTGGGCGACATCATCGGGGAGCCGTTCGACATCCACCCCGAGGTGGCCCCGAAGGGCGACCGCCGCAAGCGCGTCCAGGAGCTCCTGGACGTCGTCGGCCTGAACCCCGAGTACATCAACCGCTACCCGCACCAGTTCTCCGGCGGTCAGCGCCAGCGCATCGGCATCGCCCGCGGCCTCGCGCTCAACCCGGAGATCATCATCTGCGACGAGCCGGTCTCGGCGCTGGACGTCTCCGTCCAGGCGCAGGTCATCAACCTGATGGAGAAGCTGCAGGAGGAGTTCAACCTCTCCTACATCTTCATCGCCCACGACCTGTCGATCGTCCGTCACATCTCCGACCGTGTCGGTGTGATGTACCTGGGCAAGATGGCCGAGATTGGGACCGACACCCAGATCTACGACCACCCGACCCACCCGTACACCCAGGCGCTGCTCTCCGCCGTCCCGGTCCCCGACCCCGAGGCCCGCGACCACCGCGAGCGCATCATCCTCACCGGCGACGTCCCGTCCCCGGCCAACCCGCCCTCCGGCTGCCGCTTCCGCACCCGCTGCTGGAAGGCCCAGGACAAGTGCGCCGAGGAGGTGCCCCTGCTGGCCGTCCCCGAGCGCTTCAAGGGCTCGGACTCCCCGGCGGCCCACGAATCGGCCTGCCACTTCGCCGAGGAGAAGGACGTGGTCCACGCGGCGTAACCCCCATACGCCCATCCCCCGGAAGGAAGCGATGCTGCATCACGTCGAACTCTGGGTTCCCGAACTGCCGTCCGCGGTCCGCGCGTGGGGGTGGCTCCTCGGCCGCCTGGGCTGGACGCCGTACCAGGAGTGGGAGCACGGCCGCAGCTGGCGGCTGGGCGCGACGTACCTCGTGATCGAGCGGTCACCCGCCCTGAAAGGCTCGGAGCACGACCGGATGAGGCCCGGCCTCAACCATCTGGCCTTCCACGCCGGGAGCCGTGCGGCGGTCGACGAACTCGTCTCGGAGGCGCCCGCGCACGGCTGGAGCCTCCTCTTTCCCGATCGTCACCCGTACGCCGGAGGCCGGGCGCACTACGCGGCCTATCTCGCCGACTCCGACGGATTCGAGGTCGAGCTGGTTGCGGGTGACGAGCCGCCGTCGAGCTGACTCGCTGGGCTGCGATACGTACATATGGTGGGAGTCCACCCCGTAATCCACCCCGCCCCCGCGTCGCACGCCCGCGATACGCACCCTTTGCCCTGATATTGAACCCTCAGGGATCGACAGGGTTCGACAGGTGCACGGACGAGGAGGCACTCCATGCGTGGAGCCACGCACGCCAGGTGGGTCGTCGGTGCGGTGGCCGTAGCTCTCGCGGCGACCGCCTGCGGAGGCGGGGACGGCGGTGGCGGGAGTGCGGACGCCGGGGCCGTGCTGAGTGCCTCCTGGGGTGACCCGCAGAACCCGCTGGAGCCCGCCAACACCAACGAGGTGCAGGGCGGCAAGGTCCTCGACATGATCTTCCGCGGGCTCAAGCGCTACCACCCGGAGACCGGCGCCGCCGAGGACATGCTCGCCGAGAGCATCGAGACGTCCGACTCGCAGAACTTCACCATCAAGATCAAGGACGGCTGGACCTTCAGCAACGGCGAGAAGGTCACCGCCCAGTCCTTCGTCGACGCCTGGAACTACGGCGCCAGCCTGAAGAACAACCAGCGCAACGCCTACTTCTTCGGCTACATCGAGGGCTACGACAAGGTCCACCCCGAGGACGGCAGCAAGCAGACCGCCGACACGCTCTCCGGACTGAAGGTCGTCGACGACCGCACCTTCACCGTCAAGCTCACGCAGAAGTTCTCGACCTTCCCCGACACCCTCGGCTACAACGCCTACGCCCCCCTGCCCCGCGCCTTCTTCGACGACCACGACGCCTGGATCGCCAAGCCCGTCGGCAACGGCCCCTACCTCGTCGACTCCTACGCCAAGGGCTCCCAGATGTCCCTGCGCAAGTGGGACGACTACCCCGGCGAGGACAAGGCCCAGAACGGCGGCGTCGACCTCAAGGTCTACACCGACAACAACACCGCCTACACCGACCTGCTGGCCGGCAACCTCGACCTCGTCGACGACGTCCCCGCCTCCCAGCTGAAGAACGTCGGCAACGACCTCGGCGACCGCTACCTCAACACCCCCGCCGGCATCATCCAGACCCTCGCCTTCCCGTTCTACGACGAGGCCTGGAACAAGCCCGGCATGGAGAAGGTCCGCACCGGCCTGTCCCGCGCGATCGACCGCGACCAGATCACCGAGACCATCTTCCAGAAGACCCGCACCCCCGCCACCGACTGGACCTCCCCGGTCCTCGGCGAGGACGGCGGCTTCCAGGACGGCCTGTGCGGCGACGCCTGCGAATACAACGCGGACGAGGCGAAGAAGCTGATCCGCGAGGGCGGCGGCCTGCCCGGCGGGCGCATCACCATCACCTACAACGCCGACACCGGCTCCCACAAGGACTGGGTCGACGCCGTCTGCAACTCCATCAACAACGCCCTCGACAACGAACGCGCCTGCACCGGCAACCCCGTCGGCACCTTCGCCGACTTCCGCAACCAGATCACCCAGCGGAAGATGAGCGGCCCGTTCCGCGCCGGCTGGCAGATGGACTACCCCCTCATCCAGAACTTCCTCCAGCCGCTCTACTACACCAACGCCTCCTCCAACGACGGCAAGTGGTCCAACAAGGAGTTCGACGACCTCGTCGACCGCGCCAACCAGGAGACCGACAACGCCAAGGCCATCGACCTGTTCCAGCAGGCCGAGGAGGTCGTCCGCGACAACATGGCCGCCATCCCGCTGTGGTACCAGAACGGCAGCGCGGGCTGGTCGGAGCGGCTCTCCGACGTGAAGCTCAACCCGTTCAGCGTCCCCGTGTACGACCAGATCAAGGTGAGCTGAGCCGCCATGGGGCGCTACGTCCTGCGGCGGCTGCTCCAGATGATCCCGGTGTTCATCGGGGCCACGCTGCTGATCTTCCTCATGGTCAACGTGATGGGCGACCCCATCGCCGGACTGTGCGGTGAGCGGCAGTGCGACCCGGCGACGGCCGCCCAGCTCCGAGCGGAGTTCGGCCTCGACAAGCCGGTCTGGCAGCAGTACCTGACCTACATGGGGAACGTCTTCACCGGCGACTTCGGGACGGCGTTCAACGGCCAGGAGGTCACCGAGCTGATGGCGACGGCGTTCCCCGTCACCATCCGGCTCACCCTCGTCGCCATCCTCTTCGAGATCGTCATCGGCATCACCCTCGGCGTGGTCACCGGACTGCGCCGGGGCCGCCCGATCGACACCTCCGTCCTGCTGCTCACCCTCGTCGTCATCTCCGTCCCCACCTTCGTCACCGGCCTGCTGCTGCAACTGCTGCTCGGCGTGAAGTGGGGCTGGATCCGCCCCTCGGTCTCCCCGGAGGCCCCCTTCGACGAGCTGATCCTGCCCGGACTGGTCCTGGCCTCCGTCTCCCTCGCCTACGTCACCCGGCTGACCCGCACCTCCATCGCCGAGAACCGCCGCTCCGACTACGTCCGCACCGCCGTCGCCAAGGGCCTGCCCCGGCACCGGGTCATCACCCGGCACCTGCTGCGCAACTCCCTCATCCCGGTGGTCACCTTCATCGGCGCCGACATCGGCTTCCTCATGGGCGGCGCCATCGTCACCGAGCGGATCTTCAACATCCACGGCGTCGGCTACCAGCTCTACCAGGGCATCCTGCGGCAGAACACCCAGACCGTGGTCGGCTTCGTCACCGTCCTCGTGCTGGTCTTCCTGGTCTGCAATCTCGTCGTCGACCTGCTGTACGCCGTACTCGACCCGAGGATCCGCTATGCCTGACCAGCACTACGATCCCGATCAAGCCATCGCGGGCACCGGCATGGGCGGCACCATGGACCTGGGCGTGGACGAGGCCGAGACCCTGGAGAAGAAGCCGAGCGGCCCCGACGGCACCGGACCCGAGGGCAAGCCCCGCTCCCTGTGGTCGGACGCCTGGCGCGACCTGCGCCGCAACCCCGTCTTCATCATCTCGGCCCTGGTGATCCTCTTCCTGATCGTCATCTCCCTGTGGCCCTCCCTCATCGCCTCCGGCAGCCCCCTGAAGTGCGACCTGTCCAAGGCCCAGGAGGGCTCCCAGGCCGGCCATCCCTTCGGCTTCAACGGCCAGGGCTGCGACGTGTACACGCGGACGGTGTACGGCGCCCGCACGTCGGTGGCGGTGGGCGTGCTGGCCACGCTGGGCGTCGCCGTTTTCGGCAGCGTCCTCGGCGCGCTCGCCGGGTTCTTCGGCGGGGTGTGGGACTCCATCCTGTCCCGCATCACCGACGTCTTCTTCGCCATCCCCGTCGTCCTCGGCGGCCTGGTGCTGCTGTCCGTCATCACCAGCAACACCGTCTGGCCCGTCATCGGCTTCATCGTGCTGCTCGGCTGGCCCCAGCTCTCCCGCATCGCCCGCGGCTCGGTCATCACCGCCAAGCAGAACGACTACGTCCAGGCCGCCCGCGCCCTCGGCGCCTCCAACTCCCGGCTGCTGCTGCGGCACATCGCGCCCAACGCGATCGCCCCGGTCATCGTCGTCGCCACCATCGCGCTCGGCACGTACATCGCCCTGGAGGCCACGCTGTCCTACCTCGGCGTCGGACTGAAGCCGCCCAGCGTCTCCTGGGGCATCGACATCTCCGCCGCCTCGCCCTACGTGCGCAACGCCCCGCACGCCCTGCTGTGGCCCTCGGGCGCCCTCGCGATCACCGTCCTGGCGTTCATCATGCTCGGCGACGCCGTGCGCGACGCCCTCGACCCGAAGCTGAGGTGAGCCGGCGTGCTGCTCGAAGTGCGTGATCTGCACGTGGAGTTCCACACCCGGGACGGCGTCGCCAGGGCCGTCAACGGCGTCAGCTACGGCGTCGACGCGGGCGAGACCCTCGCCGTGCTCGGCGAGTCCGGCTCCGGAAAGTCCGTCACCGCCCAGGCGATCATGGGCATCCTCGACATGCCGCCCGGCCGGATCACCGGCGGCGAGGTGCTGTTCCAGGGCCGGGACCTGCTCAAGCTCAAGGAGGAGGAGGAGCGCCGCAGGGTCCGGGGTGCCGAGATGGCGATGATCTTCCAGGACGCGCTGTCGTCCCTGAACCCGGTGATCTCCGTGGGCGACCAGCTCGGCGAGATGTTCGTCGTCCACCGGGGCATGTCCCGCAAGGACGCCCGGACGAAGGCGGTCGAGCTGATGGACCGCGTCCGCATCCCCGCCGCCCGGGAGCGGGTGAAGCAGTACCCGCACCAGTTCTCCGGCGGCATGCGCCAGCGCATCATGATCGCGATGGCCCTCGCCCTCGAACCCGCCCTGATCATCGCCGACGAACCCACCACCGCCCTCGACGTCACCGTCCAGGCCCAGGTCATGGACCTCCTCGCGGAGCTGCAACGCGAGTACCACATGGGCCTCATCCTCATCACCCACGACCTGGGCGTGGTCGCGGACGTCGCCGACCGCATCGCGGTGATGTACGCGGGCCGGATCGTCGAATCCGCCCCCGTGCACGACATCTACAAGGCCCCGGCCCACCCCTACACGCGCGGCCTGCTGGACTCCATCCCCCGCCTCGACCAGAAGGGCCAGCAGCTCTACGCCATCAAGGGCCTGCCGCCGAACCTCATGCACATCCCGCCCGGCTGCGCCTTCCACCCCCGCTGCCCGCTCGCCCGGGACGTGTGCCGCACCGACGAACCGCCGCTGTACGAGGTCTCCGGGGCGCGGGGGAGCGCCTGCCACTTCTGGAGGGAGTGCCTGGATGGGTGAGCCGAGTGCCGAGCCGATTCTCGAGGTGCGCGGCCTGGTCAAGCACTACCCGCTGACCCAGGGCATCGTCTTCAAGAAGCAGGTCGGCGCCGTGAAGGCCGTCGACGGCGTGGACTTCACGCTCGCCCGGGGCGAGACCCTGGGCATCGTCGGCGAGTCCGGCTGCGGCAAGTCGACGGTCGCGAAGATGCTGGTCCATCTGGAGCGGCCGACGGCGGGGTCGATCCTCTACAAGGGCGAGGACATCACGCGGCTGTCGGGCAGGGCGCTGAAGGCGGTCCGCCGGAACATCCAGATGGTGTTCCAGGACCCGTACACCTCCCTCAACCCCCGGATGACGGTGGGCGACATCATCGGGGAGCCGTACGACATCCACCCCGAGGTGGCGCCGAAGGGCGACCGGCGCAGGAAGGTCCAGGACCTGCTGGACGTGGTCGGCCTCAACCCCGAGTACATCAACCGCTACCCGCACCAGTTCTCCGGCGGCCAGCGTCAACGGATCGGCATCGCGCGCGGGTTGGCGCTGCGCCCCGAGGTGATCGTCGCCGACGAGCCGGTCTCGGCGCTGGACGTCTCCGTGCAGGCCCAGGTCATCAACCTCATGGACCGCCTCCAGTCGGAGTTCGACCTCTCGTACCTCTTCATCGCGCACGACCTGTCGATCGTCCGGCACATCTCGGACCGGGTGGGGGTGATGTACCTGGGCCGGATTGTCGAGATCGGCACGGACACCGAGATCTACGACCACCCGACCCACCCCTACACCCAGGCCCTCCTGTCCGCCGTCCCGGTCCCCGACCCCGAGGCGCGTGAACACCGCGAGCGGATCATCCTCAGCGGCGACGTGCCGTCCCCGACGAACATCCCCTCCGGCTGCCGCTTCCGTACGCGCTGCTGGAAGGTGCGGGAGAAGTGCGCGGTGGAGGTTCCGGCGCTGGCGGTCCCGGCGGAGTTCGGTGCGCGGGGCGGTCCGGCGGCTCACGCCTCGGCGTGCCATTTCGCGGAGGAGAAGCAGGTCGTGCCGCCCGAGGAGCCCCTCGCATAGCCGCACATTTGTACCCCAACTGCGTTAACACGCGCGCAACTTCACGGACTCGGTTCCGATATACGGACACGGGAGGCTGAACAGCGTACGGCCGTGCGGGTGCCGTAAGCGGGCCGGGTCCCTGTGGGGGTCCCGGCCCGCTGCCATGTGCTCAGCCGGTGAGCCCCAGGGAGCGCTTCAGGAAGTCCACCTGGAGCAGCAGCAGATTCTCCGCGACCTGCTCCTGCGGGGTCATGTGCGTGACCCCCGACAGCGGCAGCACCTCGTGCGGCCGCCCGGCGGCCAGCAGCGCGGAGGACAGCCGCAGGGCGTGCGCGACGACCACGTTGTCGTCGGCGAGCCCGTGCACGATCATCAGCGGCCGGTGCGGCTGGGCGGGGCCGGACAGGCCGTCCTCCGTGACCAGCGAACTCTTCGCGTACGTCTCCGGATGCGCGCCCGGGTCGCCGAGATACCGCTCGGTGTAGTGGGTGTCGTACAGCCGCCAGTCCGTCACGGGGGCGCCGGCGATCCCGGCGTGGAACACGTCGGGCCGGCGCAGCACGGCGAGCGCGGCGAGGTAACCGCCGTAGGACCAGCCGCGGATGGCGACCCGCGAGAGGTCGAGGGGGTGGGACGTCGCGAGGTCGTGCAGCGCCTCGACCTGATCGTCCAGGGACAGCGTGAAGTCGTGGTGGACGGCCTTCTCCCAGCCGGGGGAGCGCCCCGGCGTGCCGCGCCCGTCGGCGACGACCACCGCGAAGCCCTGGTCGGCGAACCACTGCGAGGTGAGATGGGGATTGTGCGCGGCCAGCACCCGGGGCCCGTGGGGCCCGCCGTACGGATCCATGAGCACGGGCAGCGGGCCGTCACCGGCGTAGTCCCGGGGCATCAGCACGGCGCACGGGATGCGGCGTGCGCCCCCGTGGGTCAGGGTCACGCGGGGGGACATACCGGGGTCTTCGGCGTACGAGGGGACAGTCGCGGTCGGTTTCCCGTCACGCAGGACGCGCACCCGCGAACCTGGCTGATCCGGTGTCGCGGACACCAGCACGGTGACGTCCCCGGCCCGCACCGCCGAGTGCACACCGGGCTCCTGGGAGACGCGCTCCACGCCCAGCTCGTTCACCCGGTACACGTGCACCTCGCCGATCTCCGGCTCGGCCGCCTCCTCGCCCGCCGACGCCGAGACCAGCACGTCGTCGTCGGAGACGTCGAGGACGGCACGGAGATGCAACTGGGGCCCGGTGAGCGGTCGTTCGCCCACCGCGAGGCGCCGTGCGCCCCCTTCGTCGGTGATCCGCACCAGCTGCCCGGAGGGGCTCCAGCAGGGAACACCGGGGAAAAGATCAAGCCAAGTCGGATCTTCGTCCGCGTGCACCATCCGGGTCGCCCCGGTGTCCGGGTCCACGGCCAGGATCAGCTGGCTGCGCTGATCGCGCGCCTGGACGAGCAGCAGCGGGGCACCCGCCTGTGACCAGTGCACTCGCGCGAGATACGGGTACCGCGCCCGGTCCCAGGAGACCTCCGTCCGCACCCCGTCGAGCCCGATCACGAACAGCCGTACCTCCGCGTTGGCGGTCCCGGCGGCGGGATAGGCGACCCGGCTCGGCTCCTGCTCGGGATGCGCCGGATCGGAGATCCACCACCGCTCCACCGGCGTGTCGTCCACGCGCGCCACGAGCAACCGGTCCGACTCCGGTGACCACCAGAAGCCCCGTGAGCGCCCCATCTCCTCGGCGGCGATGAACTCGGCCATCCCGTACGTGACGTGGTCGCCGTCGGGGGCGGCGAGTGCGCGGTCGTCCGCCCCCTCCGCGCCGACGACGCGCAGGGCGCCGCCGACGACGTAGGCGATGTGCCGTCCGTCGGGGGAGGGGCGGGGGTCGATCACCGGCCCGGCGACGGGCAGTTCGCGTGCGGTACCGGCCCGCAGCTCGGCCGTGAAAAGCCGCCCTGACAAGGCGAAAGAGGCCAACTCGACGGCCGCGTCGGTGGCGTAGGAGACGATGCCGGCGCCCCCCTCACGGCTGCGCTCACGCCGGGCCCGCTCCTCGGGGGAGAGGTGCTCCTCGCTGCCGCCGAGGAGGGCGCGCGGGTCGGCCGCGATGCGCTCCGTGCCCTCCTCCGTGTCGAGGACCCACAGGGCGTTCGCCCGGTCCGTACCGGAGGCGGAGCGCAGGAACACGACACGGGAGCCGTCGGGCGCCACGGTGAACGAACGCGGCGCGCCGAGCGTGAAGCGCTGGGTACGGGCGTGCCGTCGGGGGAAGGAGTCGGTCTCGGTCGTCATGCCCTGACCATATTGGCCATGCGCCCCCTTGTGCGGCTGTGCGCCGATCGATGCGCACGTACGAATAGTTATGATCGCTAGCGCATAGTGGGTATGAACCTGCTGGCACCGGAGTGGATTTATCTGCCCCCACGTCTTGGACTCTTGGAGGTGAGCCGCCGTGGCACTCTCGATTTCGGCGGTGGTGCTGCTGGCGATCATCGTCTTCCTGCTGATCAAGAAGTCGGGCCTGAAAGCCGGCCACGCGATCGTCTGCATGCTCCTCGGCTTCTACCTCGCGTCCTCCACCGTCGCCCCGACGATCAACGAACTGACGACGAACATCGCGGGCATGATCGGCAGCATCAAGTTCTGAGCATGCCGGTCACGAAATCTGCCCAGGCGCCTGGAGCGAGGGCCAGCTGGGGACCAAGGTCGGCGTTCTTCGAGTCACGGACGTGGACCGTGCCGGGTTCGGCGGCTACTTCCACGCAGGAGTCGCCCTCACTGCTGCTGCTGTAGCTGCTCTTGAACCACGCCAGCTCAGTCTTGCGGCTCATGTCTCCCCCAGCAGTTGCTCGATGAAGGCCCTTGACTCACGTGGTGTGAGCGCCTGCGCCCGGATGATGCCATACCGCAGTTCCAGGATACGGAGCTGCCTGGGCTCAGAGACCGGGCGGCCGTTGCTGACGGCCGGCGAGCGCCCCACCATCGAACCGTCCTCGAACTTCAGCACCTCGATGCCGCCTGCCAGACCGGCGTGCTCATCCCGGTCCATGGGCATCACTTGCAGCTCGACGCTCCGCAACTGCCCGATCTCCAGCAGGTGGTTCAGTTGCTGGCGCAGCAGCGCCTTCCCGCCCAACGGGCGTCGCAGGGTCCACTCCTCCAGGACGAAGCTGAGTTCAGGCGCAGGGTCCCGTTCGAAGACAGCCTTGCGGGCCACCCGTGCGGAGATGTAGCGCTCGACCTCCTCCTCCGAGTAAGCCGGGCGCCGCATGAGGAGCAGCCCGCGTGCGTAATCAGGTGTCTGCAGCAACCCATGGACGTTCAAGGGATCGTAGAGCTGCATCTCCACCGCCCGAGCCTCCATCTGCGCCAAGTCCCGCACCTTCTTCGGGTACCGGACCTTCTTGACGTCCTCCTTCATCGCCGCGACGAGACCCTCCGCGCCCAACACCTCGTCCGCCTTGTCCAGGTACTCGGGCCGGGGGATCCGCTTGCCGCTCTCGATCTTGTAGACGAGGTCCTCGCCGTAGCCGATCGCCACCGCGAACTCGCCGACCCGCAGCCCCGCCGCCTCCCGACGGAGTCTCAACTGCCGTCCGACCGTGGCCACTACGGCCAGTGCCCAGTCGTCGTCCGGGTCCACCTCCCAGCCCGGCTCGTCCGTCTGCTCCGTCTCGATCCTGACCCGCACGGCCTCGCCGTCCACCGACATGCGCGCCCCTCCGTCGTGCCGTTCCGTACGCTCACGACCTGCCCGTAGGAGTCGTCCCGACAGTCCGGACAGCGCTGGACAAAGCCTGGACGGTGACTCTACGCATCGCCGTGATTACTCCACACGGTACGTCCGGTCGGCCACGCTGAGTGACGTGAATCAGGAAATCGCCCAGCCCGGAACCCAACCCATTAGCGCCGCCCGCAACTTCAGCATCCTGCTGTCGTCCACCCCACGCGGCGCCCGCCTCGCCCGCCTGCTCGCGACGGACGCACTGCGAAGCTGGGGGCTGCCGGATGAGAAGGCGAGCCACATCGTCGCCGAACTGGCCGCCAACGCCGCCACACACGGCCGCCTCCCCGGCCGAAGCTTCCGCCTCACGCTCTACGTGATCGACTCCACGCTCCGCATCGAGGTCACCGACACACGCGGCGACCGGCGTCCCACACCCCAAACCCCCGCCGCCGACGCGGAATCCGGCCGCGGCCTCCTCCTCGTGGACGCCCTCGCCGACCGCTGGGGCGTGACCGAGGATCGCTTCCCCCGCAAGACCGTCTGGGCCGAACTGCACATCGCACCGAGCTCCGTCGAGCGGCGTGACTGCGGGAAGCGCTCACCTCGTAGGCTGGCCCCATGACGGAACTGCCCGCTCGGCGTCTGCTGCTGGTGCACGCGCACCCCGACGACGAGTCGATCAACAACGGCGTGACCATGGCGCGGTACGCCGCCGAGGGTGTCCATGTGACGCTCGTCACCTGCACGCTCGGTGAGCGGGGGGAGGTCATCCCGCCCGAGCTGGCGCATCTGAGCGGCGCCGCCCTCGGTCAGCACCGTTTCCGGGAGCTGGGCGACGCCATGCGGGCCCTCGGGGTCGAGGACGTCCGGCTGCTCGGCGGCGCCGGGCGGTACAGCGACTCCGGGATGATGGGGCTGCCCGACAACGACGACCCCGGGTGCTTCTGGCAGGCGGACGTCGATCAGGCCGCCGCGCTGCTCGCCGACGTCGTCCGAGAGGTCCGGCCGCAGGTTCTCGTCACCTACGACGACAACGGCGGGTACGGGCATCCCGACCACATCCAGGCCCACCGGGTCGCCATGCGGGCCGTCGAGCTGGCTGCCGAGGCCGGGTACGGCATCCCCAAGGTCTACTGGAACCGCGTCCCCCGCTCCGTCGCCGAGCAGGCCTTCGCCCAGCTCCAGGACGACCTGCCCGGCCTGCCCTTCGACAAGGCGGCCACCGTCGACGACGTACCCGGCGTCGTCGACGACGAGCGCATCACCGCCGCCGTCGTGGGCGACGAGCGCGCCGCTGCCGCCAAGGCCGCCGCGATGCGGGCGCATGCCACGCAGATCACCGTGGCGGAGCCGTACTTCGTCCTCTCCAACGAGCTCGCGCAGCCCCTCTTCACCACCGAGTACTACGAGTTGGTACGCGGCGAACGCCCCGAAACCCGGGAGAGTGACCTGTTCGCCGGGATCGGGGAGGCGTCATGAGCGGTGACCGTCCGTCCGCGCTCGCCCAGCCCATCCGCCCGCCGTCCGCCGCGCGGATCGGCGCCTACCTGGGGCTGTTCGTCCTCGGTGCCGTCGTCGGCGCGGCCGGTGCGCTCGTGCAGCCGGGGTGGTTCCCGGGCGGGCTGCTGCTCGCCCTCGCCGCCGAGGCGGGGCTGTGTCTGGGGGCGGCCCGCCTCCTGCGCAGCCGTGCCGCCGCCGCCTCCGCGGCCGGTGGCTGGATGCTCGCCGTCATCCTGCTCACCACCAGCCGCCCGGAGGGCGATTTCCTGTTCGCCGCCGGCAGCGGCTCGTATCTCTTCCTGCTCGGCGGCATCGGTGTTGCTGTGATCTGCGCCACCCTTGCCCCGGTGCGGCAACCCCACGACGGTCCTGCCCGACTTGGCAAGTGACGTACCACTTCGCCGGGTGACGGCGGTGCGAGTCCTGTGCGGGTTTCCCCAGCGGTCCTGGGATACCCGCCGGACGCGGACAGTATGGTGGTGCGCGCCGCCGAGCCTCCCCCAAGCCCTCGGCTTCGCCCGAGTTGGGGGGACCCCCACCGTGAGGTCGTGACGGGCGGCGGAGCCAACCGGGAGAACCTGCCTTGAGTCGTGAAACTGACACTCCGTCCTCCGGGCCCAACGGGCACGGCGGAGCCGCGTACCCGTCGGGCACCCCGCCCTACGGGACCCCGACGGTTCCGGACGAGGGCACGGGCGCGGGCGGCCGCACGGCCCCGCGCCCGGAGGACCGCAAGACCGAGACCACGCTGACGACGCGGATCCGCATCAACATCCCCGGATCGCGGCCCATCCCGCCGGTCGTCGTGCGCAAGCCCGTCACCAACGCCAAGGCCAAGGCCGACAGCGACGCCGAGGCGGCCGCGCCGGGTTCCGGCCCGTCCGCCGGCAGCGGCGGCGCCCCCACCGAGCCCGGTCGGCCCGCCTCGTCCGCTGCGTCCGCTGCGTCCGCACAGGGTGCGCAGCCCGGTCCGTCCACGCAGTCGTCGTCCGGCGGTGGCGCGTCCCCGGCCGGGCAGCAGTCCGCCGAGGAGAAGTCGACCAGCGACTGGTTCGCGCCCCGCAAGTCCCCGGCCGGCAAGGGTGGTACGGGTGGTTCCGCCGCCAATGTCGGGAGTGCTCCGGGTGGTTCGGGGGCCGGAGCGGGCGGTTCCGCCGGTTCCGGCAGTGCTGCGCCCGCGGGTGGTGCACCTGGTGGCGCACGTCCCGGTGGCGTCGTCGGTGCCATGAACGTGCCCGGCGGCTCCCGGCCCGGCGGCACGAACGGTTCCGCACCCGGCACAGGCACCGGCGCGGGTGCCCGCCCCGGCTCCGGGCTCCCCGGCGCGACCGGCGGTCCC